>JASHOY010000373.1 GCA_030038435.1 Acidobacteriaceae bacterium | reverse complement strand
AAGCCGCCCTTCAGGCCTCCAGGCAAGGTGTGAGTTGAGGTGAGGAGTGGACGGTTGCGCGGCAGCGGGAACTTAAGCTTTGGGGGGCAGGCCCAGTGGCCCTTTGCTCAAGCGCCCCCCTGCTTGATGCTGACTATAGCTTCGGCATTATTTTCTCCTCAGTATGTGATATAGATCACATTACTTATCGCCGCTCCCCGCGGGAGGGCGCCGACAGCTCCAAAGGTCTCTCACCCAGTCAACGGATACTTTCCCGATGGGAAAGTTGCCTAACTTCCAAACGGCAACCACGGTTGCTGCGCCACCTCACCGCCCGATTCATTCCATTTCACTGTTTCCTCGGTCCGCATCCGTCCCAGCCGATATTTTCTGCACAACGAACCTACCACCTCCGCCATGCGCTGGCGGTAGGTAGCCGAAACGAATGCGCTCTTCTCATAACGCCGCCGGTATGCCTCGACCTGCTCGGGAAAATGCCGCTCTACGAACTCGAAAAACGTTGGCAGCGAGCAGGGCTTAAGGAACAGTGCGCCGGAGACAAAGAAGCTCGCGCCCGCTTTTGCCGCGGCCCGGGCAACCGCATCCATAGACGCGGCGCTGTCCGTGATTCCCGGCATCAGCGGCGAACACATCACCCCTGCGCGCAATCCCGCCTCGCGCAAGCGCTTGAGGGCCTGCAGCCTCAGGTCGGGCCGCGGTGCACGCGGCTCGAGAATCCGCGCCAGCTTCACATCGACGGTGGTCACGGTCAGGTGCACGGTCAGCCGATTGCCTTGGGAAATCTGCTTCATCAGATCCAGATCGCGCACGATCAGTGGCGACTTGGTCACAATCCCCAGCTTGAACTCGGTGTGCCTGGCAAACACCTCCAGAAGCGATCGCGTTACACACTGCCGCCGCTCTAGCGGCTGATAAGGATCGGTTGCCGTGCCCAGGGCAATCTGCGTCCCCGGTTTCAGCCGCCTCAGCTCCTGCTCCAGCAGCCACGCGGCGTTCTGCTTGAAATAAATCTTGCGTTCGAACTCCTCCGGCGCCATCTCCAGGAACTCGTGGGTATAGCGCGCGTAGCAGTACCGGCATCCAAACTCGCAGCCGCGATAAGGGTTGATGGCATGCGTGAAGGGCAGCCCACGGCGCGAAGTTGTCTTGTTCACAATGGAACGGGAAGCGAGCGGCCGGTATTCGGTAAGACATCCGGTTGAGTCCAGCGGCGCCTCGGCGGCAATGGCAGCCAGGCCCGCCGGCGGTTTTGATTCGAGGATGGGGAAGAGCGTTTCTACTTTCGCCATATATTCGCCTTGCAATGTAGCGTACCTGCGCATCTGGCTGGCGTCAAGCGGAGTTTTGAACCCCGGGCATGAAAACCACACCCGAAGAAACCTCGACCGGCCTCGGCACAAATCCGGCTTGGGAAACTTCAAACTCGGCAGTAGCTGGAGGCCGGGAGGGTGGAACTGTAAGCTGAAGGCTGTTGACTGAATTGGAGGAAAACATGACCCCGTCCAACGCCACGAGAATTACCTGGCTGGGACACGCCACCGTCCTGGTCCGCACCGCCCAGGGCACAAACGTCCTCATTGATCCCTGGATCGCCGAGAATCCCAAGTATCCAAAGAACTTCGAGTTGCCGTCGAAGATCGACTACATCCTGCTCACGCACGGTCACGGCGACCACATGTCCGATGTGGTTCCGGTGGCCGCCAAGCACGGCGCGAAAGTGGTCGCCATCTACGAACTTGCCAGCTACCTCAGCGGCAAAGGCGTTTCACAAACCGTAGGCATGAACCTGGGGGGAACCGTGGAACTGGACGACATTGCGGCCACCATGGTCGAAGCCAAACACTCCGCCGGCGTGCAGGACGAAGAGGGCATTCACTATGTAGGCATTGCCGCGGGCTACGTTCTCAGCATCACCGGCGGCCCGGTTCTCTACCATGCCGGCGATACTGCCGTCTTCGGCGACATGAAGCATATTGGCAGGCTGTACCATCCGCGGATTGCGATGCTTCCTATCGGCGGCCATTTCACCATGGGCCCAAAGGAAGCAGGATTGGCCGTGAGCCTGCTGCAGCCGCAAGTTGTGCTCCCCATTCACTTTGGCACATTTCCGGTGCTCACGGGCACGCCTGAAGCGCTTGCCGGGCTGGTTCCACCCAATGTCGAGATAATCCGCTGGTCGCCTGGCGAAGACTACACGGCCTGATATCGCGCTCGTTCTGCGGCGCTGCTTACTGGTCGCGGGTCTGTTTGATTGCCTTGGTTGGCAGCGCCGGTGTTCCCGGCGGGTTCTGCCCGATCCGCGCCGCGGGCGGAGCTCCACCGCAATAGTTGCGCAGCTCCCGAACCACCTCGTCCTTGTTGCGCGCATAGTTCATGGCCATTCGCGACAGGGCAAAGGTGATGATGTCGCTGTGGTGCAGTTCCTGAAGCGAAGGGTCGCGCCTCATGTTTAGCCACAACCGATGGACGAGCTGCACGTTGTCCGGGCTCAGCGCGGGCGCGTGAGGTCCGATGTAGAAGACCTTCACCTGGCCGTCCGGAGCCACCACGTAGAAGTTGAACTGCCGTTTCGGCTCGGGCAGCGCTTCCCACGCCTGGCCAAGGTGGTACGCCTGCTGCTCGGCGCTCATCAGCTCTGAGGCGCCGGACACCACGGAGTCCACTTCCAGAGCGTTGGCACTCTGCGTCAGCGCCGCAAACACGTCGCCGGCCGGCAACACCAGCAGCGAAACTTTCTTGCCGAAGCTCTCTGCTACCGACACCGCCTTGGTGAACAACATCTGCTCGTGCTCGGTAAAGGACTGCTGCTCGGCGCTCAAATATTCAGGTCCTCCGGCGCCCATGAGCCGCACCGTCACCACCACCACATCCTGCTCCTCTGTGCTGGTACGAGAAAGAGCCCACTTCAGCGCATAGGGGTTGGCCACATCCCGCATCGTCACCATTACGCCACCCGGCCGGATGGCAGCCGATTCCCGGCTCACCGTCTCCTGGTGCTCAAGTTGAAAGTGGTCCTTCATCTGTGTAGCGGCAAGAGCGTGCCGCCGCAGGTTTTGCCGTTCTGAAATCGCGAAGATGATGAAGAAGGCCACGGTGAAGCTCACGCCGCTGATGGTGGCCATGGACTTGGTGAACAGGTTCACTCCCGCGGTCATCAGCAGCACCGCAAAAACCGATATCAGTCCGAGGGGAAGCTCCATGTTGCCAATCCGAAAGTTTGGCGGAACTTTCCAGCCACGCTCACCGTGATATTTCCAGCGAAGCACCAGCATCGCCAATGCGTTGAACGTGAACGACCAGATGACTCCGAAGGCGTACGCCTCACCCAGCATGAGCACGTTGCCGCGGCTGGCGACAATGGTGATCATCTGCAGGACGAACACCAGGTTTACGATCCGGTAGCTGGTTCCGTACTTGTTGTGCGGCCTGCGGAACCAGTCTGTGAGCACGCCATCCTCGGCCACGCGCATCAGCACCCCGGTGGCGCCGATGATGGACGCATTGATGGCGCCGGAGAGAATCAGAAATCCGACGAACACCACGAAGATGCGGAAGATGATCCGCAGCGCCAGCGGTCCGGCCATATACATCGCCAGGCCGGCAATCAGGTTGTCCTGATAGATGTGTGTTCGCGGATAGGTGGGAATCAGCATCGACGCCAGCAGCGTGGCGCCGCCCGTAAACAGGAGACTGTAAATGGCAATGATGATGGCCGCGCGCTTCAGGTTTTTGAGCTTGGGATGCTGAATTTCGCGATTGACCTGGGCCAGTGTCTCTTCGCCGCTCATGGCCAGGATCGAATGCCCGAAGGCCATGATGATGCCAAACAATCCAAAGATCGGCAGTCCCGATCCCTTCAGGAATCCCAGCGCATCGCTGCTGAAGTGCAAGTTCGCCGGTGTGGGCGGCGGAGGAAGGTGAACGCCGACCCGGAATATCGAGTATCCGCCCCATATAAATAGGACGATCACCATCACCGTGGTGATCTCCATGACCCGCATGGCCTTGTCGCTCGATTCCTCTATGCCCTTGATGTTCTCCCACCAGTAGTAGATGGTCACCACGGCGGCAAAAACGGCCGAGGTGTAGTCCATGTTGAATTGGAACGCACGGTGATGCGCCGCAATCAACACCTCAGGCAGCAACTGGTGATGGTTTGCGGTCACCAGCAATTCATTCATCAGCCCGGTGATATATTGCCCCGCCGACACGCCCGAAATCGGACCGGTGAGAATGTAGTCGAACATCAACGCCGAGACGCTGACCTTGGCGAAGGTTCCGCCCAGAGCCTCCTTCACCACGCGATAAACGCCGCCGCGTGTGAACATCGAGCAGCTCTCGACGTACACCGCGCGCACCGCGAAGCTGAACAGCATGATGGCGAGGATGAACCACGGCGCCGAGGCGCCGATGGCCTGCTCGGCGATGCCGCCGGCATAAAAGGCCGAGGAGCCCAAATCGTTGAGAACCACGGCGGCCGCCCGCCAGAAGGAGATGAAAGTGAGCATCACCGACGATGCCACAATCAGGCGAACGCGATTCGGTGGTGGGGCTACGGTCGTTCGGGTAGAAGCCATGCGTCACGTGGCCGGTACGGTTGCCGGCATTCCAATTCCTAGGAAAGCGGAACCACCGCCGCCCTGCGGAGAGTCTATGTCCGGTTTGCAGGCCTGTCAATAAGAATGAACAGGGCGACGGCAGAGTTTCAAACCACTTTGGAACGATCGGGCCTTCGGCCTGAGCGGTAAAGCGCTCAATATCATGGAATTTGGCACTGAGAGCGGCATCTTTCCAGTTGTCGGTTGTCATACCACGGGCAGCGGGGAGAAACCTGGCTGGATCGAGCCATGAAGAAAAAATCAGCTTTTCTGCGGTGGAACGTCACTCAGCGAGAGCGATTCCCTGCACCCGGCCCGCGCCGAGCATCTGGTTCGCGCTTGTGCTGCTCAGTCTTTCTCAAAGAGCTCTTTCCAGTCCTCGACAAAACTGATGATCACCACGATTGTCGAGCCCACCAGGCCGAAGAAGAAGACCACCTCAGCCACGCGCATTGCCCACCGAGCCAGAAGCATACTCCCGATTGTAGCCTGATTCGCGCCGCCGCCGCTCTGATTTTGAATCTTCTCCAATCGCCGCTCCGCCTCATGCTTTAAACTCGCCCATGTATGCACAGCGCATCCTGGAAGCTCTGGGCGGCCGCCGTCCTCTCTGCCGCCTTGCTTGAGCTCCCGTTTCCCCTCGCCGGACCCATGCCGCCCTGGCGCTCATTTTTCGCCTGGTTTGCGCTTACCCCTTTGCTCGTGGCCGTGCTTTCCAGCGTCAACCTCGGCTCGCAGCATCCGCTGCGCGGCGCATTCCTGCTCGGCTATCTCTGCGGTGTGCTCTGGTATGCAGGCAACTGCTATTGGATTTACGACACCATGCACATCTATGGAGGTCTGCCGGCCTGGGCCTCGGCACTGATGCTTGCCGGCTTCAGCCTGGTTCTAGGTCTCTACTTCGGCATTTTCGCCTGGGCGGTGGTGCTGGTGCGTCGCGCCTCCGGTGACGTCCGGCTCGCCCTCGCTGCCGTGCCGTTCCTGTGGGTCGCAATCGAACTCGCCGGCGCGCGCATCACCTGCGTTCCCTGGGACCAGCTCGGCTACTCGCAAGTCGACAACGCGATCCTCACCCAGCTTGCGCCCTGGACCGGCGTCTACGGCATCAGCTTCGTGCTCATGATGGTCAATGCTCTGATCGCTGGCGGTTTGTTGATTGAGCGCTGCCGCGCCAGGCGCATCAGCGGCATCGCCGGCATCATCCTCGCCTGCGGCCTCACCGGCGGAATTCTGATTCCGCCGCCCCAGCCCGCGTCCACCGCTACCGCCGTCCTCATCCAGCCCAACCTCAACGTCGGAGTCGACAACGACTGGGCGGGCGCATCCTGGAACCGGCACATCGCTCAATTCCTGAGCCTGGCCGGCAAGACCTGCGGGCCTTACATCGCCGGCATTCCTCAAACCGGCGCCGCGCACGGTCAAATTGCCTGCCCTTCCAGCCCGACGCCTCCAGAGCTGGTCGCCTGGCCGGAGTCGCCCGCGCCATTTTTCGAAGAAGACCCGCGCTTTGAAAAAGCCATGGGCGCCATTGCGCAAACCGTCCACGCCCCACTTGTGGTGAACGCCATCGGTACCGATTATTCCGACAGTGAACACCAGTGGGACGACTACGTTTCCGCCATCATCTTCAATGCGCAGGGCCAGCGCGTCGGCCGATACGACAAGATTCACCTTGTTCCTTTCGGCGAATACATTCCTTTCCCCAAGCTCTTTTTCTTTGCCCACAAGCTCGCCGGCGAAGTCCCCAACTTTACCCACGGCAAAATCCGCAAGGTCTTCCTCCTCAACGGCCATCGTTACGGCGTCTTCATCTGCTATGAAGCCGTTTTCGCCGACGAGGTCCGCCAGTTCACGCGGCTGGGCGCGCAAGTGCTCGTCAACATCAGCGACGACGGGTGGTACGGCGACACCAGCGCACCATGGCAGCACCTGAACATGGCGCGTATGAGGGCCATCGAGAACCGCCGCTGGCTGCTGCGCGACACCAACAACGGCGTGACCGCCTCGATCGATCCCTACGGCCGCGTCCGCCAGAGCATCCCCCGCCACCAGGTCGACGCGCTGCCCGCAGAATTCGGCTTTCGCGACGACATTACCTTCTACACCGCTCACGGCGACGTCTTTGCGTGGATCTGCGTGATCCTGGCCATCGCCATGGTGATTCGCAGCCTGCAACTCGTAGCCGGTGGTCCGTCCCCGCTGGGCAATATCAGCTCTGAACCCCGCCCATCCGGTGCCTCGCAGGAAAGCTAGCTCTGCGGCCGCATGAATGGGTGTCGGTTTGGAGTTGGTTGCATTTCACTGACGAATGGATATTGCTTTTCTTTTAGTTTAGCGCTTAATATGGGTCGATAAGACAGCGGACTCCGAGAATCGTGCCGTCGCTATTGCCCATCGGAATTTTGCCTCTGTGCCTTGCGCGGGTTTCAGGATCGATCCTATATGTTGCTGAGTGAGTTTCAAGCGAATGGTCGCAGTCCAAATCACGAGGGCCATGACGCAGATCTGGTGGTGGTCGGCGGGGGAATGGCTGGTGTGTGCTGCGCCATCACCGCTGCGCGGGAGGGAGTTCGCGTCGTTCTGGTGCAGGACCGCCCGGTGCTGGGAGGAAATGCTTCCAGCGAAGTGCGCCTCTGGATGCTGGGCGCAACCTCCCACATGGGCAGCAATAATCGCTGGGCGCGCGAGGGCGGGGTTATCGACGAAATCATGGTCGAGAATGTTTGGCGCAACCCAGAGGGCAACCCGATTGTGTTTGATTCTCTCCTGCTGGAGTGGGTGACCCGAGAGCCAAATATCACTTTGCTGCTCAACACGGCGGTGAGCGCGGTCGAAAGGGATGAGCAGTCCGGCATCCGAAGCGTTACCGCGTATTGCAGCCAGAATGAAACTCGATACACCGTGTCTGCACCGCTCTTTTGCGATGCCTCCGGCGACGGTGTTCTCGGCTATCTGGCTGGCGCCGCTTTCCGCATGGGCGCCGAAGCCTCTGCCGAGTTTGGCGAGGGCCTGGCCAAGCTGGAAGCCGCACATGAACTACTCGGAGATTCACTTTACTTTTACAGCCGCGACACCGGCAAGCCGGTAGAGTACGTAGCTCCGGCTTTTGCCTTGCAGGATATCACCAGGATTCCGCGCTATCGGGAATTGCGAGTCACTGATAGCGGATGCCGACTGTGGTGGCTGGAGTACGGTGGAACTATGGACACGATTCGGGATGCTGAGCAGATCAAGTGGGAGCTGTGGCGCATCGCTTACGGAGTCTGGAATTACATCAAGAACTCCGGCGAATTTCCCGAGGCGGCAAACCTCACGCTTGAGTGGATGGGCATGATCCCCGGCAAGCGCGAAAGCCGGCGCTTCGAAGGGGATTTGATTCTGACACAAAGCGACATCATCGAGCAGCGCCGCCATTCTGACGCCGTCTCTGTGGGGGGATGGGCCATCGATCTGCATCCGCCGGAGGGCATTTACAGCGCGGGACCGGCCTGCACCCAGTGGCATGCCAAGGGGGTGTATCAGATTCCCTACCGCGCGCTGTACAGCAGGAACATCTCCAATCTATTTCTGGCCGGTCGTATCATCAGCACGAGTCATGTCGCACTGGGCTCGACACGGGTGATGGCTACCTGCGCCCATAACGCACAAGCCGTGGGCGTGGCCGCCGCATTATGCAGGGAAGAAAACCTGATGCCGCGTCAACTGCTGGGGCCGGCCCACATGGGACGCTTGCAGCAGCGGCTGCTGCGATGCGGGCAATTCATTCCGGGAGTGAAGGCGGATGATGCAACCGACTTGGCGCGTATCGCCACGCTGATGGCCAGCAGCAGTCTTAAACTCGACCGACTCGAGCCAAGCGGCGAAACGCACAGCGCAGACCTGCCATGCGCACTTTTGTTGCCGCTGCCGGCCGGACCCGTTCCCGTGATCGAACTGCTGGTGGATGCCGCCGCTCCGGCCACGCTGCATGCAGAGCTTTGGTGCTCAACTCGCGAGGGCAACACCACGCCGGATTTGAAACTGGCGCAAGCCGGCGCACGGGTTTCCGCTGGCCGATCCATTCTGGCCGCCCTTCATTTCGATGCTGTCCTGGAGTCGTGCCGCCATGTGTTCGTGATTCTGAAGCCGGTGCCCGCGCTGGCTTTGCATTTGAGCAAAGAGCAGGCGCCGGGAGTGCTCACATTGTGGCAGAGAATGAACCGTATGGTGGCGAAGAGCGCCGTGCAATCGCCGCCTGAAGGATCAGGCGTGGACACATTCGCATTCTGGCTGCCCGATCGCCGCCCCGCGGCGCGCAACCTGGCCGTAACTCTGTCGCCCGCCGTGCACTGCTACCAACCCGCCAATGTAATCAATGGCTGGGCACGACCGTGGCGCGGCGCAAATGCATGGGCTCCCGCTCGCGAAGACCCCGACCCGTGGCTGCGGCTGGCGTGGGATAAACCGCAGACAGTGAGTGCGATCGAGATCACCTTCGACACGGACTTCGATCACCCCATGGAGTCGGTGCTCATGGGGCATCCCGAGCGGGTGATGCCGGGTTGCGTAACCAGCTTCGCGCTGCGTACCCTCGAGGGCAGCACCATCGCTACCGTGAAGGAAAACCACCAGACGCACTGGCGGATGAAACTGCCCGAGCCGGTGGTTACAACCGCCATCGAGCTGGTGATACTCGGTCAAGGTCCTGCGCCGCCCGCGATCTTTGAGGTTCGCTGTTATTGAGCCCCTCTCAGGAGAGTCCCGAAGTCTGCGCACGCCCGGCGCTGCTTTCGCCGCGGCGGAGATGGTTTCTCATCGGCCTGCTTTTCGTGGTCGCCCTGATCAACTACTTCGACCGACAAAGTCTCTCGATTGTCGCCCCACGTTTCCAGGCTGCTCTGCACCTCAGCGACGAAGGCTATGGCCAGGTGGTCAGCCTTTTTCTGCTGGCATCGGCGTTCTCTTACGCGATGGCGGGCTTTATCACCGATTGGCTCGGTACCCGGCTCACCATGGCCCTGTTTATAGGCTGGTGGTCGCTTGCTGAGGGAGCAACCGCCTTCGTACGCAGCGCCGTTCAGCTTGCCGCAGCGCGCTTCTGCCTGGGCCTGGGCGAGCCGGGCCTTTGGGTGGCTGCGCCCAAGGCAGTGGGCGAAACTCTTCCTAAAAAAGATCATGCGCTCGCAGTTGGCATTTATACCCTGGGCTCGACGGTTGGCGCAGTCGTGGCTCTGCCTGCCATCGCGGCCATTGTGGCGCATCTGCCTTGGAAATCGGTCTTCCTGATCGATGCTTGCGCAGGACTTCTCTGCGTTCCCCTGTGGCTGGCAGCGTATCCATCGCGCAAAGCTCGAACCTGCGGCGACACTCCTCATTCGCTGGCGCCGCTTGCCGCGCGTTCGACGACGGCGGTTGCATCGCTGAAAGAAGTGCTGGTGCAGTCCAGAACCTGGAAATTCATGATTGCCCGCGGCCTCACCGATCCTGTCTGGTACTTCTTTCTCTTCTGGTTTCCCAAGTACATGCTCAGCGCCCGCGGCCTGACGCTTGCTCAGGTAGCGCGCATCGGCTGGCTTGTGTACTTTGCCGCCGGCGTGGGGACGCTGCTCGGCGGCTGGCTTGCCGGGTGGTTGATTCGCCGCGGGGCGGAAGCCGCTTTCGCCTATCGCCGCATCATGCTGTTAAGCGCTCTGCTTGTTCCTCTCAGCCCGCTTGCCGGTCTCGTGCCCAGCGCATTGTTCGCCGTCGCAATTGCGTCGGTGATCGCGCTGGCGCATATGGGATGGCTGGTCGCGCTTTCCTCCGCGGTCATCGATCTCTATCCTTCATCGCAGTTGGGCACGGCCTTCGGCCTGATCGCCGCCGGCAGCGGCTTTGGCGGCATGGTATCGACAGAGATTGTGGGATTCGTCGTAATGCATCACGGCTATCTGCCCCTCTTCTTCCTGATGATGGCATTGCATCCCGCTGCTCTGCTGTTGCTTTGGAGGACGTTTTCCCAGAAGCCGTCCATTGCACCGGCTGCAGCTTAATTGCCTGCCCGGTTCGGTTCTCAAACACGCTTAGCTGAAGCTACGCTTCTTCGTTATAAACGCGCACCTCATACACTCGAGCCTGCGGCGAGCCGTTGCTTTCCAGCATATGAATGCGCAAGCGGTTTGCGGTGACCGGATCGATGCGGTGGACACGGCGGCGGAAGTAATTCCCGTCCTGCGCGACAACGGTTTTCCATCCGCTCGATTGTGCGACGGCAATCTCGTAGCGCTTCACGCACTCGGGATAGCGGAATAGCGGCAGCGGAATGCGGCGGTTGGTGTCGGTATCAAAGGTGATCTGGACCTGATTGAAGCTCACCGGCCCGGGGAAGCGCAGCTCCAGCCATGCCGGCAGTCCTTGCGCCGGATCGGAGAGAAAGATGTTGGTCCAACGATCGGGACGATTGGTGCCGCGCGCCACGTTCTGCGCCGCGTATGGATGTTGTTCGGGTGAGATTCGAATGACAAAGGAATGCCCACCGGTGAGCGGACGCCATTTGTTGCCCGGAGGAAGATCCGCAGCCGTGCTTCCGACGGGAACCTGCGAAGGCTGGCCTACGGCATCGCTGAACAAGGCCCAGGCAATCTCCGGGTTGGGTTCGATAGAAACGAAATAGAGACTGCCGGGGCTGGTCTTCGCACGCAGCGGAAAAGAGACATATCCTTGATGGCCGGGCCCGAGGCTGGCGTTAGCCGACGCGAGGGTTGGGCTTGTCCGAAAATCCCACACCTGCCCCACCTTTCTAAGGCTCAGCCTCACCGTCTGCGGCTGGGTCGAAGTGGATTGCAGCAGCAGGTCGATTCCATCAAGAGAACCCGACGAGACCGGGAAGAGCTGACCCAGGCCCAGTCGCGCCGCGTGGAACGTCTGCGATTCGGGAAATAGAAGCGTTGCCTCGCTGCTGGCGGTCACTTTGGCGCGGCGCGCCAGATCATTCCTGTCCGTATTCTCGATGCCCGGAATCGATGCGTCCTGGCGCAGCAATAACTGCTGCAGTTCGTCTGCGTGATCCCTTGCGATTGTGCCTGGTTCGCATTCATGCTTCACGCAAAGACCCGCGGCAGCTCCCACGCCCTGGCCCACCATCGCCCCGGTGGCCAGCACGCGCGAAGAGGCAAAAGCCACATAGCTGGCGCCAATCGGTCGGCCGGCGGAGAAAAGATTCCGGATATTGCGGGAGTAACAGGAGCGCAAGGGAATTCCGTAAGGAATGGTTCCGCGTTGATGAAAGTTTTCGTCAGTGCGCGGCGGCGGATACGGCGGCACATGCCGCTCCAGAATTCCTCCAGGCAGGTGAATGTCGATGCCCCAGGCGCCGTAGGCGATATCGTCGCCGTGAATCGAGGGATCGTGCACGTCCTTCTCGGTCAGCGTGTAGTCTCCCAGAATGCGGCGCGACTCGCGCTTGTAGGGCCAGAAGCCGATGAACTCCAAAGCATAATTTTGTGCGCGCTCGCGGATGTCATCGCGCGTGCAGTGATTTTTAATATGATCCCAGACGCCCAGCAACTGGCTGAGTGCCACATCGCGAATTTCTTCGTTGTCATGAATCGGGTGCAGCGGCGTGCCTACCTCAATCCACCAGTAGCCGCATTCAAAGTGTCCGTGGTCGCGATCGGTGAGGTCACCTTCGGTTGCGAATTCCGCCGCCCAATCCGGCCTGGTGAAGGGCACCGGGCGGCCGGCATCGCAGGCGCGGTAATAGAGAGTGTTGCCCATCAGGCCGGTAGTGGGTTCTGCAGGCGCCAGCGATTCTCCGAAAACCGAACGCACTTCCTTGCCCCAATGAAAATCCGCGCCGGCGCGGTAGCCGAGAACGCCATCGCCCGTGGCGTCGATGAACAGCGGAGCGGCAAGGACGAATTCGCGTTCAGTGCCCAGTTGCGGCGCGTGAATGGCCTGAATATGGGCTCTGTCTTTCATCTGCACCTCGCGCATCGTGGTATTCAGGAAGAGACTGAGATTCTTTTCCCGCTTTACCCATTCGTAAAGCACCAGGTCCCATTGCGAGTTCATCATGCCTTCGATGTATGGCTCCCAGTTGCGCGCCCGCTCTTCGCTGGCGATCTCTTCCAGGATGCCGCCCTCCTTGATCCAGGGGCTGAAGGCGCAGGTGTCTTCCGGATAAAGCCGAACCTCGCTGGAGGAGTTGCCTCCCAGCGTGGAGCGCTCATGGACCACCGCTGTTCTGGCGCCGTTGCGCGCCGCGCTGATGGCCGCGCAGGTGCCGGAGATGCCGCCGCCAACGACTATGACATCGAAGGAGCGATGAATGACCTCGATGGTGCCGGGGCGAATATAGCCGCCGTCTGAGCCGGCAGCTTTCGAGGAATCCGCTGCTGCTTGTCCTTCGCTTGCATTCGCCGATGCTCCTGCGGCGCCCAACGCCATCAAGATTCTTTGCACGAAGTTTCTGCGATTCATCGCCACTCGATTTCTCCTTTACAGAAAGAATGTCTGCTTTGTTGCGAGCCTGCGGAGTTCTGCGGCTCGTTGTCCCTGAAATTCTTCACCGTCGCGAGAGCGCCTGAACCGTATATCGCTGGCCCGCATGTGGCGCAAAAACGAAAGCGTGGTTCGACTGCTGCGCTGCGACGCTGCGGCCCGCGCTGTCTCGTACGGAGATGCCTGACCACGGCGTTCCGACAGGCAAGCCGTGCACCTCAATGTGAACCATCGCGCCGCCCTCGGGTAAGCTGAGATCGGCTTCGCCTTGCGCCGTCACCGGATACACGCAGACCAGAAGTTGGCCTTTGCGGTCTTCAAGCGTTATGCCTGAGCCGCCCACAAAGAGCGGGGTTTTGCCGGGCGGTAATGCAAAGTTATAGAGCGTTTGTCCGCCGCGGTAGAGCCTTCCCGTGTCAAAGTCCATCCATTCCCCGCGCGGCAGATAGACATCGCGCGAAGTAGCGGTCGCATAATCGTTCCCGTAAAGCGGCGTGGCGAGCAAGGCATCGCCGATCATCCACTCGTAACCGCGCACCGTTGCGTTCTCCCGGCCGTAGACATGCGGGTCGTCGGGAAAGGCTATGGGCAACGGCGTCATCGTCCACGGATATCCGTCGCCTGCAAAGCGGAGGGCGTTGCTGTATATGTATGGCGCGATCTGCTGGTGAAACTGGGCTGCCTGTAACATCACCTTCGCCGTCTCCGCGGAAAACGTCCATGGCGGCTCGCCCATGCCCATGCTGCTGTGCAACGCTGCCCATTGCGCGTTGCGCATCATATAGATTTGCATTTTGCGGGTGCGCTGAGAGGCGAAGCGATTCTCACCGAAGGTGCCACCGACGATGTCCGGGTAGACCAGGGGAAAACCGGAATAGGCCAGAGCTAGCGCATTCACCGGCCCGCGGTCCTGATCCTGGTCATAGTTGAAATCATTAATCCGGTGAAGATCGCCATTGGAGGAGAGATAGCCGTTGCGCTCGATGACCAGCTGCTTTTCTTCCATCAGGCGATCGTTGACGGGGTCTACCTTGTCATCGCGAAGTCCATAACCGCCGTAGCCGTAAAAATCCTCTTTCCAGCCGTCGATGCCAAATGCCTGCCACCGCTTCACCAGCTTCATGTACCAATCGAGCGCCGCGGGGTTATGCGCATCCAGCAGGTAATATGGCAGCTTTGGCCAGCTTCCGTGAAAAACCTGCGGCCGTCCATCCTTCTTGAGGAAATAACCCTTGGCCACACCTTCGGCCGCAAATGGCCCGGTGGCGATGAACGTGATGCGCAGGCCCAGCATCACGGCGAGATCTTCACTTTGGAAGTGGCGAATCATTGCCCCGGGATCGGGATACTTTTCACGGTTCCACATGCCGAAGCTGGTGGTCTCATTCATCTCCGGCTCAGCCGGCCAGAATCCAGAACCGATGACGATCCAGCGCAACGGGTAGCCCATGGCGATGTACCGGTCCACGCTTTCTTCTACGGTCTTCTGATTGGTGTTCCAGCCGAGGGCGCCAAAAGCCTCCCATCCCACGCCGAAAGCCTGGTACTTGGGGCGGAAGACGCGATAGCCGCTAGCGTTGCGCACCGCCAGATACCGGGCGTAGATCTGGTGCGGGTTGCCGAAAAAGTAGTAGAGCTTCACCGGACCATGGGCTTGCGCCACCCCTTGTACAATCTGCGCAGCGGAAGAATGAATGATCTTCATCCATGGATCCACTAAGACCTCTGCGAACTGCCGGCGCGGATAAATCACGAAATTGCTGACCAATCGCGCCAGGCCTTGCCCGGAAAGAAACTGGTCGTCGGCGAACCCGCTGATATCGGTGTTGTATTGCTTCTGCGGCAATGTGGAATAACGCAGCAGGACTGCGTGGTCGGCAAGACCGAAGCCCGGCGCCGCGCCTGCGGTCACAAAGCGCAGTTCGTCACCGGCGTGCTGCGGCGTCGCCATCAGCTCCGCCTGATGCGGAGAAAGCGTCACCGTGAGCTGGAGATGTCCGCCCGCGGCGCTGACGCCGGCTAGATGGCACACCGCGCCGGCGCATGATCCGCTGCGCCGGAAGGAAACCGGGCTGCCCGCGAGATACACACCCGCCGCGCCATCCGCAGCCACCAAAGTGTGTCCGCTCGCGGCAAAGCTATATTGGCCACCATTCAGCTCCATGCGGAACTGAACTCCGCCGCTTTTCAACGCCACCTGGGGAGCGCGCTCCGATCCCGGCACCGGTCGTCCGCTCGCCAAAAGACCGGAGCAGGCGAATGCAACGGCCGGCAGCGCAATTTTCGCCCTGCTGAACCACGTTCTCGATTTCGGCGCTGCAATGTTGTCATGCTCCATGGAGCTTACCGTCGCACCGAATCCTGGCATCCAGTCCCTCCAACCTGCAACTTAACAGCCCGCGAGCGGGTTTCTACCGCAATCCCGGCCTCTGATGCAACCCCTTGAATTAAGCGCTTGACCTTGAAGATCTGGCCCGGTAGCATGACTCTGCGTCGCGGCCGGTCGCTCCTCCATCCCGGTGCGGCCAAACGTGCGCAGAAATTCATGAAACTCGCATTGTTCATGTTCCTCGCTTTCGCCCTTCCCGCCGCTGCGCCGGCCGCACCCGGACCGCCACCCGGCTACAAGCTCGCATGGTTTGACAACTTCAACGGCACATCGCTCGACCATGCCAAGTGGACCTATCGCACCGACACCAAGCTCCTCAGTACTCAGAGTTCGGCCAATGTCAGCGTCCACGATGGCGACCTCATCATCGCCTTGCGCAAGCAGGATGCGGGTGGAATGCACTACACCGGCGGCGGCATCATCAGCCGCAAGGCCTTTGGCTACGGCTACTACGAAGCCCGCCTCAAAATCGTCGCCGGCAGCGGCTGGCACTCTTCCTTCTGGCTCATGGGCTATAACGGCCAAGACACCCGGGGCAACAAAACCACGCTGGAGTTGGACATCATCGAAAATGAGTCGCAGAATCTGCACTCCTACACCACCACAACCCATCGCTGGGTCCCTCCTCACATCGCCCGCGGCCACAGGACCGTCTCCACGCCCGATCTCTCCGCGGTCTTCCACATATTCGGCTGCGAATACGCCCCCAACGTGGTGCGGTACTACTTCGATGGCCAGCTCGTGCAGACCGTGGACCTGACCGGTCTGCCCCAGGGCGACCTTAACATCTGGCTCACTTCGATCGCCCAGGCTATGGGGCCGCGTCACGACGTGGACTCAAGCATGCTGCCCGGCAAGATGATCGTGGACTGGGTTCGCTACTACGCAAAAACGCCATCCCGGTAAAGAATCCGCCTTCAGCTAGAAGAAGAACTTCGTTAAACTTGTGTGCCTCCGTGCGGCGTTGCACAAATGAGGAGCCTTCCATTCTCTGCTTTCCGCCTGGCCCGCCTAAAAGAAGATTTTTGCCGCCAGCTGCACGTTGCGCGTGGTGGTTGCGCCGCTGGTAATCATGCCAAAAGAAGAACTGGTGTTGAGCCCGCCTTCCGCGTAAGGATCGCTGGCGTTGGCCGGCTTTCCCGCGCTGAAGCTGGTGCCCGGCATGGGCAGATTGGGGTGGTTCAGCGCATTGTAGGCCTCGATGCGAAACTCGAAGGTGGTCCGCTCCGTAATGTGAGTAGTCTTGAAGAGCGAAAGGTCAAGATTCACGGTCCCAGGGCCGCGCAGGTTGCCGAGCTCCCGCGGAACATTGCCGAAGGTGTAATCCGGCGGATTCACGAAAGCCAACGGATTGAACCACTCCAGTTGCCCCGTCGTGTAGAGCACCGAGCGGCTCTGATGCGGAACAAAGACGCTCACGTTCGGGTTCCAGTTGGGACGGCTTGCAAGCTGGTTGTTAGCTCCGGTAATGCCGATCGGAAATCCTGACTGGAGGGTGAATATCGAGTTCAGTTGCCATCCGCCCAGGACGCCGTCGGTGGCCGGCCTGTCGAGAAATCTCTGTCCCTTGCCGAAAGGCAGATCGTATAGGCCGGTGATGGTGAGCCGATGCGTTGCATCGATAGTATCCACCGAGTGGTCGGCTCGCGGATTATATGGATTCTGCGGACTCGCTGACGTGCCGGTTCCTACCGCGGAAAGATTCGATACGTCCTGCACGCCGGCGTCGGTGGTTTTGCCGAACGTATAGGCTCCCATGATCTGCAGCCCCTGCGCTGCCCGGCGCTGGACCGAGATCATGCCCAGGTTGGACCAGTAGTAACCGTTGCGCGGGTCCTGCATGGTGACCCCGGCCATGTAAGGAAAAGGCTTCAGGACTTGCGCCTCGGTCAGAGTGGCCGCGCCCAGACTGCCCGGCACCAGTCCCGCATAGGGGTTCGCAACCTGCGCGCTGAGCGCTGCCGTTCCCATGCTGTAATACTGCGGCGACAGGAAATTAAGGTTGGGTGAGTAGTTTTCAAAGTGGTTTCCATGATTGCCGGCGTAAGACACGTCAGCAACCAGGTCGTAAGGCAGTTCCCTCGAAACCGTGAGGGTGAAGACCTGTGCGCTGGGGTCCTTTTCAACGGGATCGATATAGCTGGCCGACTGGCCCAGGAAAACATTCGGGCCGCCTGCCGCACCGAGGGGCTGATTCCACGGACCGGGCAAGCCATTCTGCAGTTGGAAGTCGTAACCGTGCGCCGTGGGCGCGCTCCATGAAGTCGTCATCGACGTGTAACCGGCGGGATTTCCCGAGGATTCATCGTAGGAGTAGACCGCCGTCGATGGATAGTAAATGGCAAAGCCGCCTCGGACGACCATCGCATTTTGCTTGTCCAGCGCATAGGCAAATCCCAGGCGTGGACCGAAATCTCCAAAATTCTCCTTCACAAAATTCCGGCCGTATCCACCGGTGCTGGCGTATTCCACCAGCCCGGTAAAGATGTGGTTCGTCGGATTCGGCTTGGTAATGTCGAAGTTCTCAATTCCATCGTGCTTCTCAACCGCCTGCGTCTGCAGATCGTAGCGCAGACCGGCATTGACGGTAAGCCGCGGCGTGGCGCGCCAGTCGTCCTGCACATAACCGGCATAGAGCATCCTCCGGAATGCGCTGCCTTCCTGCACCAGCTGGGAGGCGCTGGTAACCTGGCCAAGCATGAACGAAGCGAAGGTGTCGCCGGTACCCGATACTACCGTAGTGTTGTTGCCCTCTGCCGTAGTGCCGGAACTGAAAGTGAAGTTTCCGGAGGCCGACGTGCCGGTCTGGTTGTTATATCCTTCCGTCCACTCTGCACTTCCACCAATGTGCAGGGAATGATTGCCCAAGATCCAGGTGAGATCGTCAAGGTACTGGATGGTCGTCGAAGAGCGGAAGCCCACCGTGATGTTAGGCGCAACCAGGCCGTTGTTCATCTCCGGAATTTCAAAGCCCGTGTCGTTGGGCAGTCCGATCTTGGTTGCGATGTTCTGGTTGAACGAAGCCGCCTGAAACGGAAAATCGCTCCGCATCAGCCCTACGCGCGCGTCGTTCAGCAGCGTCGGCTTGAACACATGCGTCTCTGAGAGCACTGCGCTCTGGGTCTGCAGATGGTCGTTGCGATGGCTGTAGAGGCCGGGAAGCCCTCCGGCGTTGGTACCGTTGTTGGTTCCGTTGAAGTAATAAGCGTACCGCGCCATCAGGTTGTCGCGGTCTGAAATCTTTTCGTCGGCGCGCACAATTCCCTGCCTCTCGCTGGCAGCCACGGGCAACGCGTACAGAAAGTTGTTGGCGTGGGTGCAGGGGTTATACGCCCCGGTGGTATTGTTCGGCAGCGGATAAAACATCTTTGAGTAGGCCGCAGCAACGGAATCGAGCCGCGTCGGCGGAATCACATTCGCCTTGCCGCCGTAGTCGAATTGCTGCCGCTGGCCGTTCACAACGTCGTCCGCGTCATAGATGTTGATCGGCGTGCAGGTCCCGTTCACGATTTGCCCCAAATCGCTGAAATCGCCCGTATACTCCTGCGTGGTAGGCAGAGAGAAATAGGTCGGCTGCGCGCTCCGGTACTGGTATCCCTCGTAGTTGCCGAAGAGGAAGCTCCGGTCTTTTTTTATGGGGCCCCCCAGCGTACCGCCATAATTGTTGAAGCGCACCTCCTGTTTGCCGAACGCGGGCCGGGGAAACGACTGCTCCGCGTCGAGAGCATCATTGCGGAAGAACTCATAAACGCTCCCGTGCACTTGGTTGGTGCCCGACCGCGATACCACGTTCACCACGCCCCCGGCGGTATAGCCGAATTGAGCGGGAATCACCCCGGACATAATGCGGAACTCCTGCACGGCGTCGGACTTGAGATTGATGGCTATTTCACCAAGCCAGTCCTGAGTGTTTGACACCCCGTCCAGGATGTTCTCATTCACGCCCGACGCCCCGCCGTCGATGCGGATGGCGGAAACCGCGGTGCCGCGGTTCTGGAAGCCTTCGCTGACCGCGCCCACCGACGATTCGACCCCCGGCGAAAGCGTGGCCAGCGCCAGCACGCTGCGCCCGTTTACGGGAAGATTCTGCGCGGACCGGGTGTCAATGGTGCTGGCAAGCTCAGCGTCGGTGGTATCCATCACCGGCGGCGTAGCTTGCACCGTAACGTTGGTCGATGCTTCGCCAACGTGGAGAATCAGGTTCGCCTGCACGTGCGCGGCTGCGTCGACGGTCAGGTTGGGTACCGAGGCGGTGGAAAACCCGGCCTTCTCGGCGGTCACCGTGTACTGCCCGGCCTGTAGCGGCTGCGAAGTGTAGTAGCCGGATGCGTCCGTGGTCAGCGCTTGCGTCAATCCGGTGCTCTGCCAGACAATCGTCACTTTTGCTCCGGGAACGGCGGCGCCGGTCTGGTCCGCCACCGTGCCTACGATGTAGCCGACATCCTGCTGGGCAACCGCGGCAAAGGGCAGGCTCAGCAGGGCGATCGCGAACCAGGATACGCAGGCTCGGCGGGGCCTAGCCGCCATGCACAGGGATCGAAATACGGAGGTCACAGTCCTCATAAATGTCCTTTCTGATGTTGCCTGGATAAGTCAAGCGCTTAACTAATCGGGTATGCCCGACCCGTTCCAGACCTCCTGGGAGCGAGTTTTCTTCAATGCGGCAAATCCTATTCTGCAAAAATGCCCTTGTCAAGCGCTTAATATCGGCTTAACGTGGATGTCCTGACTATCCTTGCTCGCGCCTCATGGCAAATCGGTCGAAAGCCCCGCAAATCCCCGATTGCCGGCCGGACCCGCCAGCCGGAAAGACTGGAAGCGCCGCCCGTCGCCGACCGGCGCGTCTCTTAAAATCGAATTGGAATACTCCGCGGAGGACCTAGCGTGGCAACCATCTACGACGTAGCGAAGGCGGCCAAGGTCTCTATTGCAGCAGTCTCGCTCGTAATGAATAACCCTGATACCCCGCGGGTCGGCGCGCAAAAAAGGAAGCTCATCCTCGAACGCGCCCAAAAGCTCGGCTATTCCCCAAGCGGCCTGGCGCGGGCCTTAAGCCGCGGCTCAACCAGGATCATCGGCCTGGTCGCGCCCATGCGCGATCCCATCTTCTTCAACAATTTCATCGCCGAAGTTCTCTCCGGAATCCAGAGCTGCATCATGGACCGCGGCTTTCACCTCATGATCTATTCGCATAACACCAGAAGCGGAAGAATCACCAAGGGAGAACTCACCCAGAGCCGCTTTGTAGACGGGGTCATTGCCTTGAACACGCGTATGTGCTCCAGCCAGGACATCAAAGACACCGTCGAAGACCTCACCAACGCGGCCATCCCCTTCGTAATGACCAATTGTTATGCGGGCGGCGACGACATCAATTACGTCGGGGTCGATGACTTCGAAGTCGGCCGTCGCGGAGCCGAATATCTCGCCAGCCGTGGACACGCATGCATCGCCCTTATCAGCGGCGCTTCGCGAAGCCCGATGACTCCCAGGCTCCTGGCGGGCTTCAAGACCGGACTTGGCAACTCCGGTTTGCGCTTTCAGCCGCGATTTCACGTCTGCAGCGACTACGACCCGAAGATCGTTCACGACATAGTCGTGGAATGGCTCTCTCGACCCAAGCCGCCGACTGCCATTTACTGTGCGGACGATCAGTTGGTCCCGGACATATATCGCACCCTCGAGGAGCTAAACAGGCACATTCCCCGAGACATCAGCGTGCTTGGCCGCGGCAATCTGCCCATCGGCGCCACGCTCACGCCGGCTTTAACAACCTTCGCCATCCAGCCCTTTGAGATGGGCAGAAAAGCAGCCGAAATGTTGATCAATGTGATCCAGAAACGCCAGCGCGGAGTTCGACGGATTTACCTGGACGCCCCCCTGGTGAAGCGAGAATCAGCCTGAATTCTCAACCCATCTTGCAGCTAGCTCCATCAGCTTCGCAGATTCCCCGATAAAGTCATTCATGCCGCTCATCGAGACTGTTTTTCGTAGATGGTGCCCAGAGCTTACTGCCTCGTGCACAAGCATGGAAATCTCGACAAGATCGGGATTGCGATACCATTCTGCACATGGCGCGTATGATCTGGCTGCAGCAGGGTGGAAAGAGAGCGAAGCACAGCCGCGCAACTACTGACAAGCTGCATGTAAACGCCGAGGTGTACGGGCTATGAAGGACCTTGGGGCCTTAAACGATGAAAGCGGAAAACGGCTATTACCGGCGCAAAGTCGGCGCCAATTCATCAAGAGCTTCGCAGCGGCCATCTTTGCCGCCGAAGCCCCGTGCATCGCTGCCTCGGCGATCTCGCCACCGGGCACAGTTTCCCCGAAACTGCCGGGGGAAGGCCCGAATCGCGATGCTGAGGTCCCGGTGCCCGGCGATCGGTGGCTTGAAATCGACCTCTATTGGTTCGATTGGGATCACATGCAGGATTCGGTCCGAACATTCTGGGACCGCTTCGCTGTCCTTTTCAGCGGTCTGGCGGGCGACAAAGGCATCATTCTGAATGTGGGTTGGACGGTCGCCTACATCATGGAGTGGAGCGGCAACCTGAAGCAAAGAATCTCTCTGCCGCCCGCAACCGGGCAACAGCCGTGGGTGCCCGAGACTTCCTCTTTGCCCGGCTCGACTGCGCAGCGCCTCGAAGAGTGGAAGCAGCGATTCGCGAATCCGGTTTTGGTGCAAAAGAGGGGTTACGGACCCTGGACCTACGGGGACTTGAAGCGGCTTGCGGAAATGATGCGCGCCGCGGCGGAAAGTCATGAAATCCATTCGTTCAAAGTTGGGAGCCTGGTATATGCATGGGACAACGCCTATGGCGAGGTTACGCCATGGGCGAAACGTCACCCGGAGGCATTCACGACGGCGACCAGCAGCGAGGGAAAAGCATTTGCGCCACGGTTCTTTGATCCCGCCAACACCTTGCATGCCGATCCCACGCCGCTGGGTGGCATGCCGCACGGACTGCCTGAGGGCATGAGTGTTCATGAGGCATTCGCGGCCCAGTGGGGAAGCTTGTCGCGTGCCGCCGGCCTGGATGCGCTGATGCTCCGCGACTCCTTCGGCTTTCCTGTGCCTTATACGCGTCGTGGACCACTGGGCGCGCTGATGCCTTCGCACCAGGCCATTGCGGTCGCCACCGCCAGCGTCTCGGCGCTTGTTCGAGAAACCAAACTGGCCAACCCGGCCGCCCTGGTCATGATGTACTCTAACGCCGCCAGCGCGGTGGGAGATTGGCGCTGCAATGGATGCGA
>JASHOY010000372.1 GCA_030038435.1 Acidobacteriaceae bacterium | reverse complement strand
CCTGGCTTACAGTAGCGGGCGGAATCGGGCATGAGCAGGCGATCCACTGCATCCATGCGGCTCTGGATTGCGGGATTACGCTGTTCGATACCGCAAATCAGTATGGCGCGGGCGAGGCAGAGCGGGTGCTGGGCGAGGCGCTGCGCTGTTATCCGCGCCACCGCTATTTGATTGCGACAAAACTGTATTTTCCGGTGGGGGACGAGGCGGATCATGGATTGTCGGCGGCGCAGATCGAGAAGCAACTGAATCGCTCGCTGGAGCGGCTGGGTGTGGAGTATATCGATCTCTACCAGTGTCACCGTTATGACAAGGAGACGCCGTTGGAAGAGACCTTGTCGGCGCTGGACCGGGCGGTGCGCGCGGGGAAGGTGCGGGCGATCGGGTTCAGCGAGTGGACGGCGGAACAGATTGACGCAGCGGCGGAGATTGCCGGCGCCAGCGGGCTGGTTCCCTTCACCTCCAGCCAGCCGCAGTATTCGATGCTGTGGCGCAAGCCGGAAGCGAAGGTGTTTCCGGCCTGCGCGCGGCACGGCATCGGCAACCTGGCCTTTTCGCCGCTGGCGCATGGCGTGCTCACGGGCAAGTATGCGCCAGGCGTGCCACCTCCTGAAGGCAGCCGCGCGGCCAGCGAACAGATGAACGCGTTCATGGAAACGGCGGGCCGGCATTACCGGTCGGATTATCTGCTGGAAGCGGTGGCGCGGCTGAAGCCAATTGCCGCCGGGCTTGGCCTGACCATGGTCGAGATGGCGCTGGCCTGGGTGCTGCGTCGACCCGAAGTGTCGTCAGCAATCATAGGCGCCTCGCGGCCGGAACAGGTGGAGGCGAATGTGCGCGCCGCCGGCGTGAAGTTGTCGGCGGAGGCGCTAGAGCGGATGGATGAGGCGATTGGCGGCGCGGTGGTTTGGGAATAGCTGACGGCTCGAAGCTTGTGGATTTCATCTCGCCACCTCTCGATTTATGATTTGAGCTTTTGCCTCTCCGCCAACCCCGCAAGGACCATGCCATCCGGGCATGCGGCCCGCGGTATCCGACCTGGTCAGAAGCCCAAAAACCTCGAAAAATTGCTGCCCTTCCCAGTTGGAATCGGGGTATACTGGCTGCGCTCTCAGGTTCCTATTGTTCCCTTCCCCGGGTAATTTCGCACGCCGAGGTTGCAAGTTATGCCATTGGAACAGGGCCAGCGCGTAGGCGATTACGAGGTTCTCAGTCTGCTCGGAGCCGGCGGGATGGGGCGCGTTTACCGGGTGCGCAACATCATCTCCGACCGCTTCGAAGCCATGAAAGTCCTGCTACCCGATTACGCCTCCGAGCCGGAGCTGGCGGCGCGCTTCATGGCCGAAATCCGCACCCTGGCTTCGCTCGATCACCCCAACATCGCCCAGCTCCGAACCGCCTTCCAGTTTGAAAACCAGCTCGTTATGGTCATGGAATTCGTGGAAGGCGTGACCATGGACAGCCTGGCGCGGCAGGGCCCGGTGCCCCTGGAACAGATGCTGGAGTTTGCCTCGCAGGTGCTTTCGGCGCTGAGTTATGCGCACGGCCGCGGCGTTACTCACCGCGATATCAAGCCCGCAAACATCATGATCACCTCGCACGGGCTGGCGAAGCTGATGGATTTCGGCATCGCCAAGTCGGCCAGCGATCTGCAGTTGACGCGGCCGGGAACGACGATGGGCTCGGTTTACTACATGTCGCCCGAACAGGTGCGGGGGGGCACGGCGGATGCTCGCTCAGACATTTATTCGTTCGGCGTGACGCTCTACGAGATGCTCACTGGCCGCAAGCCTTTTCAGGCCGACACCTCGTTCAGCGTGCTCAACGCCCAGCTAAACGAAGCCCCTACGCCGCCGATGCAGCTCAATCCCACGCTGCCGCAGCCGTTGAACGAGATCATCCTCAAGGCCATGGCGAAGGCTCCGGCCGAGCGTTTTCAATCGGCCGAAGCAATGCGTAACGCGCTCAAATCGTTGCAGGCCACGAGCACAGGCGTCGCCGGTGCGCCGCAGCCGGGCGCCGCAGAACCGGCGTGGCAGCCTTTGCGCGGGGTGCCCGCGCCGGCGGCACGCAAGAGCCAGCGCGGCGTCTGGATCGGAATTGGCGCCGCGGCGGCGTTGATCGCGCTGATTGCTGTGGCAGCTTTGCTGCCTCACATTCTGTCCACCCGCGCCAGCCAGAAAGCGGAACAGACTACTTCCAACGTCGAGAGCAGCTCCCCGGCGCAGCCCACGGCGGCCGCGCCCGCGCCACAGCCCGCGGCTCCCGTGGCAACTGCGGCCGCACAACCGCCGCCCCAGCCGGCAACTCCTTCGCAGTCAGGCAAAATGAACCGGGCGCCCTACGTTTCCGCGCAACCTGGGCAACAGCCGGGCTCTCCCACAAGTGAAACACGAACTGCGGTGTCGCTGCCGCCCGCTGCCGCGGCGCAACCGCCTGCGGGTCCATCGCCCAAGGAACTGCAGGATGCGCATGACCGGCTTGCCGACCTGGGCGCGCGCGCCGATGCCGCTACCAGCGGGGTGGATTCGATTCGACGCCAGCAGCAGGCGCAGGGCCTGGATCTGCGCGGAGACATCCTCGCCGCCGAGAACCGATTGAGCAACGATATGAACGCGGCCGGTCAGGCTCTCAACCGGAATGATCTGGATTCCGCCAGCCAATATATGGATCGTGCGGAGCGGGAACTGACGACTCTTGAAACTTTTCTTGGCCGATAGGAGAAAACAAACCATGCGCAGACGAATGCTGAAGCTGTCTCTCTTCTCTCTCTTCCTGGTTCTCGACCCCGGGCTGCAATCGCAGGACGCGGCTGCGCACCATCGCATAGCCGTACTGGATTTCAACTACGCGACGGTGATGACCGCATCGCAGTCGGTTTTCGGCACCAACGTCGACATCGGCAAAGGCATTTCCGACATGCTCATCGATAAGCTGGTAAATGATGGAACTTACCGGGTGATTGAGCGCAACGAGATCAACAAGATCATCAACGAGCAGAATTTCTCCAACAGCAATCGCGCCGACCCGTCGACCGCTGCGAAGATCGGACACATTCTGGGCGTGGATGCGGTGATTGTGGGCGACATCACCCAGTTCGGGCGCGACGACCAGAACCGGAACATCGGAGGGGCGCTGGGCAAATGGGGCAGCGGCTTCGGACTTGGCGGTGTGGGCACGCACAAGGCTAAGGCGGAGGTGGCTATCACCGCGCGGCTGATTGATACCAGCACCGGCGAGATTCTGGCTTCGGCAACAGGCAAGGGGGAATCGCAGCGCTCGGGAACTAACCTGCTGGGCGGCGGCGCGGGAACCGGTGGATTTGGTGGCGGCGACGTGAACATGGGCAGCAGCAACTTTGCCCAGACCATCATTGGAGAAGCGACCACGGCCGCTGTGACCCAGCTCGCGCAGGAACTGGAGACGCAAAGCGGCAAACTGCCTACGGCGGCGGTGGCGCCCGTAAACGGCCTGATTGCCGACGCCTCCACACCGGATATCATCATCGACGTGGGTAGTAGCGCGGGTGTTACGGTGGGTCAAAAGCTGCTGGTGACGCGGGTGGTGCGCGTGGTAAAGGATCCGGCGACCGGCAAGCCGCTGCGTTCCATCGAAGATTCGATCGGCGAGTTGACCATCACCAGCGTGGATGCGGGATCGTCGGTTGGTCATTTCAACGGACCAGGTACGCCGAAGATTGGGGATGTGGTGAAGTCACAATAGAGACCTTCGCGCCGAGCCGCACGAAGGTCAGTCTAAACATAGATGGGGGCGTAGCGAGTGTTCTTACTTCTGCTGGTGGGCGCCATGCGAACCGCGGTTTACGCCATCGTGAATCGACACAAGTCAGGGGATTCAAAGGAGCCATGGACGCTGGAGCAACTGGCGAGCGAAACCGGCGGCCGCATCTATTTTCATCCGCGCGGCGTGCAGATTTGGGATGAGCTGAAGACCATTGATGAGGAACAGCGGAACCAGTACCGGCTAGTGTACAGGCCGGCAGTTTTCAAGGCCAACGGCAAATTTCACTGCATCAAGCTGGGTTGCTCGGTTAAGTGCGCGCGAATTGTGGCGCGGTCGGGATATTGTGCGTTTGTCCGGCCGTGATGCCGCGAAGCCCCCGTCCGTGCACCCGGAGCCACGCTCGGCACTGCGCCGAAGCTTTCGATCCATGCCTTAGAATGTGAAGAAGATGCGCGAGGTTTGCCTTCGGTTGGGGCGACTCTTCGCCAGTCGTCCCACCTATGACCGATCAGGCTACTCGAAGCGAACGCTACTATCTGACCACGCCGATCTACTATGTGAATGCGCGGCCGCATTTGGGTCACGCTTATTCAACCGTCGTGTGCGATGCGATTGCGCGGCGCAAGCGCGCGCTGGGCATCGATACCTGGTTTCTGACCGGCACTGACGAGCATGGGCAAAAGATTGAGCGCTCGGCAAAGCTGGCCGGCTGCGCGCCGCAGGAATTTGCCGATGCCATTGCCGCCGAGTTTCGCGGCCTCTGGGACCGGTTGGGGCTTACCTACGACGACTTCATTCGCACCACCGAGCCGCGGCACAAGCGTGGCGTGCAGCGGCTGTTTGCGACCTTGCGCGAGCGAGGATTTATTTACAAGGGCCGCTACTCGGGCCAGTATTGCATTTACGACGAGGCTTATGTCGACGGCCCTCCGGGAACGCTCTGCCCCGACTGCGGCCGGCTTACCGAAAACGTCAGCGAAGAGAATTATTACTTCAAGCTTTCTGCTTTCGAGCGCAAACTGCTGGAATTCTACGAAGAGAATCCCGAATTCATGGGGCCTGAGTCGACGCGGCGCGAGGTGATCTCGTTCGTGCGCGGCGGGCTGCGCGATTTGTCGGTGAGCCGGACGAGTTTTTCCTGGGGCATTCCCGTTCCTGGCGATGAGAAACACGTCGTCTACGTGTGGCTCGACGCGCTGGCGAACTATATCACTGCGCTTGGCTACGGTTCCGACGATCCCACGGACAAAGCGCGCTTCGAGCGCTTCTGGCCCGCGGACATGCACCTGATCGGCAAGGAAATCAGCCGCTTTCATTGCGTCTATTGGCCCGCATTTCTGATGGCAGCGGGGATTGCGCCGCCGAAGTCAGTCCGCGCCAATGGATGGCTGCTCTTTGACCAGGGCAAGATGTCGAAGTCGCGCGGCAACATTGTACGCGCCGACACGGTGATGCAGGTGCTAGGCACCGATGCGCTGCGCTACTTCCTGATGCGCGAGATTCCCTTCGGCCAGGACGGCAATTTCAGCTTTGATGCTCTGGTGCAGCGCTACAACGGCGACCTCGCCAACGGTTACGGGAATCTTGTGAGCCGCGTGGTGAATATGGTGCACAAGTATTTTGGCGGGGTTGTGCCCGAGGTCGGCGCGGAGACGCAGGCCGAAATTACACTGCGCGCCCATGCCGAGCGCGGCGTAGCTGAGTTCGGTCCCGCGTTCGACGCGCTGAATTTTTCTGACGTCCTGAAACAGTTGTGGCTGCTGGTCGCCGAAACCGACGGCTACCTGACCGCAAATGCGCCGTGGAAAAAGCCGGCCGATCGATCGGATTCCGACCACGCCAAACTGCAGGCGCGGGTGCTGGCAACAGCAGCCGAGGCCATCCGCATCATAACTGCGCTTGCCTATCCGGTACTTCCGGATGCGGCGGCTAAGGTGTGGCGGCAGCTTGGGCTGGGCGAAATCGCCGAAGCTGCGCGGAGTGGCTTTTTAAAGCATCTGACGTGGGGTGGATTGAAAGCCGGAACCAAGTTTGGCGAGCCCGCGCCGCTGTTTCCACGGGCAGAAAAGGATGCGGTGGAGCGTATGCAGAACCTGGAGGATGAAAACAATCGCAGCGTGGTAGAGGCGGCCGGCAACAAGCCCGGGATGGTGACGCCCGCGCCAGGGCCGACGAATCCGGTGGTAGGAGCGGTGCGCACAGAACGCGGAGCCCACATCGAACCGGAGTCGCCGGGCGAGGCTGCGCCCACCGGAACCACCGCCGCACCGGGGGACGCGGCCCAGCCGGTGAACGCCGTTCCCACTGAGCCTGTGGCCCCGGAACACGCTACCCGCACGCTCAGCCCCACGCCCGTCAGCGCGGCGCACGAGTCGCCGGCAAGCGAGACGATCTCCATTGACGATTTCGCCAAGGTGGAGCTGCGTGTGGCGCAAATCCTGGTCGCCGAGCGCGTTCCCAAAGCCGACAAATTGCTGCGCCTCGAAGTCGACCTGGGCTACGAGAAACGGCAGATCCTGGCCGGCATTGCGCAGCATTACGAGCCGGAAAAACTGATCGGGCGCAAGATCGTGATCGTGGCCAACCTGGCGCCGCGCAAGATGCGCGGGCTCGAGTCCAACGGCATGCTGCTGGCGGCATCGCTCGAAGGCGGCGCGCCGGTGCTCGCCGGATTTCTGGAGGATGTGCCGCTGGGGGCGCGGCTGAAGTAAGTCCAGTTCGCGCATGACGTAAAACGGTCGCAAGGTGAAAGCGTGAAAGCTTTGGGTTCAGCCCTTCTCCTAGCGGTGTTTCTTATTCCATCGAGGACCGCACCATCTCAGACAGTTGGGTACTGCCCGAAAGGTGGCCCGGATAATGGGCCACAAGACGTCAGTCTCGTTCACTCATCGCAAATCCGCAACTCTACGACAAAAAGAGGATCCGGCTGATCGGGTACTTAAATCTGGAATTCAAAGGTGACGCGATCTATCTGCACCGCGAGGATTTCGAAGTCGGCATCACAAACAATGCGGTTTGGATTGAACTATCAAAGGACATCATTCAAGCTCATAATAAATGCAATCAACGACCATTACGTCATCTGCAGTGCAACGTTTGATGCCCAAAGACGAGGACACATGGGGATGTTCAATGGTGAGCTGGTTAAGGTGACCAGGCTGCAAATTTGGTCAGTCAGAGGAGAAAGTCCGCTTCCGCTCCCGCCACCAGCATCAAGGCACTAGCCATTTCTTCACTCTGCGAGGCGCATTTGCTCATCGATTCTCACGCACACATAGACAGCCCCCGCTTCG
>JASHOY010000371.1 GCA_030038435.1 Acidobacteriaceae bacterium | reverse complement strand
CTGGTGTGAATGCGGTTTACCTCGTGGGGGCTTAGCAGAGGCCCGCGCCTGTTGATCAGTTTCGATACGCCGGCATGTGTCAAAGAGGTCATCATGAGTGCGGCGGTTAACGTGGTGGAGTCCATCTGGCGCACCTTTCCATTCCGGATGCTCAGCTCAAAATAATGGCTGATCGCGGAAAGGATAGGTGAAAAATGGTCCTGAATGAATGCCTCTGCCTTGGGCTGCATTTCCAGGAATGCCACCGCAATCAGCCGTAATAATTCCGGCCGATAGAAAACTGTATCGGTAAGAAGCTCCAGGAGCTTAGGAAGAACAACCTCCGGTGGTTCGTACTTAGTGATTTTTTCCACCAACCCCTTTTCAAGTTCCAGTGCTGCTGCATGCGAGCCAAGCGCGGACCAGAATAGTTCTTCTTTGTGATCGAAGTGCCTGAAGAGCGTATTTTCGCTCACGTTGGCAAGGTGTGCAATCTGCCGTGTGCTGGTCCCATGATAACCCTGGTACGCGAACAGACGCGCTGCCGCCTGAACAATCTTGTCCGCGCGCGAAGCTTTTTTAACCGCATGTGGCATATAGTTCCCGTTTTGAAGCGCAGTTGCCGGCAGGCGCGCCATAGAGGCTATTCGACTCCGCGTATCTATGGAACAGAGCAGATTGCGGTCACCGGATTTGCCGACTGTATATCGGCGTGAGTTCAGCGATGCCCAAAGTCGAATAGCACACGCATCGTTCGCCCCCAGGATTCCGTAAGCTCATTTGAAAACCCCAGGGAAGCCAATTCAACAGCCAAGTGGTCCCCTTAACCCGCGATGGGTTCTAACTCGCGTGGATCCACCTCAATCGCAGCATGCTGGTTGATCAACTCAAGCGTCAATACGAACCGCGCGCGATTGCCTTTCCTTATCAGCGTGCCTTGCACGCCGCGCATCGCCCCGCTTTTAATGCGCACTCTCTGGCCAATGAGAAGCTCCCGATACGGCTCGATCGGCCGCTGTTGAAAATTTGAGCGCAGAAGATCGATTTCAATATCCGGAACAGGAACGCATTCCCTGCGGTTACCTACTATCTGAAGCACTCCCGGAGATTGAAGAACCTTTGTCCGCTCTTGTGGGCTGATATGAACAAATACATAAGTTGGAAACAACGGCAAAACGATGTTTTTTCGTTGCCGGTTTTTCCATACACGCCGAGATTCGTAGGTCGGCAGAAACGACTCGACTTCGCGCAGCTCAAAATGCCTGACGACGGATTTTTCGTTTTGCGGGACTGTCATAACTGCAAACCAACTGCGATCGGCGACGTGCGGGCTTTCAGAACGCACCATTGTGTTTTTACCGCCGGGCTGATTTGTCGTCTGTCCGTTCACTCGACGCCCCTCGTTCTACCGTGGCGATGCGGCACGCTAGTCAGTCGTAGATTTCGATCGGCAGTAAAAAATCATGACTCGTCCCAGGTCCTGCGGCGCGCATGGCTTCGCCTAGCTGACTTAGCAGGCGCCTCCACGCTAAGCCGATTGCCGTTGAATGGATAGAGAGCAACTTGAAAAAGAGAAGACCGCGCAGCGGTAAATTTATGTGCTACGCGCGCCTGCAAGTGCTTCAGTCGTCGGTTCGAGTGATTCGGATAGCGGTTTTTTTGCCTTTCCAGCCTTCCAGGATCGTAAGCGAACACCGTCATATTGGCAAGAGCAAAACCGATAAGGGACGATAGTTTTTGCGGTTAAAATTGTTCAATTCCCAAATTGGGCGTTTTGCGTCTCACGCTGGACATGCCTGTCAAATTTAATCTAATCAGCCTTTTACAAGATCAAAGCCGATGGATCTCAATGGTTTGCATGCGTCTGCAAATAGCGTGAAACGATTGGCGGAGGCTCTCAGCCGCGGGAGTTACAAGAGGCATGGCGATAGTATTCGCTATCGTTTTCGCCCTCGAAGGCGACTGCGGGCGAGGCGATGGCCGCTACAGATCGAACAGGTCGCTGAAGACATGCACTCGCAAGGTCCGCCGCGCGTGTCCCGCCTGATAGTCCGGCAATTTAGCCCTGCGTCCCAGGATAGATCCAGGCTGATGTCAATTTACCTGGCTGAGGAGGGCGCGGATATCGATGCGGGAGATAAGCTAACCGCGAGGAGCTGTCCCTCCGTGTTGAAAGTCAACGCCCATTCCATGAGCTGATGCGTGGCCGTAGCATCGGAAAACCGGATAATCGCTCCGCCACGAACAGGAACCTGTAAAGTTGGAGTTGTTTCCCAGGGGGTCTGCTGCTTGGCAGGTGCAGAGGGAAGAGATTGGGCGCCCGTCAAAGCGGCGTAACATAGCCCCGTGGTTAACCAGTCCACATCCTTGTTTGACGGTTCGTCCGCGCGAAGCCGGTTAAAGACCGAAATCGTCAAGGGATTTGTGGATGCTGGCGTGAACGGAGAGAACCCGTCGCGCAGAATTGGAATTATGCGCACCTCGTTCTCGTTGCTCATGGAAATAGCCGCAGAAAACAGGCTCAAATCGCCCCTTTCCGTTTCGCTTCTAAATAACAAAAGAAGATAACTTGGTATTGCTGGGCATACGATCTGTTCGTAATCCCACTTATGTTGACCGAATTCAATTCCCTCCAGTTCGGCGTTTTTCTGGATCGCCGATTCGGCTTCCGCAACCAGGTCCCGGTCTTTGGCCGTCATCTGGTCTTCGGGGAGGTATCGGATTGACTTGAGCCCCTGATGGGGTGCAGCGTTGAGAGCAAACGGTGGAGCCACCTGAGTCATCGGTACCGGTCTTGCTCTGTGCGTAATCTCAGGCGGCTGCCGCGGGGCCTGGGGCACGCCGATAACGCAACTGGCGCTGGCCCACGCTGCACCGAGGACCATGAAGAGGCTTCTGCGTCGTTCCATGTTGTCCCTAGCTTACCACCACCCTATAAGAAGAATGGTGAAGCAAGCATGCCGGGTTTCCGCCTGAACAGAAAATCTCAAAATTTAGCCGGTTCGTATCACCTAGAGCGAAGCATTGCGGTACGTTCAAGGCCGAACTGCAGATTGGGGCGGAGTGGAAGCGAGCTTCTCCAGCCGCGCCTGCAGGGTCCAACGGTTAGCGCCTGCGGCGAGATGTGGGCTTTCAGATTTGCAGAATACCCATGAAGGTCCGGATTGCAACCTATGCGTAAGAACCGCATCGGTTCTTCGCGGTCCCAGGCATAGCCGCCGAACCGGTGTTGCCGGCGATAACGATCTATGCAAAACTTTGAGGCAAGGCTGTCTGGCAATCGCGATGAGCGCACTCTTTCAGGATCTTTCGGCGTCTAAAGCTCCTCCGGGATTTCGCGGACGCCCCGCGTGGTTTGTGCAGTTGTGGTGGATTGTGCAGTCGCTGCTGTTTCATACATCCCCACAGGCGCTTTACGGCTGGCGCCGATTCCTCCTGCGTCTCTTTGGCGCGCGCATCGGGCGTGGGGTGCTGATCCGCCCATCGGTCACCGTGACTTATCCCTGGAAGCTCAGCATCGGAGACTGGAGTTGGGTTGGCGACCACGCCACGCTGTACACCCTGGGAAATATTACAATCGGTGATAATGCCGTCGTTTCACAGCACAGCTATCTCTGCGCGGCGTCTCACGATTATGCGCGACCCACCTTCGATCTTTACGCCAAGCCGATTCAAATTGAATCCGAGGCATGGGTAGCCGCGCATTCCTTCATAGGTCCTGGCGTAACGGTCGGCCGCGGCGCGATTGTGGGCGCCTGCAGCCTCGCCCTTAAAGATGTACCCTCGGGCATGATTTGTGCGGGCAATCCGTTGAGCGTCATACGGCCAAGGCCGAGAAGTGGATGAGCCAATGGCAGCGGTGAGGCAACATCGGTTATATGATGGAAGGGAACTTAATCGCCGTATCGATATTCAGGCATTGCACTCCTCGCCGCGGAGACAAACACAATGAGCACGATGGGCAGCATTGTCCTATTCGGCGGAACAGGTTTCATTGGCACACATCTTGCCCAGCATCTTTTAACCGAGCAACTGGCGGATGACATCGCTCTGGTCGACCTCAGGCCGCCACAAGATGCCTGCTACACGGCTCATCTTCAGCAGGGGCTCCGCTCTGGAAGAGTCAAGTTTTACCCATGGGATGTGCGGCGCCCCATTCCCGCAACGCTGTTGCCCCATCCCCCTGACGTCATCTTCAACCTTGCGGCCATCCATCGTGAGCCCGGGCACAAGCCCGGAGAGTACTTTGAAACGAATATTTATGGTGCACGTAACGTTTGTGAGTATGCGAACGGCGTTCAATGCGCGAGCATCGTTTTTACCAGCAGCATCTCTCCCTATGGCGCGTGTGAGGAGGCGCGGGACGAGACCTCCTTGCCCGTGCCTGAAACCGCTTATGGCAGTTCAAAACTCGTTGCAGAAGCGATTCACACGGGCTGGCAATCTGCGGTTCCGGGAAGAAGACTTCTCATTCTGAGGCCGGGAGTGGTATTCGGCCCGGGCGAAGGGGGAAATGTAAGCCGGCTGGTCAGGAGCGTTGTCAAGGGTTACTTTGTCTATCTCGGTAATAAGGAAACACGCAAAGCAGGAGGCTATGTAAAGGAGCTTTGCCATGTGAT
>JASHOY010000370.1 GCA_030038435.1 Acidobacteriaceae bacterium | reverse complement strand
GTTGATCATAAGCGTTCTGATAAGGGATGAAGAAACAAGCAGTGATCGAAGCCTCCGAAATCTCCAAATCTAAAGCCGAAACCCACAAAACCATGGGCGGCAAGGTCAACATCTACCGCCGTGGGAAATGCAATAATTGGCATTGTTCGACCTTCCTCAACGGGCGCAACTGGCGCGTCTCGACGCACGAAAACAGCCTCGGTTGCGCAAAGGACTTCGCCGAGGATTGGTATCTCGGCTTGCGCGGCAGGGTGCACGCCGGACTTCTTCCAAAAGAGACGCGGCGACAAGCTAAGAAATTCAAGGAAGCCGCAGCTAAATTCCTTGAAGAAGCCCCCATCCTGACTCGCGGGCAGCGTGGCCCTACATGGCTAAAACAGTATGAGTTGAAGCTGCGCGGCATTATCCTTCCTTTTCTCGGCGAGAAGCCCCTCTCCGAGATCACGTCTGGCCTGATTCAGGAATACCGTATTTGGCGCGCGCAGAATTGCAAGACAGGCAGAACTCCGGCCCGGAGCACGCTGCATAAGGAAAGTGTTTGCATCCGTCTGGTTCTGAAAACGGCCAGCCGACACGGCTGGATGGAACACTTGCCCGACATGTCAGTGCCCTACAAGACATCGGGCAAAATCACGCACCGAGCGTGGTTCTCCCCAGAAGAATATACAAAGCTCTATGAGGCGACGCGCAGACGCGCGCATCAGCCCAGGCAAATACGATTCAAATGGGAATGCGAACAGCTGCATGACTATGTGGAATTCGCCGTTAATACTGGGCTCCGACCCGATGAGGCGCTACGCCTTCAGTTTGGCGATGTCAAAGTGGTGGAAGACGAGGCCACCGACCAGACCATCCTGGAAATCGAAGTACGCGGGAAGAGAGGTGTCGGCTATTGCAAGAGCACGGAGGCTGCGGTGCCGCCTTTCGAGCGGTTGAAGGGCCGCGTGCGTCCGAATGGAGGGCCAGGAAGGTCGGGCAGCCGTAACGAGTCCGTAGTCAAGGAGAAGTGGCGCGTCCCGGGCCATACCGATCTTCTATTTCCAAAATGGCCCCGCGAATTATTCAACGCAATTCTCGACGAGGAAGAGCTCCGAACCGACCGCGACGGCAGGCCGCGCACGGCCTATAGCCTCCGCCACACATACATTTGCCTTCGCCTGCTCGACGGCGCCAACATCTATCAAATCGCGATGAACTGTCGGACAAGCGTGGGGACTATTGAGAAATACTATGCGGCCCATTTGAAGACGCAGCTCGATGCCTCCGCCATCAACGTCATGAGGCCACGTCCGAAGAAAAGACGCCTCTCGGGAGGAGCCGCGACCGAGTAGACGCCTTCATCCTGGCAGACGAGGCATAGATCTTCGCTATTCGCATGATCCTCCACAAGGCCATTAGACAAACATGCCGTCGTCAATCTGGAAGAGCAATTCCTCGACGATTCGGCTGCCCGTGTAGGTCTTAAGCAGTGAAAGCGGTGCGCGGCCGTCTAGCCGCGCGTGAGGTCTCCGTACCCAGGCGAGGGCCCGTTCCTTGTTTCGGTAAACGGACTCGGCGAGCGACATCACTCGAACTGCTCGCAGCACGCGGTCCGATTCCTCGACGGTCAACTTCTGGCGGCGCGATCGCCGATGCTGGAGCGTCCTCTGCGGAATGATGATGGAGTCGATCTCGCCGCGTTCGAGGCCGAGTGAGCTCAGCCGCTTGATGACCGAAGACGCCAGTCGTCCTTCGACAATACGAAGCATCTCCCTTTCAGTGGCAGGCGGCTGTAACCCCAGCCAATCACCGATTCGCGCGCTCGTGATGTTCATGAGCTACATTATGCGCAGATTCAGCGGCACAATGATCGAACTGCAACGCATGCGGGTTTTGCGCAATCAGTCTCTGCCGGTTGTGGTCGGGCTCGGCACTAGATCTGATGCAGTCTGGCAGCTCAGGATTCCCGGTTAAGAATGTCGAGATAGCTGCCGTAGAGAAACAGGCGGCCTCTTCGTTTTCCGCTTGACTCCCGCAGGATGCCGGCTTCAATCATGCGATCCACCGCCGCGGACGCGGTTGGAAAGCTCACCTTCATCTCGCGGGCTGCGTTCCTGATCGAGAAAAGCGGGTTGGCCTGGGCGTACCTGTAGACAAGGAGCGCAGAAGCTGCGCCGCGGCCGAAGCGCTCGATCTTTTCCTTGTCTGCGTTGAAAAGTTTGTCGATGTTGCCGGCCGTTCGCGCTGCCTGATTTGCAGTGTCGCGGACACCTTGCAGGAAGAAGTCGAGCCATGTTCTCCAACCTTCGCTTTCTCGCGTTTCATTGAGCCGGTCATAGTAAAGGCGCCGATGCTTTTTGAAGAAGAGGCTGAGATAGAGAACGGGTTCGCGCAGCACCTCCTCCGCACAAAGCATGAAGGTGATGAGTATCCTGCCGACTCTGCCATTCCCATCGAGGAAGGGATGGATCGATTCGAACTGTGCATGGACAAGGCCGGCCTTGATCAGCAGGGGCAACGATGAGCCCTCCTGATGGATGAACGTCTCCAGGTGGCCCATGCAGTCCGTGACATATTCAGGTGGTGGGGGAACATAGGCAGCGTTACCGGGCCGGCTGCCGCCGATCCAGTTCTGGCTTTTCCTGAATTGTCCCGGCTGTGCGTGGCTGCCACGCCCCTTAGCCAGGAGCACCTCGTGAATCTCGCGGATGAGGCGAAGGGATAGAGGAAAGCCGTCCCGCATGCGTTTCAGACCATGATTCAGGGCCGCCACATAGTTGGAGACTTCCTGCACGTCGTCCAGCGGAACGCCAGGTGTTTCTGAGTTCTCATAGAGCAGGAGGTCGGAGAGAGAAGATTGCGTCCCTTCGATCTGCGACGAGAGCACGGCCTCCTTACGAACGTAGGAGTAAAGGAAGAGCTTGAGGTCAGGGAGAGAAGAGGTCGGGCCATCCAGTCGGCCGATCGCCTGATTCGCTTCGGCGAGGATGGTTTGAAGCGATTCCAGGTCGAGTGCCCGCTGACTTGGAGGCAAGGGCGGGGGAAGGAACGCACGGACTCTCTCACCGGAAACGGTTGAAATCACGTAACGGTTTGGCGAAGCCGTGTTTGGGCGTCTAGGCACGATTTAACTAATCCGCTTGCTATTAAAACATATCTCGATTAGTTTTAATAATAAAATCCGCTATTTAAAGATGCCACGCCAACGGCTGGCGGAAGACCGATGTGCCGGGAGTCGCGAGCTTAGCAGCGCAAGTCTCTGAAGCGGCCTCGCCTCTTTTTCAACAAAAGCCTGGTACGCAGCTTTTCTTCTTTCGAAATACCCATCATCGCCCGGTTATCTCTCCAAGCGTCCGGCCTGATATGGGACATGACCCTCTACAGTCATGGTTGCTCTGCGTTAGCAGATTGGCCGAGCCCCATACCCGTCTGTGGAATCTGAATCGTCTTTCCCGACTTCTGGGCGTTTGTTGCTGCGGACTTCTCGAACACAAGATAGATCTCTGTCCCGGCGGGTACACTCACCACGATATGCTCCAACGTGAGCATCCTCATGATCTGCTCATCGCCGGCGTTCCCGATGTTGTTTGCGACCTGCATTCGCATCAGATCTCCTTCGCTGAAGGAGCTGTTCACGCTGGGTGCACCAACAAGCATCGCCGCAGTCTCGCCAATTCCAGACAAGGAACGGACCAACATATTCTTTCCACGTTGACGTCCAGTTACAGCCCCCTTTATGGCCTGGAGATTCATGTTGGCGGCCACAGCGTCAATTGGGACAGTGGATCCATCGGGGTATTCGAGAGAAGAGAATTCAATATTCACGAGCCCCGAGGGGTCTGCCTGAATGATTTTGCCAACGGCCCGGGCTCCGGCCGGAATGATGACCTCTCCGTCGCGCTCGTAGTTGTACTCGATCACGGCAACGACAGGCGCGTGCACAGCCGTGGTAGCCATGGATTCGAGGCGCGCCGCCACATGGTAACCGGAGGCGAGGCCGAGATTGTCGACGCCCGGCTCCAAGTTCTGTACCTGCGGATGAACTGCCGTCTGTTCATGCTCCGTGAAAACCAGGGAAGGAGCGTCCAGCGCATCCTCCGCCTTCTTTTGTGCCTGCTGATTTACTGAGTTCTCACTGCCATAGGGCGGAGGCGTCCATCGAGATTGCGCATTGGGAGCGGTGTTCGGCTCATCAAATTTCGCCACCTCGCCCAGAGTTCTTGGATTCTGGGATGGATTTGCTCCGGCCCCGCCGCGGGACAAGGCCTGTGTAGTACCAGGCGATTTTGTCCGCTCGATGTCGGTGGCATCGACGGTGCCGGGTTCCGGCGCAGCATTGGGAGATGCCTTCACCGCGTTATTGGGCAGAAGATTTGTGCTGGAGCCCGTGGTCTGCGATTGTCCGAGATTGGGCCTGCTGGCTTGAGAGAGCAGCCTTTTCCTGACTGTTCCTTTGGTTGATAGGAAGGCGACCATCCCAATTCCAAGCACAGCGATCGCGCCGAAGACGATCAGCATCGTCGCCAGATTGCCGCCGCCTGAACCGCGACTCTTCTTCAGCACAAAGGGCCGTTTGCTTACCGACTCCAGCGGCGTCTCCTTTTCCTCTGGGGGAGCAGTTCCAGGGTCTACCTTCTGGACTGCTCTATCCATCTCTACTGTCTCTGCCTGACCCATGGTCCACCTCGATTCTTGAGCTGATTTCTTTGTTCACTGACCGGGGGCGACGAAGGGCAACTGCAGCAGCAGTGGATGATCCACAGCGCTGGCCGTGCCCAGCTCCAATACCAGATGGTCCGCGCTCTGCTTGAACCCCGGTCGCGAAAACTCCACGGCGCCATCTGCTCGCTCCCCGGGAGCGAGGCGGCGGGCGGTCAGTCGATACTCGGAAACGGGCACCTGGTCTGCCAGGACCTGATCTTTCTTCTTTTTCTTCGCGCTGAGGTTGGGGCTTCGTAGCTCGACCTGCGGCGGCAGAACCTCAATCCAGTGATCCGATTTGTTGACGACCGAGAACGCGGCCAGCATGCGCTGCCCTCTTTCCTGCACCGCTCCGAGTGCCCCAAGGATGGGCTTAGGGGAGTCAGCTCGATCGGAATCGTCTGGATTCCTGCGGTTGGTGGTAGTCCAATCAGGACTCGCGATCCCCGACTGCTGCTTGAGTGCAATATCGATAGCCGATGGTTTTGCCGGCGGGTCAGGAACAGATACGGAGTTCCCGGCAACGTCGTCTGTCGATCCGATCAGGAAACTCTGCCTTGGCTCATAGTTCACAACGAAATCGACTGGAATTCCGGTGCTGCTGCCTTCCGACAGCAGACGCAAACTGATCTCCTGTCCCGATTGAAGGGAGATGATCAGATTGCTCGCTGTAGCCCCCGCCGTAATTGGCTTGATGAACACCAACCTTGGATCGTCGGCGGAGT
>JASHOY010000369.1 GCA_030038435.1 Acidobacteriaceae bacterium | reverse complement strand
GCGAGTGTAAATTCGGCCAGACGAGAGGACGGCCGAAGGCTGTGGCAGGCCCCACCGTCGAGGCCGGCAACGAAGTATGGCCGAATTTACGCCGCAACCCGAAGGGACGGGGCCAGATTTCCCGATTTCATTGTCGCTCGTCGCTCCAGTGATTGACCACAGCACGCTCCTCGCTTCTAGAACTCGGCAAATCTGGCTCCCGTCGCCGCCATCCCAATAGTGTTAACAGGCCCCAGACCAACCCCGGGTTTCAAATCGTCACCCGGGGCTCAGAATTGGCACGAAAGTAAGTTGTCAGCCGGTCGCCTCGAGGTGCGGTCCTGAAGATTTTTGCCAATGCGCCACATTTCGTATCTTTCTGGAAGTCAATGGTCCCCCGTTCCCTCCGGGGTTCTATAGACTAGATTTAGAAGCCTCTGCCCATCTGAACGCATCCATTATGGGCGTGCAGTTTCTTGCGTAACCGCTTCTGTAGAGTTGACAGCCTTGAAATTGTGGAAACAACTGACTGTTGGCACGAGCTTTCCCTGTGCCTGCGCAACGGTGATGGCGCTTGTCCTCCCCATGGCGGGCGGGGTGGCCGCACAAACACTTCCCAGCGCGGCGTCGGCACCATCGACGGCGCCGACGCCGGGCGACTTCAGCGGCAGTGTGCCGGCGGGCCAGGCCACGTCGCAGCCGCTCGAGCTTTCTCTCGGCGACGCCATGCAACGCGGCCTCAGGAACAATCTCGGTGTAATTCTCAGCGGCACGCAGACAGCTTCGACCCGAGCGCAGCGGCTCAGCCAGTTGCAAACGCTGCTGCCCGAGGTGAATTTCAAGGCCAATGAAGCGGTGATGCAGACCGACCTGGCGGCGGAAGGACTGCGTATTCCGGGATTCCCCACGGTGATTGGCCCATTCGGCTATACCGACCTGCGCGCGTACCTGAGCTGGTCGCTGGTGGATGTAAGTTCGCTGCGCAATTACCTGGCCGCGAAGGACAACTTCAACGCTGCGCAACTCTCCGCGGAGGACGCGCAGAACCTGGTGATTTTGACCGTGGGCAACGCATATCTGCTGGTGCTTGCCGACCAGGCGCAGATTGCCAGCGTGGAAGCGCAGGTGTCGACGGCCAAGGTTTCACTGGATCAGGCAGAGGCGAAGCATAGCGCAGGCACCGCGCCCAGAATCGACGAGCTGCGCGCACGCGTGGATTATCAGACCACTCAGCAGCGGCTGATCGTGGCCCAGGATGAGCTGGCCAAGGATAAGCTGGCGCTGGCGCGGGCGATTGGACTGCCGCTGGAGCAGAAATTCGAGTTGAGCTCGCAGGTGCCTTACGCGCCCTTCGACGATCTCAACGCTGACGCACTGATTGCGCAGGCGGAGAAAAACCGCAAGGATCTGGCCTCGCTGGTGGAGCAGACAGCAGCCGCAGAGCAGCAGCGCAAAGCAGCTACGGCGGCACGCTATCCGACCGTGAAATTCGACGGCGACTACGGCGACATCGGAGTGAACGTGGCTCATTCGCACGGCACGGGAGACGCGTCGGGAACCTTGAGCGTGCCACTATTCAAAGAATTCGGACTGCGCGGCGAGGCGCAGGAGGCACAGGCGCAATTAGACACGGAGCAGGCCAAGCTGAGCGATATGAAAGCGCAGGTGGACGCGGACGTGCGGGATGCGCTGCTGGACATCACCTCGGCGCAGAAACAGGTGGAAGTGGCGCGGTCGAGCCGGGATCTGGCCCATCAGGAGCTCGAGGATGCGCAAGAGCGCTACAAGGCGGGGGTCAGCGATAACCTGGCCGTGAGCCAGGCACAGCAGTCGGTAGCCCAGGCCGATGAGCAATATGTGTCCAGCCTTTACCGGGACAACGTGGCCAAGCTGAGCCTGGCTCGGGCGCTGGGCGAAGCGCAGAACTACAAGAGTTATCTAGGAGGAAAGTGACCGTGGCAGACCCCACTCCATTGCCGGACGAACAACAGCCAACAGCGGAAACCGAGGTGGCACGGCCGTCACGCCGCAGGGGAATTCTGCTGGCGGTGGTCGCGGTGCTTGTGCTGGTAGCCATCGGCTTCTGGTGGCGCTCCACTTTCAGCGAGGACACGGACGACGCGCAGGTGAATGGCCATCTGATCGAGATAAGCTCGCGCATCGCCGGCCACGTACAGAAGGTTTACGTGGAGGAGAACGAGAAGGTGAACCGGGGGGCGCTGATTGCGGAACTGGACCCCAGCGATTACCAGGTAGCCGTGGAACGCGCACAGGGGGCGCTGGCCAGCGCGGTAGCGGCGGCGGCGGCGGCCAATGTCTATGTGCCCATCACCCAGGTGAACACGGGGAGCAATCTGAGTTCGGCGAATGCGGACGTAGCCAGCGCGCAGGCCGGGTTGTCGCAGGCCGAGCAGCAGCTTGACGGGGCGCGCGCGCGAGTGGCGCAGGCTGAGGCCAACTACACCAAAGCGCAGTCGGATCTGGACCGTTACCGGCCGCTGGTGCAAAAGGACGTGATCAGCAAGCAGCAGTGGGATGCGGCGGTGGCCGCGGCCGATGCCGACCAGGCCGCCGTCGCCGATGCCCAGGCCAACCAGCAGGCGGCCCGGGACGGGGTGCGCGCGTCGCGGGAGAAACTCAACGCCGCGGAGGCCATGCAGAAGTACGCGCAGACCGGCCCCAAGCAGGTAGCGCAGCAATCGGCGCGTGCGCGGCAGGCCGAGGCGCAGGTGAAAGAGGCGCAGGCGGCGCTGGACCAGGCCAAGCTCAACTTGAGTTACACCAAGATCTATGCGCCGGTCACGGGAATCATTACCAAGAAGAGCGTGGAAATCGACGAAAACATTTCCGCGGGGCAGAACCTGATGACGCTGGTTTCGCTCGAGGATTTGTGGGTGACGGCGAACTTCAAGGAGACGCAGCTCAAGAACATGCGCGCCGGGCAGTCGGTGGATATCCATGTGGACGCCACCGACAAGACTTACAAGGGCCGGGTGACGCAGATCGGCGGCGCCACGGGGTCGGTGCTCTCGCTTTTCCCGCCCGAGAACGCCACCGGCAATTACGTCAAGGTAGTGCAGCGGGTACCGGTGCGCGTGGACTTCACCGATCTGGCCAGCCAGGACCCGAATCACGTGCTGCGCCCCGGCTTTTCAGTGGAACCGAAGGTGTGGGTGAAATAGGGTCAGCCGCCGGATCCCCTTGGTTTGCAATCCCTCAATGCAATCCCTCAAATGGGAGCGAATCGGCGGCGCAGGCGTTTTGCGCTCTCGGGCCTGAGAGCGGAAGCTCGATTGACTCATTCTTCTTCTACGCCCTGCGCCGGCAATCCTGGCGCGTGGGGGCGTGTATAAATGGTTGAACGCTGGAAGGGGCACGCTGTTTCACCGTAGACTGTAAATAAAGCTTCGATGAAAGACTCCATCTACGTTTCGAAGGAAAACTATCTCAAGGCAATTCTTGAAGCGCAGGCTGAGGGCCATCAGGTCATCCCGGCGATGCTGGCGCACTGGCTTGAGGTTTCGGCTCCAGCGGTGACCATGGCGCTGAAGCGGTTAAGGCGCGATGGCTTGGTTGAAGTGGATGCCGAGGGTATCGTGCGGCTGACCGCGGCAGGCCGGGAGACGGCGTATCGCACCGCGCTGCGCCACCATCTGATCGAGCGCATGCTGAACGAAGTATTCGGGATGGAGTGGTACGAGATTCACGAAGAGGCGGAGCGGCTGGAGCATGCGGTTTCGCCGGCGTTCGAAGCCAAGCTCAAAGAAAGACTGGGTGAGGGCGGCGCCTGTCCGCACGGCAACGCGGTGCTGCCGGTGAGCCCGACGCAGCGCAAGAAGCGTGGTGAGGTGCGGCTGTCTGAAGCCGCAGAAGGCGGCCGCTACACGGTGGCCAGCCTGCAGGAGCGGGATTCAAACCTGCTGCGGTTTCTGCACCGCGCCGGCATCGATCCCGGCAAGCACCTGCGCGTGACCAGCCAGAATTACGATCAGACCGTATCCATCGAACTGGATTCAGGAAACTCCATTCTGGGCCGGCCGGCGGCGGAAGCGGTGTGGCTGCGGCCGGAATAATCCGCCCGCGTTCCGTGATATAAGTCTTTCCAAGGCAGCTATTTACGGGTTGCTATCCTCTATGCCGGCAAGGCGTGGATTTAGGCCGCGCTACCCCTTTCCAATCGCGCGCCAGTGTGGGGGAAAATTCATCGTAATGCAACATAATTCGATGAGTTAACCTAAATTAATAAACTTGTGGCATACTAAGTTCAGGCGGTCGTTGCGCTGCTCGCTCCGTTTCCATGGCTACCGATCCCGTCACCCAAGTCGTTGTCGGCGCGCCTTCCCTGCCGGAAGTGCATTCGAGCGTCGATATCTCCCGTTCGCCCATTTACTGGCGGCGGCTGATTGGGTTTCTGGGACCCGGGTTTCTGATCTCGGTGGGCTACATGGACCCGGGCAACTGGGCGACGGATATTGCCGGCGGTTCGCAATTTGGCTACACGCTGTTGTTCGTCATCATGCTCTCGAACCTGATGGCGATCCTGCTGCAGAGCCTGGCTCTGAAGCTGGGCGTGGCTACGGAACGCGATCTGGCGCAGCTTTGCGATGAGAGCTTTGGGCGGGCGACGAGTTTTGTGCTCTGGATCCTGGCCGAAGTGGCTATTGCCGCCTGTGATCTGGCTGAAGTGATCGGCTCGGCCATCGCGCTGAATCTCCTCTTCCATATCCCGCTTCTCTACGGGGTGCTGATCACCGGCTGCGATGTGCTGCTGATTTTGCTGATGCAGCGCTGGGGTTTCCGCTACGTGGAGGCGCTGGTGATTACGCTGATCGGCACCATGATCGCGATATTCGGGGTGCAGACGTTTCTTTCGCGTCCGGATTACTGGCCGGTCTTCCGCGATCTGCTGGTGCCTTCGCCGAGCATCGTGAGCAACCCGGCCATGCTCTATATCGCGATTGGCATTCTGGGGGCGACGGTGATGCCGCACAACCTCTATCTGCACTCGTCGATTGTGCAGAGCAGGAACTACAAGCGGACGCCGAAAGGCAAGCGGGAAGCGATTCATCTGGCCAACGTGGATTCAGGCCTGGCGCTGACGATCGCGCTGTTTGTGAATGCGGCCATTCTGGTGGTAGCGGCGGCGGTTTTTCATCGCGCCGGCAAGTTCAATGTGGCGGCGATTCAGGACGCCTACAAGCTACTGAGCCCGATGCTGGGAGCAGCGGGAGCGAGCACGCTGTTCGCGGTGGCGCTGCTGGCTTCAGGGCAGAATTCTTCCATCACCGGCACGCTGGCCGGCCAGGTAGTGATGGAAGGCTTTATCCACATGCGGCTTTCGCCGTGGCTGCGGCGGCTGGTTACGCGTTCGCTGGCCATCATTCCCACGGTGATCGTGGTGGCAGTTGCGGGTGAACGCGGTACGGAGAACCTGCTCATTCTGAGCCAGGTGATTCTTTCCTTTCAATTGAGTTTTGCGGTGGTGCCGCTGGTGATCTTTACCGGCGACCGCAAAAAGATGGGCGAGTTCGCAAATGCGCGCTGGCTGCAAGGACTGGCGTGGATCACGGCCGTAGTGATCGCGGGCTTGAACGTGTGGCTGCTGGTCGAGACGGCAATAGGGCGCTGAACCTCTTTTTTCTGCGGAGGCCAACCGTGAAATTCGACCCAATGCTCAGGAGAACCTTTCTCTACGTCATTTATTTAACCTTACTTAATCCAATCTTTTTATGTGCGCAAAGTGAGATCTCCGGAGCCATTTCCGTCACTGTGAAAGACACAACCGGGGCCGTCATTCCCGATGCGACGGTGACCGCAACCGACGTGGACACGCAGGCCGCGCGCAGGGCCACGAGCGGCGCGGATGGTCGCGCGCTGTTCTCGCAGGTGAATCCCGGAACCTACACAGTAACCGTTAGCGCGCACAGTTTTTCCGCGCAAAGCTCCAAGCCAGTCGTCGTGGGTGTGGGCCGCACCGTGGCGATTGGTTTCAGGCTTTCTGTTTCTTCAAACATCCAGACCGTGGAAGTGAGCGCACAGCAGGCGGTGACCAGTCTGGAGAATCCTGACACCATAACTACCCTGCGCGCCAGAACCATCTCCAAATTGCCCAATCCCGGCCAGGACTTGACTTACATTGCGCAGTTCGCTCCCGGAGCCCTAATGAACACTGCCGGCTCGTCGAACGACGCCAAAGCACCCGGCGGTTACGGCAACGTAGAATTCAACGGCCTGCCGGCAACCTCCAACGGTTACATCCTCGACGGGTACGACACCAACGATCCCTGGCTCGGATTGAACATCGGGCTCTCGACTAATCTGGTCATCGGCCTCGACGCTGTAGAGCAGGCCACCGTCAACACCAACTCCTATTCTGTCGATCAGGGACGATACGGCGCGTCGCAAGTGGATTACTTCACTAAGTCGGGCACCAATAGCTTTCATGGCGACTTATACGAAATCTGGAACGGGTCGCTGCTCAACGCCGAAGATTACTTTCTGCACGCCAACGACACGCCGGGGAATACCGCCAAAAAGCCGCGCTCCACGGTAAATGAATTTGGAGCAAGCCTGGGCGGACCCATCCGGAGGAACAAGCTTTTCTTCTTTGCGCATTACGAGGGGGTGCGCATCGCTCTTCCGCTGGTTACTCAGGCCGTGGTTCCGTCGCCCAAGTATCAGAGTTATGTTCTGACCCAGCTTGCCACCGGCGGAACCGACCCCATCACCGGAACCGCGCTACCAGCCCAGCCCGCGGAAATTCCGTATTACCGCGCAATGTTCAGCCTCTATTCGAAGACCGCGGGAACTCCGCTGGCCGTAGCGTCATGCCCGCTGGGCGCCAACGGCTCCATGTTGTCAGGCAGCCAGTCTACTGGAAACCTCTTTGACGGCAGCGGATGCGCCAACCAGCGTCAGGAGTCGCTGAACAACAGCGACAGCGAGAACCTCGTTGTCATCAAGATCGATCACACCATCAATGCAAATAACACCGTCTGGTACCGCTTTCAACAGGACACAGGCTTGCAGGCAGCTTACACCGATCCCATCAATCCGATTTTCAATTCGTATTCGCCGCAGCCGCAGCGCACGCTGGTGATCGGCTATACGCACGTCTTCGGCCCGAACCTGGTCAACCAGTTCAACCCCGGCGCAAGCTGGTATTCAAGCATCTTTGAGCCGAACGACTTTGTGCAGGTCAAACAAACGTTCCCCATTGTACTTACGGCAGGGACAAACAACGCGCCTTTCACGGCGATTGGCGGCAACGATAATACCTACCCGCAAGGCCGCAATGTAACTCAGTGGCAGATCAACGATAACCTGATGTGGACGCGGGACAAGAGCACTTATAAGTTTGGGGTCAATTCGCGGCGCATCGATGTAAGCGACTACGACCTGGGCCAGGGCATCGTGCCCCTGGTTACCTATAATGATCTGGCGCAGTTTACTTACGGAGCGGCTTACACCACAGCCCAGACGTTTCCCGTGTCAATGAAAGAACGAATCGCCGCCGGCAACCTCGACCTATACGCCCAGGATAGTTATAGACCGGTTACGGGAGTTACCTTAACCGCGGGAATCAGGGCAACCTGGAATACAGATCCGGTAAATCAGCAACAGCTTTTTGCGCGGCCGGCGGGCTCATTTCTCGACCTCTCGCACGATGTTTCGCAGCCGCTGAACCAGGCAATTCAAACCCAGGTGCGAGGGCTCTTCCCGAATACGCCGCTTTTCATTTGGCAGCCGCGCGTTTCGGCAGCGTGGCAGGCCGCGCCAGCTACGGTGCTGCACGTGGGCTTCGGCGCCTTCAGCGACATTATTCCCGCGCAGGTTGCGGATCTTGCCGCGGGCAACCCGCCTTACGCGCCGACTTTCGTGGGTGGAATCGGCGGCCAGGCAGGTGGAATCGCCATAGCCCCAGGCGTGCCAGGGAGCGCCGTAGATGCGGTCGTCAACGCGAACCGGAACTTTCAGTCCGCATTCAGCGCCGGAGCGCCGCCGTGCTCGGGCATTGCCCCTGAAGCCTCTGTTTGTCCGCTGGCGGTCAGCATGAATACTTTTCCCAGCGGTACTCTCAAGACCCCGTACTACTACCAATATAACTTTGGCGTCGAGCTTCAGACCGGCGCACGCGGCTCTATAGAGATCGACTATGTGGGCACGCAGGGACTGCACGAGCCATACCAGGTGCAGCTCAACGGCTATCAGACAGTTTGCAATGGATGCTTTGCTCCCTATCCTTACGATAAACCTCTCGATCCGCGCTTCGGGAGCGTGAATGAGTTTCGAACCGGCGCAAACAGCAATTACTCCGGCTTGCAGGCGAGCCTCGAAGAGCGGTTGAGCAAATTAACTTTACGCGCCAATTACACCTTGAGTCACTGTCTTGACGAAGTATCCAACGGCGGCTTGCTTTCTTTTTCAACCCAAGGAATCCTTTCACCTCTTCCCGGCGAGTTACGACGTGAATATGGTAACTGCGATTACGATGTTCGCCATAACCTTACCGCTTACGGCATTTACCAGATTCCCTATCCGCAAGTTAACTCATTGACACGAATCTTATTCGGCGGCTGGTCCATTTCTGAGACTGCAATCTTACACAGCGGACTTCCCTTCACTGTTCTGAGCCAGCCTTATACAGCCAATGGCAGCGGCATCTTTCAGAATAGCGGGCCGCAGTTTGCGCGCAAGGTGTACGGCGTGCCGGTCTACAGAAAGGCGCCTTACGCCGGAGTTACTGTTGCCGGAACCAGGCAGTGGCTGAATCCCGACGCATTCATTTCCGTTGTCAATCCGGCGACGGGAGCCTGCACGGGGAGCGATGCGCCGGCAAATTGCCAGTTTGGAGACAGCGGACGGAATACCGTGCGCGGGCCGCGTTTCTTCGATTCGGACATCTACCTGAGCAGGAAATTCAAGCTGGTTGAAGGGGCATCGCTGCGCTTCGACACGCAGTTCTTCAACGCCTTCAATCACCCCAATTTCGCGCTGCCCAGCAGCGTGGAGGCCGGAGTTCCGGGCGAACTGATCCCCGCCAAGTTCGGCACTCTCGAGAGCACCATCTCGCCGCCAACCGGCCTGCTCGGCGTAGGCCTGGGCGGTGACAGTTCGCCGCGCATGATTGCCTTTCAGGCCAGGATCGAATTCTGAAGTCTGTGCTCTGCGGAAAGGGATCGGGGAAGCCTGGAGATTGGACACTCCGAGAGTGATCTCTAACAAGGTCCCGGTCGCCGATTCCGGGTCCCTCTACACCGTTGTCGTAACATGGTTGCGATGCAAGTTCTTTCCGCTGCCGAGATGCAGGCCTGCGACCGGGCGACCACGGAGCGCTTCGGGGTGCCGTCGATTGAGCTGATGCGCGCGGCATCGGCGGCAGTGGCGGAATTTGCGCAGCGGTGTTTCCGGCGGGTGCGACGCGTGACCGTGCTCTGCGGAGGCGGAAATAACGGCGGCGACGGCATGATGGCGGCGCGGTTGCTCTCCGAATCCGGGCTTGCGGTTACCACCATTTTGCTGGGCGCGGCGGAGAACCTGAAGGGCGATGCGGCGCTGGCCTGGCGCGAGCTGACCGAGCCCGCGCACGGTGCAATTCTCATCGCCACTTCTGCTGCAGATCTGGCGCGGCAGAACAATGCGCGAAAGACAGATCTGATTATCGACGCGGTACTGGGAACGGGATTCAAGCCGCCAATGAGAGGACTGGCAATCGACGCGCTGACTTGGCTAAAAGGCAGCCAGGCGCCGGTGCTGGCGGTGGATTTGCCTTCAGGCTGGACGGCCGACGCCACTTCAGCCAACGTGGATGGTCAGGTTTTTCCCGCCGATGCGGTGATCACATTTACCGCGCCGAAACTTGCGCACGTCTTCGGCCAGTTGACGAGGAGCTGGGATCAGCCGGTGGTGGTGGCGGCGATTGGGTCGCCCGATGAAGCCATTGACTCCACGCTGGGGCTGCGCTGGGCGGGCTCGGCAGTGAAGATGGTACAGGCGCCGCGCGCGGCGGCGGCCAACAAGGGCAACTTCGGGCATGTGCTGGTAGTGGGCGGATCGGTGGGGCGTTCGGGTGCGCCGGCCATGACTTCGCTGGCGGCGTTGCGCGCCGGTGCGGGGCTGGTGACGGCGGCGGCGCCGGCGCCGATTGTGCCGGAGGTGGCGGCGATTGCGCCGGAGCTGATGACCTGGCCTCTGGAAGCGAGCCTGACCGGCGGCATCGCCGCGGAAAATGCGGCGGCAGAAGCGCTGGACGCACTCAGTGAGCGCAAGACGGTGCTGGCGGTGGGACCGGGCCTGGGGCAGCGTGGGGAAACCATGGAATTTGTGGGCGCGCTGCTGCGCGAAACCCGAATGCCGCTGGTGATTGACGCCGACGCGCTCAACATTCTGGCCGCCGAGCGAACTCTGCTCACCGAAGTGGCGGGCATGGCGCAGGGAGGGCGCACCGTGGTGATGACCCCGCACCCTGGAGAGATGGCGCGGCTTGCCGAGAAGTCTGTGGCAGAGATTCAGGCCAATCGGCTGGAGACGGCGCGTGACTTTGCGCGCAGCAACGGAGTGATCCTGGTGCTGAAGGGCGCGCGCACGCTGGTCGCGCATCCCGATGGCAAAGTCGCGGTGAATACCAGCGGGAACCCGGGGATGGCGAAGGGTGGGAGCGGCGATTTGCTGACCGGGCTGATTGCGGGACTGATGGCGCAATATGCCGATGATGCAGGACGAGCGGTTGAGGCAGCCGTATATCTGCATGGATTGAGCTGCGATATGGCGGTGCGCAAGGCCGACGAGCATACTCTGCTGGCGACCGATTGCCTGCGCCATCTTTCTCGCGCCTTCCGGTTCCGCGGCGCGGACTTTCCCATGGAAAAGGGACCGATGCGGTCCACGAATTCCCGCACTGGCGAGAAAGACCCGAGTTCGCACTTTCAAATCGAGCGCGGAAACGGGTATGTTTGGTTGCAGGGGACTTTCTCAGATGGCGGTCCCCGGCGAGGGCCGAGATGAGCGATGCCGCATCCGTAGCCGAGGGCCGCATTCACGAGTTCACCACGCACAGTGGCGCGGACACGGTGGAAGTGGGCCGCAAGCTGGCGATGCTGCTCAGGCCGCCGCAGCTGCTGCTGCTGCGCGGCGAATTGGGCACGGGCAAAACCACGCTGGTGAAAGGCATTGCCGAGGCGCTGGATGCGGCCCAGGCCGACGAAGTAACGAGCCCCACCTTCACGCTGCTGCATGAATATGGCGGCCAGCGCGACGGCAAGCCGGTGCAGCTTTATCACATCGACGTCTACCGCCTGGAGAGCGAGCGGCAACTGGAGACGCTGGGGCTGGACGAACTGCTGACGCCGGATGCGCTGGTGCTGGTGGAGTGGGGCGACAAGTTCAAGAGCATCCGCAAGAAGGCTACCGGAGAGATTGCGATTGAGTCAGCGGGCGGCGATGCGCGCAAAATCACGGTGACGCTGAGGGACTAGCGGCGCCGGCGGCAGGGCTTCGAGGTGGATCGCACGCCACCCTGCGATGATGAATAGCAAACGGAACTTGAGCGGGCATTCCGCATGCGAGAGCGGGGACGAGGCCTGCGGTGCTTTGCGAGCCGCGCCGCAGAAGCTGCCGCGGCAGGTGGCTTGGCTGCAGGGCATGACGCTTGCGTGGATGGCGGTGGAGTGTGCTTGCTCGCTGTGGGCGGCGGCGCAGGCGCACAGTGTGGCGCTGCTGGCTTTCGGAGCAGATAGTTTCATTGAGATGCTTTCCGCGGTGGTGGTGCTGCTGCAGTTTATGCGGCGATTTCCATTGCGGAAATCGCATGCGGAGCGGGCGGCGGGCGTATTGCTGTTCCTGCTGGCCGGGGCGGTGGTTGCGATTGCGGCGCTGGCGTATGGAACGGCGAAGCAGACGAGCCGACTGGGAATGGCGATTACGGCGGCGGCGCTGGTGGCAATGCCGGTGCTGTCGCAGCTCAAGCGGAGGCAGGCGCGAGCGATAGGAAATCGCGCGCTGGCGGCGGACGCGGCGCAGTCGGCGACGTGCGCGTATCTGGCGGCAGTGACGCTGGCGGGATTGGCGGCGTACGCGGTGTGGCGCGTGGCGTGGGTGGACTCCGCGGCAGCACTGCTGGCTGCGCCGATGCTGATTGAGGAAGGGCGGCGCACGTGGCGCGGTGAGGGCTGCGGATGCAACTGAGTTCGCCGCGGCCCTACGGGGCGCAGGTTAGTCTCGTATTTATGAAGCGGATTGGGTTTGAGGAAGTGCAGGAAACGCTGGCCGAAGTGTTGCGGTCGCTGGGGTTTGCGGCGGAGCGCGCCGGAATGTGCGCGCGAATGTTTGCCGAAGCCACCTGCGACGGCGTTTACACGCATGGGGTAGCGCGGTTTCCGCGATTTGTGACCACGGTGCGCAACGGGAGCGTGGACCCGAAAGCGGAGGCGGAGTGCGTGGCGCATTTCGGCGCGCTGGAGCGCTGGGACGGACGGCGGGGCCCGGGCAATTTGAACGCGCGGGCGGCGATGACGCGCGCCATGGAACTGAGCCGCGAGCATGGCGTGGGCTGCGTGGCTCTGGGCAATACCAATCACTGGATGCGGGGCGGCGCGTATGGTTGGCAGGCCGCGGAAGCTGGGCTGATCGGCATCTGCTGGACGAACACCATGCCCAATCTTCCCCCATGGGGCGGCGTGGAGCCGGTGATCGGGAATAATCCGCTGGTGATTGGCGTGCCGCGCGCCGTCGGACCGGTCGTCCTGGACATGGCCATGTCGCAGTTTTCCTATGGAGCGCTGGAGAAGTACAGAGCGCGCGGGGAGATGCTGCCGGTGGATGGCGGCTTTGACGAAGCAGGGAAGCTGACGCGCGATCCGGGGGCGATCGAGCGCTCGTGGCGGCCGCTGCCGACGGGCTACTGGAAGGGCTCCGGGCTTGCCGTGGTGCTGGACATGATGGCCGCGATGATGACGCTGGGCAAGGCAACGCACGAGATCAGCAACGACATGTTGTACGAGGCTGGCATTTCGCAGATGTTTGTGGCGCTGAACCCTCGGGCGCTGGGCGCGGCGGATCGGGCAGAGCAGATTGCGGACGGGATTGTGGCCTCGCTGCACGGGTGCAAGCCGGCAGAGGCGGGAAGGCCGGTGAGGTATCCCGGAGAGCAGACCCTACGCATTCGCGAGGAGAACCGCCGGCTGGGGTTGCCAGTGGACGAAGGGCTATGGGAGCAGATTGCGGGAATGAGGGCAGAGGGGTCAGATAGCGAGCGATGAAGGCAGGGTTTTAAGGTGCGCGCGTTATTCTGGGGCATGGATCTCAGATCGCTTCCCAAGGTCGAGCTGCACCTGCATCTGGATTGCTCGCTGAGTTACGCGGCGGTTTCGCGGCTGGATGCTGGAGTGACGCGCGAGGAGTATGCGCGGGAGTTTAT
>JASHOY010000043.1 GCA_030038435.1 Acidobacteriaceae bacterium | reverse complement strand
CGCTGCCGCCGTTGGGGGCCGCACTTCCCAGATCGGTGCCCACAGAGAAGGGGAATCCGGATTGGGCACTGAATTGCAAATCATCTGCCCAGCCGCCGAGAATGACATTCAAAACGCCTCCGTGGGAGAGAAACCTCTTGCCCGCGCCGAATGGCAATTCGTAATAAGAGTTGAACGTCACGCGCTGGCGCGTGTCCGCCTGAGAGTCGGTATAGTCGTTGCCGATGCCGATCATGTTGATGGCCCGGTATCCGATTCCGCCCAGAGGCTGGCTGGCGTCATCGAGCGCGTGTGCCCAGGTATAAGTAGCCAGAAAGCTCAAGCCCTGGCTATAGCGCTTCTGCAGAGAAGCCTGCATGGAGTTATAGCTGGAGACACCCGCGTATTCATTGGTGCCGACGCTGCCAAATGCGGTGAAGGGCTGGACGGTCTGAGAGCTGAGGCGAGGATCAATCAGGGCTTCAGGGGAGTTAGTATTCACATTGATGACAAGGTGCCGGGTTACGTCGCCAACATAAGCAAGAGTGGCTACGGTATTGACGGTGATCGACCTTTGCACGGTGAGATTGTAGGACTCGGTATATGGGTTTTTGATGTCGGGCTGCGAGCCGGCAAATGAGGGTGTGGAGAAAAGATTGAGCAGGCCGGAAGCCAGGTAGGTGGAGAAACCATTTTCCAGTGTGATGGCGTCGGTGGCGCAATTGCCGGGCGTGCAGGTGGAGCCGCGAGTGAAGTTCGAGGTGAACTGGAAGGGGTAGTTCTGCATGGTTTCCGGGCCGCCGGTGTTCTCAACGCCGCCAAAGAAGATGCCGTAACCTCCGCGCACCACCATCTTTGCAGAGGGGCTGTAGGCAAAACCAAAGCGCGGCGAAACGCTGGTCATTTGCCCATTTACCAGGGAGCTGTTTCCGCTATATTGCAGGGTGACGTTATTGGCCTGCAGCAAGCTCAGGAATTTTGGCGACAGGGCCGTATTCTGCTGGGCGTCAGTATAAGAGAGCGTTGCCTGGGCCTTGGCGGGCCCTTGAGCCTGCATATAGAAATCAGCGAACTTTCCCCCGACTTCTTTGAGCGGCTGGAAATAGTCATAGCGGACGCCGAGATTGAGCGTAAGCTGCTTGAAAACTCTCCAGCTATCTTCAGCGTATCCGCTACGGTTCCAATGGGAGAAATCCAGTTGCTGGTATTGCGGAATGGTGGCGGAGGCCATTTCGTTCTCGAGAAAGTCCGCTGCTCCGTAACCGGTGTCGGACTTGCCTGGATTCGAGGTAAAGAAGCCGTTATAGGTATAGGTGCCACGCGCGTTGGGGGGCGAAAAGAACGGGAAGCGGTTGCTTTGCAGCAGCACGCCGGCCTTGAAGGAATGGTTTCCCAGGATCTTGGTTATGTTGTCGAGAATCTCGTAGACATCTTCGGCTTTGTGGTTGGGGTAGTAGCCCGGCTGGCCGAAGCCGGTGAGACTGGAAATTGAAACCAGCGGCAACCCGCCGCCCAACACGCCACCGGAGGGAACGCCCCCCATGCCCAGGGAAGAGGCAAGGCCGAGATCGGAGTAAACCGACTGGTGCAGGGTGAAGTTGCCGTAGTTGTAGCCAAAGCGGAATTCATTGATGAGCGTGGGGGAGAAGAGGTGGGTCTCGCTCAATGCGATATTCTCGGCCAGATTGACCATGTTGCCGTCGGCGTCATAGGTGCCGCCGTCCAGCACCGAGCCCAGCGGCGGCGGATCGTAGCTTGGAGCATTGACGTAGCTGAATCGAACAAAAGCCTGATCCTTCGAGTTGATATTCCAATCGACGCGGGTGCCCCACTGCCAACTGTTGGAGACATCGTTGACGCTCAGCACTTCATTGTTATAGAGCTTGCCATTGTTGGCGTTGGGCAGCGGATAAAGGTTGAGAAGCTTTTGGGCCACGGCATCGATGTTGCCCGTGCAGATCACGTTCTGCTGGCCATTGCATTGCAGAGGCTGTGTACCCGCGCTCCCCGGCGCATAGAGCGTAACCGGCGCGCCCTCGGTGGTGAGCGAAGAATTGAGCAGTTCAGTGAAATTGCCGGAGCGCATCAACTGGGTGGGAACGCTCTCGGTGTAGACATTTCCAAAGACGATGCGATTGGCTTCATCGTACCCGAAGAAGAACAGCTTGTTCCTGAGGATCGGCAGGCCCAGCGTGGACCCGAACTGGTTCTCGTGATAAGGGGGAATGGTGGTGGCATTCCAATTTTTAGCGTCGAAGATGGTGTTGCGGTTATACTCCCACAGGCTGCCGTGGAGCTCATTGGTTCCCGACTTGATGCTGGCGTTCAGCACTGCGCCGGCCGAGTGGCCAAGTTCGGCGCTATAGTCGCCGGTTTGGACCGTGAACTCGGAAAGCGCATCGGGCGGCGGGTTCACGACAAAGCTGGACCCGTTTAGGAAGTCGGGGACCGCGGTGTTGTTGTCGATGCCATCGAGGATGAAGTTGTTTTCCGTGGGCCGCTGTCCGTTGGCGGTGAAATCGCCGGTTCCCACACCGCGTCCGCCAACCCCCTGCACCACGCCGGGCGCCAGTTGCGCCACATAGACCGGATTGCGGCCGTTAAGCGGCATATTGTTGATGGTCTGCGTGCTCATGGTTTGCCCCACGGACGCAGACTCGGTCTGCAGCAGCGGCGGCGCGGTGGAGACGGTAACCGACTGCGAAACCGAGCCGAGTTTCAGCGTCAGCGGCACGTTGAGCCGCTCTTGCGCATCCAGGTGAATATTTTCCTGCCGGGTGATGGCAAATCCGGGGGCGTGGGCGCTGATCGAGTAGTTTCCGATTTTGACGGGCGAAAAAGTATAGATGCCGTTGGTATCGGTGGTGGTCTTCAGCACCAGACCGGTGTCGGTGCTGGTGAGGGTCACGCTGGCATTGCGAATAACGGCACCGGAAGCGTCCTGTACTACGCCGTTGATGCTTCCCTGGTCGGCTTGGGCAAAGGCGGCTCTCGAGGTGAGCAGTGCGGCGATGCCGAGGATGGCCAGCAGCACGACGGGGCGGATGCCTCGGGTGGTTGCGAGCAGCTTGATTTGTGTCACGGCTTCTCCTCCTAATTCATTGATCTTCCGGTTTGGCTTTTGTTTTGCGTTTAACCTGCTCCCCGATTACACAGCGCGGCATCCGCTCGTCGTAATGGCCGTCTCACATGCCATCATCCGGTGAGGGCTGAAATTTTCTCATTCCAATCGAACAAAAACTGGTTTTTCACCAGGGCCGAAGAATGAATCTGCCGGCCTTTGCTGTCCCCAGTCGGTTCATGATCATGCATGCACTCGACGTACATCCGCAGCTGCAATTATGCGGACTCCTATAAGCATTCGGCTGATGCTGAGGTCGCAACTGCGCCGGTCGATCGGGCGCGGCTTTGATGAATATCCTTACCGGCGAGCATCTGATACTCAGCCGGAATTGCGGTAACGATTACGCGCTTCACGCTATGCGCGCGCTCAAGATCTTGTCAAGCCAAAAATTGCAGCGGCAGGAATGGGTCCAGGTCCAGCAAAGAACGCAAACCGCCATGCGCCCACAGGCTCTCAGGAACCCCTTCCTGGTATTTCACCAGTGATTGCTGACTCTATCAGACAATGGTATTGTTGTTAGATGACGCAGCCAAAGCTGGAGAACGCTGGGTTGTCGGAACAAGCGTACCAGCTTGTCCGAGACCGCATCCTCAAAGGCCAATACACGTTTGGGACCATCATCTCACGCCGCGACTTGGCGGATGAGCTGGGGATGAGCCTCGTGCCGGTGAACGAAGCGATGAGCCGGCTGGAGCACGAGTACCTGATTGAAAACACGCCGCGCGTGGGAACCAAGGTAAAGACACCGACACCGCAGGATATCCGAGGATTCTGGGCGGTGCGGGAGGGACTGGAGACGCAGTCGGCACGCCTGTTTGCCAGGATGGCCACGAGGCGCGAGCGCGCAGAACTGATTGAGCTGGGTAAGACACTGGACGTAAAACACGAAAACACGACCAGTCCGGATGAACCCGATCCGCAAGCGCTCTTCGAATGGCGCCATCTGCACATGCTGTATCACACACGGATTGCCGAGTGCACCAAGCTACCGTTTCTGGCCCAGCAGATTGAGCGGAATCAACTGCTGGTGTTCAACTGGTTTTACGATCAGCAGCTTTACGGCGGCCGCAAGCTGCCGGCGCACTGGCATGAGAAGCTGGCGCAGTCGCTGGCCGATGGAACGGAAGAAGAAGCTGACGCAGCCATGCGTCGCCACCTGCACAACAAGCTTGAAGAACTGATGCTGAGCCTGGAGCGCTTTCTATTGATGGACGAATCGCACCTGCAGCGCTGGACCAGCAGTGCGGAACGGGCCGCAGGTGGCCGCACGCCGGCAAAGGGCAGAGAGGCGCAGAGTCCGGCGCGATGCAATTTGTCCGATTGCAACGGGGAGAAGAGCCTGCCGTGAGGATGGGAAGAGAATCGCGCCTCAACAAGAATGGAGCACTTTTTGAGGACAAGGATCCTGAGCTTCGCCCTTGCGAGCCTTACTCTCACCGCCGCGCTGGCGGCGCAGGCGCCGGTAACCGTCACTGTCAACACAGCCGTCCGCGAGTTTGCAATTCCTGGCGATTTTGTCGGCCTGGGATTTGAGACGAAGAGCGTTTTACCCAATGCCTACGGAGTGCATGGATATTTTTTTACGGCGGCGAACAGACAGCTTATAACTTTATTCCGCAACATCGGGATCAAGGAGATCCGCGTAGGCGGAGGAACTGTGGACGGCTCGGGAGCGACGGAGCACTGCTCCACGCCGATTCCGACAGATAAGGACATCGACAATCTCTTCGAGTTCGCCAAAGCGGCGGGAATCAAGGTCATCTATTCGGTGCGCCTGCTGAATGTAGCTGCATGCGCAAATCCGCACCTGGCCGAGGACGACGCGAGAATTGTCCGGTACATATGGGACAGGTACCGGCCATACGTGGACAGCTTTGCCATCGGCAACGAACCGGATGTCTCGGGGTATCACTCGCGGCCAGACCATGTGGTGGACCCGGCAATTTATGAAACCAGGCCGGGAGTTCCGGGATCGGCGTACCCTTCGTACTTTGCCGACTGGCGACACTTTGCCCAGGTGATTCACAAAGCCGTGCCGGGCGCGAGGTTTTCGGGACCGGACACAGCGGTCTCTGCCACCAGCAGTTTTACCCCCACCCCGAGCCACGGCGTTTCCTGGACGGTGCAGTTTGCCCGGGACTTGCAGGGAACAGTAATGTTCGACGAAGCTCTGCAACACGATTACGTGTGGGGCGGCCCGGGGAACACCACGGCGGCAGAGGCCATCAACGATATGCTCTCCAGCGCGTGGGACGACGGTACAGAAGTTGGGGAGCAGCCGGCATTCAACGGCGGTCAGGCGAGATTTCATCCCTATCCATTTGTGTACGCGCGGGTGCTCCAGCCGCTGGTGCCGATGGGCGTGGCTTACAGGATGACGGAAGCGAATGATTGCCTTCACGGTGTCGCAGATGCGAGCAACGGCTATGCATCGGCATTATGGGCGCTGGACTACATGCATTGGTGGGCGGCTCACCACATGGCCGGGGTGAATTTTCATAACAACCCGTGGATTCCGACCGACACCATTGTTCCCCATCTCAACCCCTGCCCAGCCGCGGGTTGCGGAAATTATCGCGTGACGCCGAAGGCTCTGGGCATGAGAGCCTTTGCGCTGGGCAGCCACGGTGATGTTGAACCGGTGGCAGTTACGAACTCGCGAAAGATCAATCTAACCGCGTACGCAGTGGGAACGGCGCACGATCTCTTCGTGACGGTCATCAACAAGACGCACACGCTTTCGCATGACGCGGTCGATGCGGCGGTAACGATCGATGCGAAAGGATTCGAGGATGGAGCCGTGTCAGCTATGGTATTGACAGATGGCGAGCCGGGAAACGCCACGCGAATGACCGCAACGTTGGGCGGAGCAGCGATTACCAACGCTGTGCCGTGGGCGGGCAAATGGAGGCCGCTCGGCCGCATGAAGGACGACAAGATTGAGTTGACGGTGCGGAGCACGACCGCCGCAATTGTGAGGATTCGCGCACCCGAGCGCTAGCCGGAAGTCCGGTTTGCGAAATCCAGGCGAAAGCGCCGCGATCATGTAAGAACGGTGGTGGGCCGATAGCCGCTTTCCCAGGACGTCTCGGACTGGCGCACCGGAACGGCGAGCATGGGGTAATAATCGTCGCAGAGGTACCCCTCGTACCCCTTCGGCGTTCCGTCCCAACGGCGCCAATCCGTGGAAAGACCATCTGCTGCGCGCTGCGAGAAGCCTTCCTTGCCGTATTCGTCGAGCATGGCGAAGAGAATCTTGTCGGCTTCCGCCTTGCGGCCGAGGTCGTAGAGCGCCGCGATGGTGAAGAAAGCGAAGGCGCCGGTGGCTCCGCCGTTTTCGTAATTCTCAAAGCCGTCGGAATTGTCAGCTCGGACGCCGCAGCCGAAGCGTCCATTGCCGCGCTTGTCCACGCAATCGGGCAAGGCTACGGTGATCAGGTTGCCGGGCAGGCCGAGGTGAAAATTGTCGTAGCCTACCTCGCGCATCTTGGCCAGAAGATTGTCCATGATGCTGTTAGCCTGCTCCTTCGTCACCAGGCCGTAGTGGATGGCGATTCCGTTGACGAAGAGGAAGTAATAGTCGTGCAGCTTTCCGTCGGAACTGCGCCAGCCGGCGAGGACGCCGGTGGCGGGATCGAAGAACCGGTTGTAGTAGGCGCTGCGCAATTTCTCCGCGGCTGCCAGATAACGCGCGGCATCCCCTTCCCTGCCCACTTTTTTCGCCATCATGGCCATGTCGGGGAGGGCGCGATAAGCGAGAGCGTTGCCGTAGGCGTCTTCGTGGCCGAAACCGATGGTGTCCCACCAGTTGGAGGGGCGGAAGGAGGGTGCTCCGTCTTTCCAGATGCCGGAATCGCCGCTGACGCTGTACTTGAAGAGTCCGTCGCGGTCGGTGTCAGTGGCCAGCATGGTCTCAGCCCAACTGCGAATACCCTCGTAATTCGCCGTTAGCCAATCGTTGCTTTGTCCTGCACGCACGCAGTTAGCGGCGGCGATCATCAGCGAAGGATAAGTGTCAGAGAATGCGCTGGTGAAGTACATGTTGTGGGGGGCGGGCAAGCCGTAGGCTGTTCCGCCAGCGAGAATCCTGTCCAGCGTCTGGCGAACCACATCGAGCGCCGTGAGCCCCGGGGTAAGCTGCGGCGAGAGCGCGGCGATATCAGCAAATTCGTAATAACAGAACGCGCAGGTATCGCTGGCGGTGTTGTTGGCGAGGGCGCGAAGCGAGGGGTTGAGCTGCAGCACGTCGAGCCAGCCGCGGCGGAAGGGATCGAATCGCGGGTCGCCGGCGATGCCGGGGAGATCGGGAAAGATGGAGGTGACTTCGAGGGTGTAGACAACGCGGCGATGTTCGGAGGTTGCGCCGGGCAGTGATAGCAGCGCGGTTTCGTCGGGCCGGCTGGATTCATAGGTGAGACCGAGTTCAGGAGCGCTCGAGCTGAGCCGTATGGAACCCTGGTTGGGGAAGTGCATCAGCACCGGCGCGGCAAGCAATTTGTCTTTACGGAAAAGGCCGAGCACGGTGCTGTGAACCTGTTTCAGGTCGAAGTGAAAGCTCATGGGGCGGGGTGCGGAACGCGAGGACCACTCGGAAGTGAGAACGATCTTCTTATCCGAAATCTCGAAAGTCCATGCGGGCCGGGCGTGCCGGCCGGCCGACGCGGGACGATACTCTATGCGCCGACCGCTTCCGGAAGTGGAGACGGAGGCTGAATAACCGTTTGTGGTTGAGTTGGCGTCCACGCAGCTCTTGTCGCGCTTGCCTTTTCCCAGGCCGTCGATGTTGAGGCCGAGAAACTCGGGCGCTGCTGGCGACAATTGAATGTCCATATGGGTGGAAGCAAATTGAAGTCCGGTGCTGTCGCCTCCCGCAATTTGCGCACCCAGCCGGCGCCCGCAAACCAGCGCCCCTGCAACTGCCACCCCTGCCGTTTTCAGAAAATTTCTGCGTTTCATAGTCCCCCAAATTTATTCGAACACTCCCCGGGATAGATTTCGGGGCAATTCTCTTTGCTATTTTAAGAGCCGGATCCACGCCAGAATGGATCCGGCTCTTACCCTTAATTTGGTGACTTGCTTCAATGCAGCATCGGGCTCTGCCACTGCCTATGAACTACCGAGGGTTTGCTGGAGAAGCTTGAAGAAGACGTCGCCCCGCACCACCTCGAATTGCGAACCCAACGAGGCAATGAGCTGGTTCACCGTCGTCGGCGTCAAGTCCCAGGCAATGGCGCTGATGGAGACGAAGAGTGGGATGTCGCCGCTCCAGTTGTTCGCTGCATTAGTGAGTTCTGTCAGACCCTGGCTGGCACTGGTGATCTGAACGTCACTGATTACCGGAAGACCGTCAGGCGTGGTGAGATTGCTGGTGGAAGTCCAATCGAAGAAGATTCCCAGCAAGCCGCGCACATACTGCTTGTACTCGGCAGCCAGACTATCGGTAAGATTCGTGACTGCGCCATTGGGGTGATTCAAGGCAAAAATCACGTTCAGGCCCTGACGCTCCATGTATTGGCCAGTTCGCTGGACATATGCCGGGAAATCGGCTGCGGGCCAGGCTGCGGGATAGGTATAGCCCGCGCCAGAAGGACCAGCCACCAAGAAGTCGTTCGGAGATTGCGTGGATTGATAGTAATGAAGCATCGGCGTCCCAATGTCGAGCATGAATGGGCTGATGCTCCAATTGATCGGCAACTGACCACGATTCGGGTCGTCCCAGATTTGCCGCAGGCGATGTTCGCAGTACTGCATGTTGTCGCCTTCGCTCATGGTGATGGTGACATAGATCTTGTTCTTCAGCTCGGGGACAGGAGCAGGAGGCTGAAACGCGCGGATCGGCGCAGGCACCGCGCTCATCACGGTCGCGTTGTTCAACAAATCTGCGGCGATGACCAGCGATGCATTTTCAGAGAGCAAAGTGGTTCCTGGCACCTCGCGCCCGTCAACGTACCAGCCCAGATAGGGCGTGTTCGGACCGGTCTTTTGCAGGATTTCCGCGAAGAGCTGGGCCTCGGCGCCGGGCACTTCCGGGTCGAGCCAGAATACCAGGGCTTGCGTTCCCGCAATGTAGTCCCGCATTCTCGCATTGGGGCTGTAGACCAGCGGCGGCTGATTCGTGGCCGTAATCAGAAATTGATTCCACATCAGCACCTGCACGGTAAGTGTTTTAGTTCCGGCCGGCGGCGTAAACCTGTAAATGAAGTATGCGGTCGCGTCGGCGAAGCGCCATCCGCCACTGGCGACGGCGGAATTATCCTCTTCGTATAGAAATGGGTCTTCGTCGGCCGTTGTGGGCTGGAAAGAAGCGATTACATTTCCGTCCGCCAGCACCGTGACCTGCTGCACGGATGGACCAAAGCCCTGGTTTTGGAAGGAATCCTGAAAACGCACGTAGACGGACTGCGTGCCCAGAAAGGAAGTCAAGTCCACATTATAAGTTCCCTTGTTCGAGGAGTTATGCACCTGGGTGGTTTGCTCGAGCACGGCGGTCCATTCCACTCCGGGAGCGGCGCTGATGTTAGCGGGATTGATGCCAACCAGAAGGCGATGAGTAAGCTGGGGCCAGTAATTGTCAATCAGCCAGTTATAGGCCTGGAGTTTGCCGGTAAATCGGCCACGCAGATCCATAACAATCGGGAGCCCATATTGAGCGGCCACGTCTGCCGAAGTGACCACGGCATCCATCAGGCCGGCAAGGCTGGTAGCCACATTGATGGTGTGAGAAACCAGAGGATCGTAAATGATCGCGCCTCGCACTTCCTGGCGATATTTGTAAATAAGGCTGAGCGGATCGCTGGCGAGATTGGTCTGGATGTGGAACATGGTTTGAAGCGTATCCAACCAAGTCCCATCGGTGCCGTCCCCGTTCTGGCGTAAATAGATGCGCGTCTGGCGGCGGTTCACGACGCCTTGCAGCGTTACCAGCAGGATTTGCTCGTCGCCCGTTAGACTCTCAATGGCAGCGGCGTCGAGGTAGTCTGGCGGAAGAAAATGCGGCAAAGCCTGGTCAGGCGGCCAAATCAGGCCCGGTTGCCAATTCCCTTCCTGTCCTTTGGCGAAGTGAGGCGAGAGCGCGGCGTATGCGCCCGCTCCCGCAGCGGTTTCCAGGAAGTTGCGGCGACTGATGTTCATAGGTGTACTCCTTAAGGGCTGGTCTTTCGGGGGTGGGACCTGTATAGCGGGGGAAACCCCAGGAGGCGATTGAGAGGAAAAATCCGATGGTGAAGACCGGAGCCGGCCTTCACCATCGAAGCTATGTTGCGTGGTTTTCTGTTTCTCCAGGAGGAAGCTAGAAATAGAATTTGCCGAAAAGCTCAATGACTCGGCCCTCGCCATTGCCGAAGCGGTCACCTGTGATGGTGCCGAAGCCGCCGGTCAGTGACTCACTGCTGGGCGTGGTGTAATTGCTGGTTCCCGGGTTATTGAGTTGTACGTGGTTAAAGGCGTTGACCGCCTGCGCACCAAGTTCGAAGTGCGTGCCCTCGCCGGTGGAAAACTGCTTGCTTAGTGCGAGGTCGACATCGTACCAGCCTGGACCATAGATCTGATTGCCCCTTATGCCCAGCGGGGTGAGATCGGGCGAGCCGTTATATTGAACTGCGTATTGCGGCGCGGTAAATGCCGAGGAGTTCCAATAGCCGGTGGTCCGCGTGTGATGGAGGTCCTTAGAGCCGGGACCGTAGAGGGGAACAGCGGCTTCCAAGGGCGCGTTGCATCCGAAGGCAGTTTTGTTGGTGTCGAACCACGGGCCGTTGAAGCTGGGATTATTGCCATAGCCGTTGGTGCCCTGGCAGCTGACATTGGCCAGAGTGCCGCTGAATGCCTCCCAGATGGGAGCCAGACTCCAGCCGCCAATGAAGGCATCGGCCAGTTCGTTATCATGAGCGGCGAAATAGCGGCCCCGGCCGAAGGGCAGGTTATATACACCCGACATTTTGAAGACGTTCTCGGCCAGGTTCGAGGCGCGATCGTAGTCATACCGATAACCGGTGACCCACGGTGCGCGTCCGTTGCCTGGGCCTCCCGAGTTCTGCTGTCCGCCCTGCGTGTCGGCCCATTGGCGAGCGAAAGTGTAGTTCGCGTCCATGGTGAATCCGTATCCGAACTGGTGCTGATACTCCAACTGCCCCGACTGGTAGTTGCTCACCTGTTCGGTAGTCTCCATGGGGCCGGTGAGAGCGTTCAAATTCGGGAATGGAACGTATCCGGTGGCGCAGTAGGGATTAGACGGCGTTGCGCAGATGCTGACGGTGGTTGTGCCCGGCGTCAGCAGTTCGTTGGGTGCGTTGTTATAGGGATCGGCGCTCTCGAGGTCCTGGCCGATCTGACCATCGTAGAGAGCCTGAACCGAATCGTGGTTTGAAAACTGCCACTGCACCGCCATGTCCAGGGTGATGACGTACGGTTCCTTAAAATGATATTGCTTTCCATAAAGAGCGATGCTTCCGACGGGTGTTACGCCGTTGGCAGGGTCCGTGAGGTTGACCAGCGCAAATGTGTTCTCCATTGTCGCCGTGCTGGAGCCGATCACTTGCGGTGTATAAGCGTTGTTGGCGCCGGTATTCTGCACGGTAAACCGGAACGGATAGTTGGTACCCAGCGTGCCGCCGTATCCCACGGATCCGAAACCGCCGTAGGCCATGCCGGCGCCGGCGCGAACCACGAGATCGGGACGGACGCGGTATGCGAAGCCCAGGCGCGGAGCCCAGTTGGCCTTGGGGGTCTCGTTGGCGGCATTGTTGGGTTCGCAAATGATGGGGATGTTGTCATAAGCCATCAGCCCCCTGAAGAACTGAGACATGGTGGTGGCGCAGCCGTCGTGGGCGACGTAAAAGGCGGTGCCGCTGGCGGTGTTGCCGTAGCCGCCCATCCACAGGTTGGCTTCCTGGCCGCCATCCGAGTAATAGGGCCCGAAGTACTCGTAGCGGATGCCCAGATTGGCGGTGAAATTGGGAGTGATCTTCCAGTCGTCGGTGGCGTAGAAGGCAAGGTAAGGAGCGTGATAGGTGGAAAGGTTATAGTTATTGCCGTTGTAGCCGCTCACGCCCCCGATCAAGTTGCTCGAAGTGCTCAGGCCGGCTGCGCCGACTGTAGAAGTGGTGGGGACCAGCAAGAAATCGGCGAGCGAGGTATTGCCGTCGCCTGAGTAAGGCACGTCAGAATAGACGCCGCTATAACTGAAATTGCCCCTGGAATACGGGAGTTGGGCTATGTTGCCGTAGGTCCACAGCCACTCGCCGCCAAAATGCAACTCGTGCTTGCCCTTGATTCTGGTCAAATCATCGGAGAACTCCCATGAGCCGTCGTTCACGTTGGTGATATTGGCCCGGGACCCGAAGGCCGAAAGACCGCTCATGCCGTTGAAGTCGGGTAGCCCTCCGTTGGCCAAGCCTCCCTGTCCAGTCTGCGGAATACCTTGGATTCCAAATTGCGCCGGGATACCCGGTGTGTTGTCAATGTTGCCGGGATCGAGGTTCAAGCCCTTATTCCGTGAGCGGGAGACGCGGAACTGATTAATCAGATCTGGACCGAAGACGTGTGTTTCACTGACGACGAGAATGAACTTGGGGCTGTTGCCCTGGAAGTTGCTGCCTGTGGTGCCGCCCTCGAGAATACCTGGCAGCGGCGCCGCGCCGGGCGAGGTTTGCAGGTAGTGGCTGAAGGTTCCGAAGAGACGGTCCTTGCTGCCCAAGACGTGGTCAATCCGAATATCGTATTGGGTAGTATTAGTTGGCTGCGGTACCGCGACATAGTAGTTATTGCTGTACGTCAGGCTACCTGCATTTTGCTGGTTGGGCTGGGGAAACAGTTTGAGAAGTGCAATTGCATTGGGATCGAGGCGGTTGCCGGGAAGCTGGTTGAGACATGCGGGGTTGACGGAACCCTGATTTACTGTGGTGTTCCAGTTGGTGGTCCCCACCAGGCTCGGGCAGCCCGCGGGAGCGGCGCCGAAATACGGATCGCGGACGATCGCATACTGCTGCGTGCTCCCAGCGCCTCCAATGTTGTCAGGGTTGGTGACTATGCCGGTTTCGCCGGATGTGCAATTTGCGGTCAGACCGGTGATGGGGTCTAAGCCGCCGCAGGGGATGGCGCGGGTGGTGGCGGGATCGAAGATGGTGCCGATCTGGAAGCTGCGGCTCTCGCCGTCAGTTTTTTCCGATTTGCCGGCGTTGGCGGCAGAGGTCTGGTAATTGAGGTCAAAGATGTCAGAAAGGTTCGTGAACCCGCTGTTCTGCATGTTCAGCGTAGGAACCGTCTCTGTGTACTGGTTGCTCTGCGTGTAATTGGTGCGCTGAAAATCAACCGTGAAAAAGGTCTTGTTGCGGCCGTTGTAGCGCGGCAGCATGACTGGTCCGCCGAACACGCCGCCGTATTCGTTTTCTTTATACCGGCCGGGCCGATTGGGGGAGTGCTTGGCGTTGGTCACCAACTGGTGCAGCTTGTTGAAGTAGTCGTTGGCGTCGAACATGTCGTTCTCGTTGTATTCCCAGAGAGTGCCCCGGAACTTGTTGGTCCCGGCTTGGGTTTCGACGTTCACGACGGTTCCGTAAAACTCGCCCGTGGAGGCTGGGTTGTTGCCGCTTTCGACTCTCATCTCCTGGATGGCATCGGGAATGGGGGGAATGGTGATGCCACCGAAGACCTCCGCATTGTCGTCGGCGCCGTTGAGGCGCACGTCAACCTGGCCGCTTTGCACGCCATTGACGAGAAAAGTTCCCGTGCTCTGATTGCTGCCCGTGAACTGCACGCCTGGAGTGGTGGTAATCAGGTCCATGAAGTTCCTGCCGCCGCTGCCGCCAAAGAGAGGTAACTGGTTGACCATATAGCCGCTGATGGTAGTGCCCAGCGAGGCGCTCTGCGCCTGCAAAAGGGGCGCCGCGGACGTAACTGTGACTTGCACATCGGCTGCGCCCACCTGAAGCGTGGCATCCTCGGTGGTGCTGCTGCCGAGATTCACCACAATGCCTTTGAGGTTATATTCCTTGAATCCGGCCTTGGTGACTTTCAGCGCATAGGTCCCAATCTGGACGTAGGGAAACGAATAAGCGCCGGCCGATGTGGAAGTGGCGGTTTGCGAAATACCGGTTTCCGTGTTGGTCAGCGTACACCTGGCGCCGGCTACGAGTGCGCCACTTGGATCTTTGATGGTGCCGGTAACGCTGCCCTGGTCGATGCCGGCCTGCGCGCAGGTTTGGACGCAAGAGGCAAGGGCCAGCGCCACGGCGAGTGTCACCGCGAGCAGTTGAGCCATGCCTTTTTGCATAACGTTACCATTTGAAGGCCAGCTTTGCGTCGTCAAGCCGGACATGAAGCAGCGCGTGTTGAGAGCGAACTTCCCGCGCGGCCTCGCCGTCGTTTGGAGCAGGTTCATTTCTATTGCCTCCTTGAACTTGGGGAATCAGGCGATTCCGTTTCGACTGCGACTGTTGGCGCCGTGCCCCGCTACCGCACTCACCATGAGCCGGTTGCGAGGCGGTGCATGATCCCGGGAAAGCGAGCGCGAAGGTACCGTTTTCTTCTGTTTTCTCCAATCCTTGTGGGACTTGAGTCTTCTGCTTTCAAAAGCAAAAACGCATTTATTTCAGTAACCTTGTGGCTTGCCAGGTTGAGAGCTTCAATCTTCATCGGTAATTCTGAGAGACCGGTCTTTCTGGAATCGAGAATTCTGACTGTCATTGCACGCGGAGAGTCCCGCAGGACGATAACCAAGCGCCCTTTGTATCGCCCTCCAGCCTCACGCGGCCAGGCGGGGTTTGTGAAGTGAACTAACGGTAAACTCGAACAACGTTTCGATGGGACTCTTCCTCGGGAAGCCATATTCCCCGGGGCAACGGTGTCTTTCCGGTCCGATGCAAGATAATCTTTCCGCACCAAGCGGGCGTAGGGAAGAAAACTATCCACCTTTTGCCAAAGAAGCTTACCCAGGATCAGATGCGCAATTCTCTCCTTCGGCCGGCGATTCCGATCCGGCTTTGGAGCCTGCGAGGCTCACCGCTGCAGCCGCTTATATCGGAAGTTCGCTCGGTTGGGGTATGCCGTTGCAAACGGTTAAAAATTTACCGTAAAATTGCTGATCGTGCAGGAAGAAGCGCCGGTCTTATCTTCGAATTCGACGAAAGGCGAAGCTTCGTTGTCGCCGGAGCAGAAACGGGAACTGGTTCAGCGGGTTGTCAACAGTGAGTCGTTTCGACGCGCCGCGGCCATGCGCGCCTTCCTGGTCTTTATCGCAGACCACGCCATCCTGGGGCGAGCAGAACGGTTGAAAGAGCAGACGATCGGGACGGAGGTCCTGGGGCGCAAGCCCAATTACAACCCAGCGGACGACAACATAGTCCGCGTGCGAGCTCATGAACTCCGCGGTCGGCTGGAACGATATTTCGCCTCCGAGGGCCTCGAAGAGCGCGTGGTGATTACGATACCACGGGGAAGCTACGTCCCGGAGTTTGTGCCGCGCGTCTCAGTGTCCGCGGATTCTCCGGCCGACGCGCAATTGTCTCGACCTTTGACCATGACACAGGCTTTGCCGGCAAAACGCGAACTCAAGTTCGCGTGGCGGCGATGGCTTTTTCTGGCAGCCTGCCTCCTTGTCGCGATTACAGCATCGGTGCTTTTGACGCGACACGAAATGGGTGAGGAAGTCCGCAGCGGCGCTGGTCTTCCCGATGGCGCCATTCGCGATTTTTGGAGCCAGTTTTTCAGCAATCCGAATGAAGGTCTCAAGGTCGTCTATTCTGACCCGAGTTTTGCCCTTTGGCAGGATTTGAACAATCAAACGCTTGGTCTGGGTGACTATCTCAATCGCACATATCTGAATGAACAGGGTAATAAGTTCTTTAACGTCGCCATGCGGCGCGTGACCAGCCCGGCCGATCTCGAAATTTCCGTCCGCCTGGCCACCTTGGCGGCGGAATACCAAAGCCGGGAAACTCCCGTGTTTGCCAGAGACGCCAGCTCCGACTTCTTCCATCGCGGCAACGTGGTCCTGATTGGCAGCCATCGCTCCAATCCCTGGGTTGAAGTTTACGAACCCGCTCTCAACTTCCAATTGGAACAGAATCCCCAATCGGGCGCACCGGAATTCGTGGATCGCTCTCCCCGAGCCGGGGAGGCAAGGGAGTACGCTATACCGGCGATGTTCGACACGCAGAGGATGAAAGAAAAAGCCTATACGAGCTATGGAGTGATTGCGCTTCTTAAAGGGTGTGGCGACCATGGCTTGACTGTGCTCCTGGATGGACTGAACGCGCAGGCAACGCAGGCCGCCGGGGATATGATCACCGATCCGCTCCGGCTGGAAACGTTGCTCAACAGCATCGGACATAAACCGGGATCGACTGTAGCGCCTTTTGAAGCGCTTATCCAGGTGACTTCATTGCCAGGGGGATACGACAATCCTAGAGTCATAGCCTATCGGCTGCGAACCGCCGAATCCTGCGCCGGAGACTGAGTTTTGGCTGACATCGGAGGTGTTCACCCCGCTCGTTCCAATTGCAGCAGCTCGCCAGTTTGCCAGCCAGCTCTGTGACCTCCGACATCCGGCCAGCATCGATCTCGAAGATTAGAAGTTATTTCACCGGCACGCTGACCATATATTTCCATACATTCTCAAATTGGGGAAATAAGGTCGAACCGTGATGCTGCCGCGTGGGATAGTCATTGATCAAGATCTGATGGTACCCGTGAATCACTTCGCCGGGTTTGACCATCAGCGTATCCGGCTTCGACATCTTCATCAGCATCATACAATTGGCGATTTGATGGTGCACATTGAAGGGATCTTCGAGATTAAGGAAGGCGAAGAAGCGCGAAGGAGGTGTAGCACTCCTACCAGCTTGCCATGGTGCAGGCTTACCAAGGTCGTCAAGATAATCCTGCGGACCGGAAAACATCAGCACCCGGTCCACACTGAAGAGCTTTCCCAGGTAAGCTGCGTGCCCGGCTCCCTGGGAGTGGCCGGCAACGATGATGCGATCCCACGCCGGCCGGCCATTTTTCACAAACTGGCTCCATCCCCCCTTCGGATCAACCTTCACAAGATAGACAAGAAGCCTTTGCAACCGGTTCAGAATTGAATTAGCGGCATCGACTTTGATTTTTCTGCTGACTGGCGCACCGGTCACGATGGCCTTCCGGTAATCGTCGAAACAAGCGCTATTTGAGCTATGAGCACAAGTAACTGCAATGACGTTGTCTTCGTAATCCAGGCTGACGGCGTGGTATCCCCAGGATGCAAAGACACCGTCCATTTTCAAACTGCTTGCCGCGCTGCGTCCTGTGCCTACGAGAAAAAGAAATAGCTCATGTCGAGGAGCGGCCGATGGATCGTAGACTGCGATATGCGGACCATGCACGGTTGCAATAGCCGGATCAGTTTGCGGAGGATTGACGCGCACTATTTTCACCTGCGCTCGCAAAAACGGATTGATCAAGAACAATGTCAAAAGAGCCGGTTGAAGCGCGAAGCGAAAATACAATGTTCCTCCAATGACTTCAATCTCATCTATTCCGAGTACACGACAGGGGCAAGAGTATCGAGTCTGTCAATCGATCGTTCGGCGGCGATTAGAATGCTCAATGCATCGGCAGCGTCTTCCAGTGTGGAAAGCGGTAAATCCCCGCCCAGCACGCAGCGGTTAATAAAATGGTCAATCTCCTCAACAAAGCTCTCTTCATAACACGGCATTCCCCATGCTGGCCCTCCCTCATCCCTGAATTGAGCTTCATTCCAGGAGTAACTCACCCCGCCATTGGTTCCCAGGACCTTGTAGACGACTGTCCAGGGATCAGCAGTAGGATCATCGGCTGCAAAGCTGCTCCAGAGATTGGCGATTGCACCATCCTGCATTTCGCAGACGATCATGGCCTGCTCTTCCTTGCCCGCATGCCTCTCGCGTAGACTGGAAGCGACCGCTGAGACACGGCGCGGACGGCCGAGCAAATGGAGGACGGAGTATGCATGATGGGTACAGACCTCACGCAAAACTCCGCCGTACATAGACAGCGCATGATCGGAATGAAAGATGTTATAGATGATCCAGAGACTCGCAATTCTACCTAACTTACCGGTTTCGATGAGTCGCCTGGCCCGCCGCACAGAGGGCGCGTAAATATAGTTATGAGCTGGCATACAAATGCGGCCAGCCTCGACCGCTTCGGACTTCAGTAGTTTGATCTCTTCGTGCGTCGACGCGACCGGTTTCTCCAGCAAAACATGTTTGCCCGCGCGAAGGGATGCGACGGCCTGGGATACATGATGGTCAATGGGAGTCAGTACATGAACCGCATCAACCTCCCGGTCGGAAAGAATCTCTTCCAGGCTATCAAAGATGCGTCCGCCAAACCGGCTGGTAATCAGTTCCGCTTTCTGACGATCGTGGTCATACGCACCAACCAGCCGGATATTTGGAACGGCACTCACACCGCGCCCGTGCATTTCGGCGACAGTGCCCGCGCCGACGAAAGCGACGCGGACCTCACTTTTCATTTCTCCGCCTCCGCATCAAGTTTATAAAACGCAATGGCATTTCGACCAAAGAGCTTTGCCTCCCTCTCCTGATCCAGTTTTGCTGCAAGAATTTCCCGCAGCACATTTATTACCTGGTCGTAACTTCCGGCGCAAAGACATACCGGCCAATCGCTTCCAAACATGACCCGCTCAAAACCGAAGCACTCTATTACGTGATTAACATAGGGCAGCAGGTCATGCGGAGACCAGCTTCGATGATCCGCCTCAGTAATCATTCCCGAAAGCTTGCAATAGACGTTAGCGTGCCGGGCTATGGAAGAGATCAAGCTTCGCCACGGATCCAATTGGCCGGAGCGGATATCTGGTTTGGAAATGTGATCAATAACTGCGCGCAAGTGGGGAACAGCATCCAGGACTTGGAGAACAAAGGGAAGATGGCGCGGGTAGGTCAGGAAGTCGAATGGGAAATCCGCGGCGGCCACTTCTTTCAACGCGGAAAGAACATTTGGGCGCAGAATCCAGCGGTCATCGGGGATGTCCTGGAGCATGGGGCGCAGCGCGATGAATTTGGGATTTTTTCGATATCGATCAAATTGCGCAGGAAAATCCGCGGCTTCCATATCCAACCATCCCACCACGCCCGCAACACGATCATCCTCGGCGGCCAGCTTAAGCAGGAAATCCGTTTCGGCCACTGTCTGCGCAGCTTGCACGAGAATGGTCTTTTGTATGCCGTGCCGGAGGAGAGCGGGCAGCAGATCGGAGGGAAGATAGTCGCGATGCAGGACGGGAGCCGCAGAGGCCATCCAGTGATAGTCGCCGCGCCCGACCTTCCAATAGTGCTGATGACTGTCAATTCTCATGGTTCACCTTAAACGAGCGCAACCGATCCCAGTCGAATGGAATTCCAAGGCCAGGTTCTTCGCTGGGCACAAAGCAGCCCTCGACCATTTTGAGCGGCTCTGTGAGCACCGGATCCAGAGACGGAATGTACTCAACAAATAGACTGTTAGGTATGGCCGCAGCGAGGGGAAGATGAAGCTCCATGACAAAGTGCGGACTCACCTGCATATTATGACAGTCTGCCATGTGGGCAATTTTGAGCCACTCGGTAATCCCGCCGCAGCGACAGACATCAGGTTGAACAATCGATGCGCCCCCGGATGCGATGTAATCGCGAAATTGAAAGCGATTGAAGAGTGACTCACCCAGGGCGATGGGCACGGATGTATGCGCCCTGAGGTTGGCATGGCCAAGAACGTCTTCGGCGGGAAGTGGTTCTTCAAACCAGAAAAGATTCCATGGCTCCCACATGCGCGCGCGGCGAATCGCTTCGGCGGCGGTAAAACGTTCATTGGCGTCGACCATCAATGTCCGATTAGGTCCGAGTACCTTGCGCACGGCAGCAATCCGCTCTACATCCTCAGAAGGATCTTCTTTCCCGACCTTGATTTTCGTTCCGCGAAAACCGGCGGCAACAATTCGCTCTGCTTCTTCCACAAGCTGTTCAATTGAGTGGTTAAGCCACCCTCCGTCGGTGTTATAGACGGGAACGCGGGTGCGCGCGCCGCCTAGCAGCTTGTATAAAGGCATGTTGGCTGCTTTGGATTTGAGATCCCAGATGGCGATGTCGATTGCAGCAACGGCGAGAATGGCAATTCCCCCTCGTCCTACCCAATCTACTTGCCGCCACACGCGCGACCAGACTTGCTCATGGTTTCGCGGATCCATGCCATGGATAAGTTCCCCCATGCCGCCATTTACGATTGAGCAAACTTCGCTGGCTCCCAGGGGAATGATGCTGTAAGTGAAACCCGAGCCAAGAAGTCCGTCGTCAGTTTTAACGTGAACAAATACCATATCCATCTTGCTGAAATGGCGGATGGCGTCGTGCATTTCACGATGAACGGGGATCCGGTAGAGCTCCGCCCAAACTTTTTCAATGCGCATGTTTCCTCATGGACTGAGACGTGACACTGGCGATCAGAACTCCAATGGCCAATTCCGTCTTCAAGGCGGACGCCGCGCGAGAATCGGCGATCATTGTTTTACCACTACCGCAAGCCGGTCCGGGGGGATGGTCATGCGAACGGGCAAGGAGTCAGTGCGGTCGGCCTGAAACGGCGCGGCAATTCGAACATTACCCGTCATTCCATCGAGATTGACCTCGACGGATGCCGGGCTATTGCCGAAATTGACGATGACACAGGCGCGGCCGCTGTTGCCGGAGTGAAATGGATCGAAGACGGAATAGCGAATGTAGGGTCCGCCGCCTTTAACCGTTGCCCCTGTGGTGTCGTTGAAACGGCCGTAGAAGAGCAGATTGGCGTACTCCTTGCGGATCCGGATCAACTCGCTGACATAGCGGGCAAGGGGGCGCGTGAGGGGATCGTCAACCGAATCGTTATAGTGCCGTGGCGCAAGATCCCACACCATTCCATATCTCATCCCGTTATTCATGGGATTGAAGTCGCCGGGGCTCTCTCCGAAGATGGTCTCGGTCCACTCCGGGAAGGTGTAGCGCAGAACCGTTGAATTCATGTCGATCTGGCCCATCCGCGTGTAAGAAACGTCGACATAAGGAAAGGCGCGGTCATACCAGATCTCCGAAGCGAGCGCAACGTTGGGATCGATGGCATGGGCCTTGGCTAGCAACTCCCGATATGTCTCCAGCAGGCCGTCCACCAGGGACTTATCTGGGGAAGTGGGAACGGTAGGATTAAAATCCAGCGCATTCAGAATATTTGTTTTGTCGAATTGGAAACCTTCAGCGCCATCGCGGACGAGTTGCAGGTACTGGTCGATCAGATACTCGCGGTACTGCGGCTGTGATGGGCTGACGAGAGTCATATTGGATCGCGTCAGTCCTGCGCGGGCGCTGATCGTTCCTTCGCCCCATCCGAGCATGGGCCAGTCGGGCGCCCAACGACCGTCAACGGTGAACTGCTGCAGCCATTCGCGAAAGATCGGCGTTGCGGTGTCAGCAAATTGAATATTCGAGAAGATCAGCGGATGTACGCCCATGGCGCGGATTTCCGCCAATGCTTTTCGGAACTCCGCCGGAGTCCCCAGCTGGGGGTTAGGCTGATATTGCGGATACCCGCGATCGATTCCTCCAATGTCCCAGCCGAGAATTTCAAAGGTGGTGATTCCATATTTCTTGGCATCAACAGCCAGTCTCGGCAATTCATTGAAGCGATGAACAACCGCATCCTCGCTGTTCGATAAGATGATCGACTGCCATGCATTCTGCTCGCGCAGCCAGCTTCGCGGCCGATCGACTTTAAAGTATTGATCGAACCACGAACGGTAAATCCGGCTGGCTGCATGCCAATCACCGGTGTGAACCTCTAAAGCCACAGGACCGGCCCTGAACGTGCCATTGCGCAAGTAGGGCATATCAACCCAGCCGGTTGTGATGCCGGTGGGATAGCCTTGAGCCTCGGCCGGCGTGGGCCAGCTATCACCCACAACCGCACTTTTGGCAAATGGGCGCATCTCTGTCTCAAGCAGCGTCAAACGCGTGTCCGGATCCTGGTCGGCGTAATAGTAGCCGAGACCGACGCTAGGGTTGTAGACATCCATCCATCCCATCGATAGTCTTCCGGGATAGGGGAAGGAGGCCGCATCGTAGCGAATGCCCAGATTGCCGCCACCGTATCCACCGCCTGCAAATCGAGTGAACAGTTGCGGCACGAGATTGGCATTTGCACCCGGCAACATCGTCTCCGTCTCAAGACGGTTGCCAATTCCCTGCTGGCCACCGATGATCCCATACATGACTTCAGCCAGCGGTCGATACGTTGGATTGTCGACTTCGATAGAAAACTGAATCTGACCGTCGATGGCCTGCATGCTGTAGCGCACTTTGACCGGAACCGTTTCCCGGGCATTTTTCAGGGAATCATAGGTGCAAACAACACCGTTGGGCGAGGTCGATATGCTGCTGACTTTTTGATCTCGACTGTAGAAGTAGTCCGCTTCGTAACCTTTCTCAGGCAGCAGGATGCGGAAGTTTTCTCCAAGCCGAGAATCCCCGATCAACTGGAGATTGGGATGATTCCAGTCGACGCCCTTAAGGTCGCAGGACTGATCGGAAATCTGGAGCGAAGCCAGCGGGGTTTTGATGGTGCGAAGCTGAGACGCGGATTGCGCAGGGACTGGATGGCTTGCGGAAACAAAGATTGCGCAAAGCGTGAACTCGGCGAAGGACAGAATATGAGCTCTGCTATATTGCATTTTTATACCCCAGTCAGCCTCTATCACAAGCGCTATGTGGTATTACAGAAGCGGTACTAAACGTATCAGAGCAAAGAGAACTCTGTCAAAGAAACGACGGGTTTCAGCATGATTTGGGCGTGACCGGCGCCCATTTCCGAGCGTGTAAGGCGGGAGTCACACATGCGGAGGCGATACCGTCTCAGGTCTGCCGGCTCGCAGTGCCCAAAATGCCAGATCGCAAATTTCACGGCCGGAGACCGCCCAGCATCAGACCACGATCCTTCGCTCATGGTCACGGGCATGGCCTGGATTTCACGGCTGGCGGAGAAGTGTAGCTGCCATCAACCCAATCACCACCCCGTAGATCGACGCCTTCACCGTCAAAGATCGCAAGAGCTTTTCGCCGTCCAAATCCATTCGCAAAATGGTTGCTGCGCCGCCAGGAACCGAGCGCCCCTTACCTACAAAATCGCGCCGTTTCAGCACTCGCACTTGCGCTGTTCGCAAATTCACCCGCACCGGCAGCGGGCCAGGATCGACGAAGAGAAAGTCGTCCACTAAGTAGTCACGCTCAATCGGCCACCAGGTTTCAGGGTTTCTCAGCTCGAGCGCCGAAACGCTTCCATCTTCATAAGAAGCCGTAATAATGCCATTGACCATGCGGCTGGCTCGCGGCAGGGTCGTCCCGGCCATCATGAGATACATCGCGCGGGCCTTTCCGCGAAGCGGAATCTCTACTGAAACCGCGTCCTGCTCCCATTGCGACAGAAAAATGCAATTAGGATCCTTGGCTCCAGCCACCGTACGAAATGGCACACCGAACGGCGTCTTCAGAATTCCGCCAGTTGCGCGCAGGCCGGCATCATCAATCATCGGATCGGTATTGAAGTTGGCCCATCCGCCAATTCCCTGCTCAGGAATGGCAAGCGAGCAATAAGGCGACCGTGGCGCCAAATACCCGCGGCTGAAAATCTCTGTAACTCGATCACGCAGATGGGCGCTCAAATCCACCATCTCAGGCACCAGGCCCTCGGCGACCGCGGTCATATCCGGAGCTTTCGCCTCTCTGGTGACCACAGTGAAGGCAATCGGAAGCGCCCACCTGCAATCACCCTCTTCCACTTCCGCAAAGACCAAATGGCGGCCAGGAAGAGCAACTCGGCGGCCGTGCAAACATCTTTGCGGATCGGATATCTGCCGCAAAGTAATTCCTTCCGGCAAAATCAGATCATCGCCCAGGCGATAGGTACGCGGTTCCGGAATCTTCATCAGCGTCGTTGCGCTTTCCCAACGCATCTTCACCTCCCAGGCGTCTGCTTTCGGCAAACGGATCACCACCAGCGGACGCCCCACCGCCTCCGCATCAAAGCTGCATGCCACGTGGTTCCGGCCGCAGCTAACTTCGGGTAGCTTCGTGCTGCGCGCCGGCACTCTAAGCGTGACTGCTATTGGTTTGGGAAATCTGGAAATAACTCTGAATTCTTCTTTGCTTACGGCACCATCCTCCGCCGACTTATGCCATTGCAGAGATAAGTCGGGGTGCTCCAGGGATGCTTCGTTCCACTCCGCGGGAAATCCCGGGCAAATTGTAACCTCGCCTCTCCAGACGTCGGGTCTTATGCCGAATAACCCCTCGACCAGCGCCCGCGAACAAATTCCAATCGGATCGCCAAAATCTCTCTGCGATTCCTGCCGATGGGGATCCAGTTCCGATGACATGTGAAAATTGCCCGGACAAAGTCCCTGATACATCGAGTCCAGAATGTTTCCCTTGAATAGCGCAAAAGCCTCTTCGGCCATTCCGGCCTGCCACAGCGCCAAAGCGGTATGCGCGTTTTCCGCCAGCACCAGCAAATTCAGCGACCACTCATAGGGCATCCAGTCGGAGCACGACAACATATAGCCGCCATCTGCCGGGACGCCTTCACCCTGCACCGGAACCTTTTCCAGCGCGGCCAGCCGTTCTTCGGCCATCTGCCATGCCTGTCGCGCGTCGGCCACTTCCGAGTCGATGGTGTGATACATCGTCCAAAGTGCCGGCGATGTATACACCTTCTGTCGTGTCAAAATGTCCTTGGCTTCTGCAAATGCGCCCTGTTCATGGAGCCACAACAGCTCGATCATCCCTTGCAGAATCTTTTCTGCTTCCTCTTCGTACTCGCTTGCATCCTTCCCCAGCGCTTTACAAATTCCCGCGGCCTCCCTGTGCGAAAAGCAGTTATAAGCACTCGAATGCGCCGCCCCTCCACCGTTGTATTGCAGATTGTCGCTGGCCCAGATGCATGCGTAGGCCTCATACAGCGGCAGCGGCTCGCCCTTGCTGTCTTTGAATTCCCTGCGAAAGAGCCTCTTTTCCCAGGCCAGATGGCGCTCAAACGCCGGCCACACCTGGCGTGCAAACTCCAGGTCGCCGGTCCAGCGAAGATGGCGCAGAAACCCATCAAAGAACACCAGGTTCATGTCGTAGTGATTCTTTGAGACGTCGCCCGAGCTGTGCAGCAAGTGCTCTTTGCGCGTCAGGCGCGTGCCAGGGTCTGCCGGTCCCGTAACCGTCCCTTCGGTCTGCACAGGCGACGTATTCTGCCGCGCCACCCAGTGCAGAATGTTCTGTTGCATGCGCGCGTGATTCCCCAAAGCGTCGAGCGCATATGGTCCGCGCCAGCCTGCCAGCGGAACCCGCCAAGCCACATCGCCATGCATCAGGCAGCCGAGATCTGCCTGCCACAGAGCATCAGCCGCAATCGTCATCGCCCCCGCACAGGCATCAATGAACGGATCGGGTGTCTGCAACCGCACACTCTCCGCCATCGCCAAAACAGCTTCGCTCCGTTTTCCAAATAGGTCTGCTATTTCTACATCCAGCGGCGCGTGCTCTTCCCCAGGACGCAGCCATGTAACAGAGCAGAACAGATCTTTGCCATGCTCCAGAGGAGTCACTCCAGTGAGTACCGGCAAGCTTGATTCACCGCTCGTAAGCAGCGCAGCGGGACTGCTATACCACCTATTCCCGTCGCATACCCGCAGCTTTGCTCCATGTGGAAATTGCAGAGCCAATTCCGCCGCCGCGCTTGTCAGATGCGCACGGCTGCCATCCAGTTCATAGCGATTCCCCCTGCATTCTTCAGGTCGGAGTCGAAAAAACTCACTCACCGGCTCGTCCTCACATCCAATATCGCCGCCGCGCTTGCCTTTCCGCCCACTTACTCCACCGAATACCCAAACCAGGCTTACCGCGTCCGGAATGCGATCTCCTGCAACCCGTACCATGATCCCCGACCCTGTCCCTTGAGTCAGCAACTCCGCTTTCAACACGCCCTGGCCAAGCAAGGAATCGCGAAACTCGTACAGCATGCGCCCAGGTCGATATCGCGCTGTAATTTGATCGGCCTGAAATAACCACTTTGAGCGTGCCGCGTCAACCAGACCGAGCCTCAGATTGCCGCCGTGTCCGGGCAGATAGAGCGAAAACTCCGGCAGATCACCCGCGTCCACTCGAAACGAGTTATTCGGCCCGTAGACAGGCCGATTGAAAAACTGCGTTCCATTCCTTATGACAAAGTCAGAACCATCGGGGGTGTAGCGCAGCGGTCTTGCTGTATTCGAGAACGACAAAGGCTCAATGTCGCCCGTAATCCTCCGGGATCTTTCATTTTTCCCACCCCGCGCGCCATGGGGCCACGGTTTGGTCTCGGCGCCCAATTTACTCGCCGCTATCGTGCCGGCGGCAGCTCCACCAAGCAAAAATTCTCTACGGTTCCAGTCCTTCATCTCCCTCATTGTTAACTCGTTTTCCGTGCTTCCTGAGGATGCAGTCGCAAGTGAAACACCGATATGCCCCTTCCCCTCCCCAAAGGAAGCGCACGCCTGAGATTCTCAACCACCTCTGAGAGACTGTAAGAGTCGCTCTTAATGAAATTGGCCGCATCCGCACAATGTCATTTCCCGTGCGTAGATGCGGCCACTTGTCTGTTATATCAACCCCGCATCGGCCGGAATATTGCTGTGCTTCCGGCCTGTGCGGAGAAGCAGTTAGAAGTTCACCCGCCCTGAGAACTGCCAATCTCTCGGAGAGTTAGCCTGATTACTTACTGTGCCGAAGGTGCTGCTCGTCATATTGGTGTTGATTCCACCGAATTGCACGGTATTCGTGACGTTGAACGCCTCCGCATTAAAGACGAAGTTTGTGCGCTCGGTAATTGGGAATGTACGGCTCAATCCGGCATCGACGTTATAGCCGCCTGGACCAAAGAGTCCATAGGGAGCAGTGCGCGTCACATCGCCGATCTGGTACTGTGTTTGACTGTTTGGAGCTGCGAAGGCGCTGGACTTCATGAACTGAATGGTGCTGGCATTGGCATGGGTCACACCATCCCCCCAATGCCCGTTTTCGCGAACGCTGCCGGCGAAGCCCGAGGCATAGTTGGGGAAACAAGTGCCTTGTCCGACGGCCGTACATCCACTTGCGGTGATCTCCAGCGGGCTACCTCCAGTGTAATTTGCAATCCAGGAAAGCGACCAGCCGCCTGCAAACCAGCGGACAAACTGGTTGTTGGCTCCTATCTGGCCTTTGCCAAAAGGCAGATCGTAGACGCCATAGAAATTCCAGTCCTGCGGCGCGCCTTCTTCCGCGCGGTCAATTCGATCCTGTTTCCACGACTGTCCGTTGGCAAGCACGCTTGCCGGAATGTCATAACCGCTGCGGATGTCGCCGGTGTCATCTATTTCTTTGCTGTAGGTGTAGTTAAAGTTGAAAGACAGTCCATGAAAAGTGCTTTGCGCGAGTGTGAGCTGCAGCGAGTTGTAATTGGAGTTGCCGACATCGCCCCATGCGTCGGTAATTCCTCCATACTGTGAGAACGGCAGCAACATCTGCTCGATGGTGCCTTGAGGACCACCAAAGTTGGCATAAGGAAGCTGCAACCCGGGAAGAATTGCCTGGGCTTCCTGCAGATAAGTCTGGCCGGTTTGGGGATCAACAGAACTGGGAAGCTTCGTCAACAAGCCACCCAGCACCAGGTACTTTGGATTGAGCTGATTCTCCCAGTAGCCGCGCAGGTTCAAATTGCCGGGCAGGAAGTGGGACTCGCTGGCTGCATAGTCAAGCGTGAAGGTCATGCGGTTGGTGACCGCCCGTTGAACACCAAAATTCCAGGTCTCGGAGTAAGGCGGACGCCCACCGAGAATGGGGTCTCCATAAGTGACGCCGCTGGCGGTAACTGCCTGGCCTTGTGCGTTAATATAGTTTCCGCTATTTACGATTGGATTGATTTCCGAAGTTGTGCTGTAGGGGGGAAGCGAGGTATTGCTCAGTGCGCCCAGATTGGGATTCAAATAGAAAGCTGGCGTTCCTCCAGCATTCGACGGGGAGTACGAAGTATTGGCGTCAAACCCGGTTTGTCCTGTAGCCCCTTGGATGTCTTCGCGCCCTCCCACTCCACCCTGGTGGGAGTAATTCATTCCAAAGCCGCCGCGGACAACCGTCTTGTTATTCACCGTATAGGCGAACCCAACTCGCGGTGCGGCGTTTCCAAAGTAGTAATGAATGGGGGTGCCGCAGTTGCAGCTATCGATGCCGTTGCCTGCGAACTGAATGATACCCGGGGTGTCTGTGGCGGGGTTGATCAAGTCAGGATTCATATAGGAAAAGCGA
>JASHOY010000042.1 GCA_030038435.1 Acidobacteriaceae bacterium | reverse complement strand
GCAGAACGCTTGAAGAAAAGCCGACTGATCTTAAGCCTGGCAGTGCTGGCGGCGCTGGCAGGATTTGCGTTTTGGGCGCGGGGCAGAGTTCACTTTGATTTTGCCACCTTCCGCGCGCAACTGGGGCATATCGAATGGGGCTACGTCGCGGCTGCCATCGGCTGCATTTATGTCGGGTACGTCTTTCGCTCGGCGCGCTGGGCGATGCTGATGCGGCACAACCGCAAAGTCTCGACGCTGACGATTCTAGGTCCGCAATTTATCGGTTTCACTGGGGTCGCGCTGCTGGGCCGCTTTGCCGACCTCACTCGCCCTTACCTGGTGGCGAAAAAGACAGGGGAGCCGGTAACCAGCCAGATCGGGGTCTATGTCGTCGAGCGCCTGTTCGACCTGGGAGCTCTGGCACTATTCATATCCGCGGCGGTGGCGTGGATTCCAGCCGGGAGCCTTTCCCATCCGCTGGTGGTGGAGGGCGTTAAGCGTGCGTTTCTCATTTCCTCGGGCATCGGCGCCCTGTTTCTCCTGTCCATACGGGTGGCCGGCGATGCCGTGGCGCTGTTTTTCGAAAGGGCCTTTGGTCTGATTTCGAAGAAGTTCGGGCACGCGGTCGGTCAAAGGCTGCGCACCTTTCACATCGGCCTCGACACCATCCGAAGTCTTTCCGATTTTGGCGCAGCCGCAGCGCTTTCGCTGGTCATGTGGTTCCTGATCCTGTTGGCGTACTTCGAAACCGCTCATGCTTTCAGGGCGGATGCGCAGCTGGCAAAGTTGTCGGTTGCCAAATGCATGATCATCCTGGCCTGCAGCGGCGGCGCCAGCTTCCTGCAACCGCCGATCATTGGCTGGTTCTGGCAGATCGGGGCGGTTGGCGAAGCCATTCACGACTTTCTCGGGGTCACACGAGAAGCGGCATGGGCCTGTTCTACCATGCTGCTCGTGGACACGTTTCTGAGTGTGCTTCCAGTGGGGCTGGTGTGGGCGCAATTTGCCCATGTGAACCTTCGCCAGGTGGCCGCTGAGAGCGGGCATGCCGGCGGCAAGTTGACGCGCACTGAGGAGAGTAGCGATCTGGAAACCCAGGGACAGGAATCAAGGGGAGATCCAGGCCGGAAGAGCTAAACTGACGGACCGACCGGAGTGGCCGTAGTTTCCTGTGTCCGGCTCCCGGGGTGGGAGTAGCGGATCGTCTCCGGGCCCACGGCGCCTCCCGTCATCAGCATGCTCATGGCCTGCTCCATGGTCAGGCTGGTTTCCGTGACCCGGTCCATGGGCAGGATCTGCAGAAATGCGGAAGTCGGATTGATGGCGTTGGGAAGAAGGACTGCCGCCAGCACTCTGCCGGTGGCATCGTCGGTAAGGGTGCGAGTGAGAAAGCCCACGCTCTTTTGCCCGGGGATGGGAAAATCCACCAATACCACCCTCTGGCTGGTTTCCTTCTTCGCCATCATAGTGTCGATCAGTTGCCGGACCGAGGTGTAGACCTTGGCGACAAAGGGAAGCCGCTCAAGCACAGCCTCAAAAAGATTGAAGGCCTGGCGGCCGATCACCAGCGATGTAACCCTGCCAACGACATAGAGCAATGCCAGCGTAAGCAAAACCGCCAGTGCGGATTGCAGCCAGGGCTGGGCCAGCCAGGCGCTGGGGAAGAATTCTGTGAAGAGCCGAACCATGGGGCGGCCGGCCTTGGCCAGAGTGCTGAGCAGGAAGCTGAAGATCAGGTAAGTGGCGAACAACGGTCCAATGGTAATGATGCCCGCCAGGATGTTGTTTTGCAGATTCCGCGAGGCATGGCCCATCATTCGTTTCACGGCCTTCTCCTGGCTTAGAGGATACGCGATATGCCGCGTGGTGGGGCGACTGGCAGAGCCAGGATGGCATTGTCAACCTAAAGAACGTCGTCCTTCATCACTTCCGTCACTTCTATGAGTCAGATCCTTATCGGTGAAGGTCCGGCATACATGGTAGAAATCGTAGTACCGATGTACGGAAAGGACGAACATGAAAGATTCGGATTTCCGGAGGTCGGGAGTGCCAGACCCTCCCCGGAGCGCCGAAGGTAACCCTCCTCCACGTCCTGCATCTCCAGCCTCGTTCCGCTGGCGTGAAATTCCGCCTGAACCTCCGTTTCCGGACCCATCGCAGCCGAGGCAAGCCGGACCTGGAAATCCGCCGGCGAAGGCACGTACCTGGCCTCCCGAACCGGCGCTCGACCCCCGGCGCCTGATGCCGCCACCGCGTCCCGGACAAAGGCCTGAACCGTGCGGCGATTCGCAACCGGCTCGGAAAGCGGGGAGCACTTCAACCGGGTCTTTAAGCGATGCTGTTTCCGCACCGCCGGCCGAAACTAAGCGCACTCCACCTCCGCCCGCATACGGCGCCGACACCTCGAATCGCCGGGAGGTGGTCGACCGGCCAGGTTCTCCCCTACCTTCTGAAATCCTGCCCGCGTCCGAGGGAGCGGCGGGGTTTGACGGCGACGCAAGATCCGTTGCCTCGTTGTCTCAGGTAGTTGAAACTGAGGACAAATCAGAACCCAAGCACGCCAAACTGCCACCTCTCTGGGAACGGCTGCGAGCGCATGCGCCATCGTTGAGACACGAGATGAAGCCTGCAGTGCTTCCAGTTGCCGCTTCGCCTGAGTTAGAAGATGAACCGGCAGCAGATGGCTCAATACCCCCAGCCGATTCGAGATCGGAAATGGCCTCTCCGGCGGCTTCAGGGAGCGCTGAGGTCCCCAATCTGATCGAATCCAAAATCAATTTACAACCCGTGACGCCGGCAGATTGCAAAGCATCTGAACCGCCGGGTAGCCGGAGACCCGCCCCGGACCCAGAGATGAAACCACGCACTTCGCCTCCTTCGCCTGAAGAGGCATTGGAGTTCGCGCCACCGCGTTTCCCGGTTCCGTCTCCCATGCGGGTTGGGCGAGGTCAGCCGGAGCAAGGATCACCCTCGCCGCAGGACGAGCGGGTCAGTACGGCAACGGCAGTCGCGGTGGAAAGTGCGCCGAAACGCGCTGCAGAAAGGCTTGGGTCCGTCGAAGATCCGCGCTTTGCGAACTCAATGCAAAACGAGCCGAAAGCCGAATTGTCACATCCTGTCGAGGTCCAGGCAAATCCAGATGGAGAAGCCATTCAGGTAAGGTCTCAGAAGGACTCGGCGCCTAGTCGCCCGGTGGCAGCTTCTGCGCCGGATCTATCCGATGATTTGCTGCCTCTTTTTGGACTTGAGCCAAGAGATTCCGCGCGGGTTGCCTCTTTTAGATTGAAGCAAGGGGCGGTGGCGTCACCGCCAGCGGTGATGGAACCGCCAGACCGCGATCCATTCGGGGATTTGCCTGTGCCCGATCCCGAGGCCGAGAAGACGGTCATCAAAGTGGACTCCGGATTGTCTTCCCCCGCGCCTCAGTTTATGTCCGAGACAGAGTTGAATTTGGATATGTCCCGCTTCATGGGGCCTCCTCCGCCCGACCGGACGCACGGGAATTCTCCGGGTACAGGGGAAGGGATGCGGGCTGTAGCCTTATCGCTCAAAGAAGAGGCGGCACCGCGTTCCGTGTATCATGAGAATCTGGTGGATGCGCTTGGATCGAGCGCATTTCCGACCACTCACTACGCCGACGAAATCACGTCGCTACCGGGGGCTGAGATGAGAAACACTTTCGCACCCCTTTCCGCAGAGCGCCAATCTGCGCCTCTGGCCGAGCCAACTGGAGAACCTTCGGGCATGCTCTCTGCGGTGATCCCGGAACGGGAGGGCGAAATCCTTGCATCTCGCACCGAAGTTTCTGCAGAAGGCGAGAGCGAAGAGCCGCGCAAGCCAGGCTTTCCTAAAATCCTCAAGCGCCTGGTGTCGGTAGGCCGCGCGGCGCTGCCGGTGGTACCTCATGTCCTGCCTCTGGAAGGAAGGATTGGCGCCACGGTCTCCGCGGTCAGTGCCATTTCAGACGTGCTGAGCGCCCGCGCGGGACAGGCTGCATCAACTCCGTCAACGGCCGATTTCGCGGCCATCGGGAGTAACCTCGAGAACCTGACGACGGCGCAAAAAGTGTTGCGCAGCCAGATTGAAAAACAAGGCGTGCTAATCGAGCGCATCGAAGATCAAATGCAGATTGTTTTGGATGCCACGGAGCGCGCCGCGCGGGCGCAACAGCAACTCGCCGACGAGCTGAAGTTTTTTACCGGGTGGAAATTCATCTTTGCGGTCACGCTTGGCTTGCTGCTTTTCGGCGCTATCGCTTTTGAGGTTGTATTTTTGTTGCACCGGTAGATGGCGCTTGCACGAACGGCGATTGCTGTGGGGAGTTCGTAAGCTGGAAGGCCGACGGCGTCGGAATCGATCAGCCAGCCAGACGATAAGTACGGCCCCGGTATGCTCCCCCCTGCTCGATGGCCCGTACGCGGATGACCTGGGCGGCGGCGTTGTCATTGCCATCGAGTTCTACACTGCGGGCCACGAGTTCCCGGGCAATCTCAGCGGCACTTTTCCGTTGTCCTGCGATGGAAGCCAATTGGGCATCGCTCATTCGTGCATGCAGGCCGACGGTGGATAGCACCAGCACATCCTGAGCCTGCACACTGAGCGCGGTGGTCTCGGGCCTGAGGGTTTCCCCCGGCACTCGCGCGGGGGCGTGGCCGCCTGGTGATTGGTCCGCTTCCGCCGCGGAATTCAGGCGCAGCATGGGAGGCTCATGCAGGGGCATACAGTCCTGGGTAAGGCGTCGAGCGAGGCCTGCGCGAACCAGATAACAGCGCGAGTCACCCAGGTGGGTAATGACCGCCTGGTCGTATCGCAGCGCGCACGCCAGTAGCGTGGTGACGATTTGCCTGGTCCAGGATTGGCGCGTCAGCGTGCGGTTGGCGAGCATGTGGTTATTGACGGCGGCATTGGCCTGCAGCACCAGGCGCGGCAAAAGGCTGATGAGCATCGAGCCGTTTGCCGCTTTGGCAAACTCCGCCGTGACTACGGATATGGCGGTGAGCGCGGCAATCCCGCCAAGCTCGGGATCGGCGGTTCCATCTGCTACGGCGAAAAGGTAACCATGAGATTGGGCCTCGCGGCAGGAAGAGGGAATGAACGATCCCATAGCCTCTTCGTTGCTCGCGCGATACTTACCTGGATGGCTTGCTCCACCAAATTGAACATCAAGCATGCATCTCGCCTTAGGCAAACCTTCACCAACCCCGCCAGTGGCCAGAATGCCCTGCGGTGATTGTCAAGCGCCGGATTGATCACAGCGTGCGGGACAGGGACCTGGAGCCCGCTTATCTCTTCTTGTAGAGGACGCCTCATAAAGAAGACATGGAGTTTCTGCTAGAATCGTTCAAAATTCCCCGCGCCTCGGGACCGGAAAATGCCAGACACATTGCCCGGGTTGGGCGGATGCAGGCGCCCTCGCATTTTTCCTTATTCTGGTGAATCAAGCCATGTTTTTGGGCGCGACGGAATCCGCGATTCCCGGAAAAGAGCATGTGGGCTGCGTAAGGTCAGAGGCAATGCAGCTTCAGGGACGCGAAGAAGGAAGCAAAGAGGAAGCAGATTCGTTGGCAGAAACCTACATTCCGGCACGCATTTCGAGCGCCTGGCGCTGGACTGGCGCGGTGCGCGGCGCCTTTCGATTCGCCGTCGCCAGCGCCGTAGCGGCACTGGCCGGGATGGCCACCTCTGCATGGTTTATCTCCCGCGGCTCTCAGTTTGCAGCGGCAGCGGCGGCGGCTTCAGCAGCGGCGTTTGCGGTTCTGCTCTCGATGGCGCTGTTTGCCAGCCACTTCATCCCGCAGGAGGTTCCGGCTAAAGAATCCGCCGATAGCGTGGCCGATATCAATTTGGCAGGCAGATGGACGGAGTATCTGCTTCAGCTTACGCGCAGCACGCTGCACATGGACCTGAATGAGGCGCCGGGCCAGCAATTAGCCGACCAGGTTCGGGCGATCTTCAAAGTTGACGCCGTGGCGATCTATGACGCTGACCTGAGCGAAATCTACCAGGCCGGGGTTTGGCATGACGACCCGCAGGAAATCGCACAATCTGTTTATCACTTCGAGAGCTCCGACGACGATTCGCAAACCGGCTTTCACCGCCGCGTGGTACGCCTTGGCTCGGCGCCCGTGGGCAGTCTGATTGTGCGCGGAGAAGCCGATTCCCTGGTGATTACATTTATTGCCTCGCTGATCGCCATCACCTTTGACCGCTACCGCGCCCTGGCCAACGAGAGCCGTATCGAAGCCGAGCGCCGCGCTGAGCAACTGCGCACCGCGGTGCTGGACGGGCTGGCGCACGCATACAAGACACCGCTTACGGCCATCCGCGCCGCCAGCACCGGATTGACGGAGATGGGCGGCCTGTCAGCGGCGCAATCGGAACTGGTTTCGCTGGTGGCCGAGCAGGCCGAGTTGCTGAATGAACTCACGACGCGCCTTCTCACCACTGCGCGGCTGGAGGCGGGCGAAGTCTCAGTAAGCGCCTCACCCGTGGCCGTCGGTCCCCTCATCGACGAAGCCGTCGCCGCCCTGGGCGAACGGCGCCGGGAAATGCCCATCCGCATTGAACTGCCCGATGAATCAATGGAGCTCTGCTGCGACCGCCGATTGATGTCCATGCTGCTTACCCAGTATCTCGATAACGCCTGCAAGTACTCGAACGCGGGGAGCACGATTACCGTACGCGCGGTGCGCGCCGGCGATGAAGTGCTTTTCTCCGTGCACAGTTTCGGGCCGGTGATTCCCATGGCCGACCGCGAGCGCATCTTCGATCGCTTTTACCGTTCCGCGAGTTCGGCGCACCGCGCCGCGGGCACCGGCATCGGCCTTTCCGTCGCCAAGCGCGCCGCGCTCATTCACGGAGGCGCTGTCTGGGTCGCCAGTGATGAAACGGAAGGCACCACTTTCTATGCGGCAATTCCATCGAACCCCACGGAGGCTCACGCCTGATGTCGTCCCCTGAGATTCGCGTTCTGGTAGTCGATGATGAATCGGCCATCCGCACCGTGTTGCGCACCTCGCTGCAGGGCCTTGGCTTTCAGGTGGCAGAAGTGATGCGCGGCGAAATGGCCCTGGACTGGCTGCGCGCCGCCTCCGCGGACTGCGTGCTCCTGGACAGCAATATGCCGGGGATTGGCGGGCTTGAAACTCTGCGCCGCATTCGCGCTGTCGCGCCGCGCCTGCCGGTGCTGATGCTGACGGTGCGCGACGCTGAAGACGACAAAGTGCAGGCGCTCGAGCTGGGCGCCGACGATTATGTGACCAAGCCTTTCAGCATGCGCGAACTCACCGCGCGCGTGCGCGCCGCAGTTCGCCGGGCGCGGGCGCCCATCCGGCCTGAAGAAGCGCCGATCGAGATAGGCGAAATTCGCCTTGAGCCCGCTCAGCGCACGGTTACCAAGCGCGGCCAGCAGCTGCACCTCACCCGCAAGGAGTTCGACATCCTCCACTGCCTGATGAGCCGGGCCGGCCGCGTGATCACGTATCCCAAATTGCTCACGGCAGTATGGGGTCCGGACTGCCGCGAGGAGGTCGAGTATCTGCGCACCTTTGTGCGCCAGTTGCGCAAAAAAATTGAAGACGATCCATCAAATCCCGTCTATCTGCTCACCGATTTGTACGTGGGCTACCGTTTTTCCGATGGGCAGATGCTGCAGGATAGTGCTCCGATCCCGGAAGCGGGCGTGCCCCGCCCCGACCAATGAGCAAATTGGCGAGCGCAGGACCGATCATCCCGGTGATGGGTTGTTACCCCGCGGCGCTAACTACTTCTTTCCCCAGAAATCAGGCAACGCCGTAACCCAGGACTCCGGCACGTAGCTCATCTGCGGAACCACGGCGAAGAGGTCAGCTTCAGAAGATTCGATCGTTGCCGAACCCAATTCCCGCATCATCTGCAACTGATCGGCGCCCGCGGCCTTGGGCAGGTTGTTGCCGTCCAGCATCTCCTGATCCACGCCGGCAAGCGATGTTAACGGGGTGACGACGATGAACGTATTGTTGCTGCCTTCGCCGTAGTCCTTTTCGAATGTGGCCCAGCGCGCGTCGGGTGCGGACGAAAAGGCCTTTTCGTAAAGCTTGACCAATCGCTCCCAATCCTGACGGTGACCGGAGCGGATGCGAAAGAGAGTGATGTCGAAGAAACGGATCGTGGAAAGGTCCACCGGGGCGTTGAGGCTCAAGTCTTCGCGGTATTCGTATATGCTGCTCATCGCTCCCGCGAGCATGGGCGCCTCGGCTGCATTATCCGCCTTGAGGGCGTCCTGCATCCGTGTGTTCGACATTTCCTGCTCGTGATCCTTTTGCATCTCGGCAAACGAGTCGTACCCGGCGAAGAAGATCGCGCGTGGCGCCCCCGTAATGCTGATCATGCCCAGGTAGTTTACCGGTGAATTGGCGTCGCGCAGAGTTTGAACCTGTGAGCTTTCATTTTGAATCACGGCATCTTCCATGCCGGGCTTGATGCTTTCATTGCCCAGATACAGATACTTGCTTGGGGCATGCACCTGGCCGGGATTACGTTGCGCGAGAGTTGTTGCTGCCGTGCCTGCAATGGTCCCGGCAGAGAGGAGAAACAACGCCACGTTAACTGCCACGCGGGAGTTCATGAGATCTATCCTCCGGGTATGGAATTTGGGGAGGCCTAATCATACCACTATCCGCGATCAGTACCTTGAAATCCCGGCTTTGTCCCGGAGGAGGAGAAGGGAAGAGCCTTTACTCGTCGTAATGCAGGAGGCTGAAGACGTCGAACTCGGGGAATCGATCGCGTCCTTTGAGGAAGTCGAGTTCCACGGCAAAACAAAGGCCGGCAATGGCGCCGCCCAGTTGCTTTACCAGTTTCACCGTGGCATCCATGGTGCCGCCGGTGGCCAGCAAATCGTCGACCAGCACCACATTTTGTCCCGGCACAATCGCGTCCATGTGAATTTCCAGAGTGTCGGTGCCGTACTCGAGGTCGTAGGTCACGCGGGCCACAGGCGCAGGCAGCTTGCGCGGCTTGCGCACGGGAACAAAGCCGGCATTGAGCCGGTAAGCCAGAGCCGGCCCGAAGATAAATCCGCGCGCCTCAATTCCCAGCACCAGGTCGACTTTGCGCTCGATGTAGTGCGCCGCCAGCGCGTCAATGAGCTGCGCGAAACCGGTCTTGTCTTTGAGCAGGGTCGTGATGTCGTAAAAGAGAATCCCCGGCTTGGGGAAATCGGGCACGGTGCGCACCAGGCGCTTGAGCGCTTCAACGTTTACATTCCGATTGGTTTGCGGCATGGGTCGATTATAAGTGGTCAGCGTTGAGGGGCCGCGGACCGGCTCGTTGCGATAGCGAACAGAGCACTCACCATGCCCCTTCAATGCGAAAGGCATCGAGGCCGCCGGCTTCGCTTTCGTCCAGGTTGTGTTCGATGATGCGGTCGACGCGGCTTCCGCGCGGGCCGCGGCGCAAACTCGCGCGCAGTTCATCCAGATCTTCCCGGTGGCCGGAAGCGACCACCTCGACATCGCCGTCTTCGGTGTTGCGCACCCAGCCGCATAATTCTAGTTCGCCGGCTTCACGGTAAACATACCAGCGAAATCCGACTCCCTGTACGCGGCCCTGAATGAGGAAGTGAAGAACCATAACTCCGACCCAAGGCCAGTTTTGCAGATGGCGACCTCCCATGCAACCGGCAGGAATGAGGCGCAGAGATTCTCAGGCGGATGCGGGACTTGCTTCTTGCGCTATTCTTTTTCGAGCATCTCGCGCAGGCGGGCGACCGCCTGCGCAATCCGCAGACGTTCCGTTTCGCTGGCGCGGCGCAATGCAGCATTGAGAGGGCCTGTCGCTAATGCCGGCATCTGGTCG
>JASHOY010000041.1 GCA_030038435.1 Acidobacteriaceae bacterium | reverse complement strand
CGCCATCTCGCTCGAACTCACGGAATCTGCCCGCCAGTTGATCCTGGCCGCCGGCTCCGATGCGGCCTATGGCGCACGGCCCTTGAAGCGCGCCTTGCAGCGCATGATCCAGGACCCCTTGGCGATGAAGATCCTCGACGGCGAGGTGCTTCACGGGGCGCATGTAAGGATCGACGCGGACCGCAACTCGAACCAGTTGGTGTTTGAGCCGATGGGGCGGGAGGCGATGGCGTAAGGGCAGAGGTCAGTGATCAGTGGTCAGTGGTCAGCAGACAGGCTCCGCTCTGCGGAGCCTCCCACGAGGAGGCCGACTGGTATTAAGCGTTTGGGGCGGCCTTCAGAACGTCGAAATAGTGATTTTGACCTTCATCCTCGTACTCGCTGTTCAGAGAGAGGCCAACTGTCGATAGCTGCCTACGATACTCATCGGCCCCTAACGAGATTGATTCCATCCCTGTCATTCCATCGTTCCAGACGTGCGGTTCAGCGGTTGCGGTGAATAACAGACGGCCATGCGGCGCCAGGATATCCGCGAACCTCCGAATCAGGCCACGCTGCTCTTCAGCTTTGAGAAGAAACATCAGACCGACTGACAAGACAGCCTCGAAAGTTCGATTAAAAAAGGCCGACTCCATGACGGATTCGCAAACAATGGGTATGCCGGGGAGGTTGTGTTGGAATGCCGCAACAAACGATGGCGCTGCATCGACCCCAAAGACTTGAAGCCCTTCTTCGACCAGCACCACTGTGATGGGAAAGCCGGGTCCACAACCCATATCGATCACACTGCTGCCACGCGGGAGTGTTTTCGCCCACTTCCGCACTTCCTTGACACCGATCGCGCTAGAACGAGCCTTACTATTGCCACGGCGCGCAAGCCATTCCGCGGAGATTGATTCGTACCCATTGGATAGATCCAACATGCACTCAAAATATCAAAACGGGTTTATTGCCGGGTGCCGGGTGCCCCCGGTCTCGATTCTGAGACCGGGGATCGCTGCCCATCGGCTGCATGACCTGTCCTAGACTCCGGCCAAGGTAAGCCGATGAACGACGGCAATCAACCAGCCACGAAAGCCGATGTGTCGCGTTGCGCGGCGATATGGAAGCGTTACGCGAGCAGATTCAGGACGCAGAAACTAAGCTCCTGACGGCCTTCTACGATTTCGCCAAAACTAACCAGCAGCGCTTATCCGAGTTGGAGAGCGCCGACGCCGCAATCAAGCGCCGCGTCGGCGCCATCGAAGACCGTCTGCTCGAAGTCGAAAAGCGCCTGAACATGCCGCCGGCCGCGTAGGCTGGCTGTCGGCAAGAACGTCTTGATCCAAATTAACGACTGCACATCTACACTTTAGGATTCCTCTAAATAACAAATGTCATGGGCGGTGGAGTGAACTTCGGCAAGGCTGCGAGTTCTGGATACTGCCTTACCAAAGCCGGCTCAACCTGCAATTTCCAGTCCTTCTTGTTGCGCCCGTCCCAGATTTGCGCTGCCTTTGCGATAAGTTCTTTTGCCTCCCGTTTTGTACAGCCATTCACCTTGCAAAGTTGGGCCAAAATTATCTTTTCCGTCTTCTCACGCGGGTAGATCGACAGAGCGAGCCCCGGATGCGTGGCGGCATCGCAGTCGCCACAGTGAATCTCAAACCCAATGAGAGTTGCGACAGCGCGCTTGTCGTCGTACTTCCACTTGTCGTGACAAACGAGTCGTTTTGCACTTTGGCCGCAGATTGAACAACAGTTGTTTGTCTTGGCAAGAGCATCGGCGCGAATCTGCTTTTTCCAGACGGCGCGCTGGCCAAGCATTCGGTATGCGCTCCGTCCCCATAGGGGCGCAGGCACCAACTCCGGTACGAGCAAGATTCTCTTTGGGCCTGTCATGTGTCGTTGTTCCATCCAAACAGAAGGCATCACGCCGCCGGCTTCCGCTCCGCCTCTTCCGCCTTCACGAGCGCCTCGTGAATGATCATCTTCAGGTAAGTCTGGTAGCGCAGCCCGCGCTTGGCGGCCTGTTCCCGCGCCTTGGCAATGTCATCAGTGTCCAGCCGAATCGTCGTTGTCGGCGTGGGCGTCGCCTTTGGCTCGGGAAAGGGAATTCCCTTCTCGGCAAAAAGCCGGCGGATACCGCCTGTGCGCAGGCGGCCCTCCTTCGCAGCTTTTTCAAACTCGTCGGCGATCAGTTCTTGATTTTCGTACCACCATTTCGCTTCCTCGTCTTCGTTCGCCCACTTCGGCAGCTTGAATTCGCTCATTGCTGTTCCGCCTTAAATGCGAGATAGAGTTGCTTGAATCGCCTGATCGGCTCAAACGCTGTTGTAGCTCGAACTCGTCCGCCACGCATTGTGATTACGACCTGTAGTATCTTGCCTTGTGAGGTTTCTCCCAGATACGACCACCTGTCCTCGCCCAGTTCGCTCTTGTCGTAGTCCATCTCAAACGGGTCGCCCAGAATAACCTCTTCGGCCTCCTCGGGAGAAACATCATGTTCGGCCAGATGCAGAATATTCGCATCGTCCCACTCGAACAGTTCGTCGTCCATGGCCCAACTTTCCCAGGCTAAGCCATAAATGTAGCTACAATGTAGCTATCTGTCAATCACTGCCGCAACTCCACCACCGTTGCTCCCATCCCGCCTTCGTTCTGCGCGGCTTCTTCAATCCCCGCCACATGCGGATGACTCTTCAAAAACTCCCGCACTCCGCGCCGCAAAATCCCCGCGCCGTGCCCATGAATTACCCGCACCCGCGGCAGCCCCGCCAGAAATGCTCGGTCGAGATATTTTTCAAGCTCCTCGGTCGCCTCATCCACCGTGCGCCCGATCAGGTTGATCTCCATGCGCATGTCATCGGTCGAGGCTGACGAGACCGTCACCTGCACGCCCTTCTGGCGGCGCGCCGCGGCTACCGGGTCGGCGCGTTCGGCAGGTTGCAGCGCTGCCGCGCGGACGACTTCGGCAATGTCGTCGCGCTTGACCCGCATCTTGATCGTGTCCAGCGCCACTTCGAACAGGTCTTTCTCCACCTCGCGTTGCACGGTCGCAACACGATTCATCGACTTGAGCCGCACCTGGTCGCCAGCCGCCACGTGCCGCACCACATGCGGCTGCGCGTTCTGGTCGCCCTGATCCGCGCCCGTGCGGTGCGCCACCACGGCCTGGTTAAATCCCTCCTGAAACTCCCGCCGCAGCCGGTTGATGCGCCGCTCGGCCTCCTTCGAGAGCTTTTGCTGCGCCGCGCGGTCTTCCACCGCCCGCACGTTCTCCCGCATCTGGAACTCGAAGTCTTTGAGCAGGGAGCCAAGCTTCTGTTCGAGCTCCCGCACGCGGGCGCGCATCTCCTGGTCGCCCTCGCGCTCCAATCGCTTCCGCTCCTGATTCAGCACATATTGTTCTTCCCGCGTCCGCTTGCGCTCCGTTTCAAGCTCGGCCAGCTCCTTGTGCAGCCGCTCCAGGAACCGCGCCACGTCCGCCTGCTGCGAGCCGAGTCTCTGCCGCGCCGCCGCCACAATCCCCGCATTCAGCCCCAGCCGCTCCGCCGTCTGAATTCCGGCTGAAGCTCCCGGCACGCCCATCTGCAGCCGGTAGTTCGGCACGAGCGTCCGCTCGTCAACGCCCGCCGCCGCGTTCAGCACGCCGGGCGTATTCGCCCCGTACACCTTCAGCGACGTGTGGTGCGTGGAGATAAGCGTCCACGCCCCGGCGCCCAGAAAGAACTCTGCCACGGCCACCGCCAGCGCAGCGCCTTCCTCCGGATCGGTCGCCGAACCCAGCTCGTCGAGCAGCACCAGCGACCGGCTGTCGGCCAGCCGCGCCAGCCGGTCGAGGTTCGTGATGTGCGCCGAAAATGTAGAGAGCTCCGCCTCGATCGACTGCGCGTCACCAATATCGGCCAGGAACGCCGTGAACACCGGAAACTCCGCCGCCGCGGCCGGCACGGGAATCCCCGCCTGCGCCGTCATCGTCACGAGCGCCGTCGTCTTCAGC
>JASHOY010000368.1 GCA_030038435.1 Acidobacteriaceae bacterium | reverse complement strand
CGCGCCCAATTCTGCCCGCGCAGCAGGAAAACGCCAATGACGATGGCCACCAATTCCGTCCCTTCGGCCCACACGCTTCCCTGCTGCCATGCCAGCAGCGTGCGGAAGCGATAGGCGAATCCCACCACGCCCACGGCAAGGTATAGAAATGCCACAATGAGCACTGACAGAGGCGCCTTGCGCCCTTGCAATGCGGTCTTTTCCGCCATACCTTTCCCTCGCAATTCTTACCCTGGAACCTCGACCGTCACCTTTCCCCCGGCGCCTGCGGCAATGCGAAGCGATGAAACTGGCTTTCCCGCCGCGTCGGTCTCGTGCAGCGCCGGCTCGGATGTTCCATTCACCAGCAGCGTTTCGTGCCGGCCCGCGAACATGGGCCGCCAGATCAGCGCCGGTCCATATTGATTTGTAAACGTTGTTTTGCCGGCGCCGTCGTGGCGTACGCCCACAGTGTTGGCGCGCACCGGCAGGCCCTGGATCTCCGCCCACTCGACGGCCGTGCCCAGCCCCGACATGGTTCGCAATGTCACTTCAACCCAATCGCCGGACACAGCCGAGAGCAACGGCGATTCGTACTCCAGCCTGATCCCCATGGCGTGGGTCACAATGTCGCCCACGCGCGTGAACGAAACCTCAGGATACTCCAGCCGCGCATGACTCAAATCGAGCAGCCGCGCCATCTCGGCATCGGGATTTGGCGAGGTCACAAAATCGCTGGCGCCGGAGACCACATCCGTCCGCCATTCGATCCGCGGCGTCTCTCCCATGAGCTGCCCGCCGCAACCTTCGAGTTGGTGGTTTGCATTAAGCCTCTGATAGAAGCAACGATCTCGCTTGTTCCACCATGTGTTCTCGATCATGTTGGTGAACGCATCCGCTTTTTTCACAAACAGGTCGGCCTCGCGCGCATTCATCCGCGCCTGCTGCAGGTGCGCGTAAGCCAGAAACGCGGCCCGCTCCGTCTGCACCACGTCAAAGCCCAGCACATATGTATGATCCTGCTCGTCGTACCCGGGAATCCCGCGATTGGGGGAAAATTTCGCTCGGGGATCGAAGATGCCGCGCACATTCAGCAGCCGCGGGCGGCTCATGATGTGGTCGATATCCAGATCCCAGCGCTGGACGTAATCGTATACAGTGCGCTGGTAGAGATTCAGAAAGGCTGGGTCGTCGATATACGCCTGATCACCGGACCACACGTACATGCGAAAACAGCAGTCAACCAGGTCGAAATTCGCCGGCAGGTTATACCAGAACGCCGCGTCATTTTCGTAATCCACGGGCGCCGGCTGGTTGAAACGATCGATCTCCCAGTAGCTGCACCAGTCTTTGGAATCGCTCACGTTCTCCGCGAAATGCCGGAGCATGTTCAACGTGAACCGCCCCAGCCCCAGCGCCTGCGCGCCCACCGACTGGTGGCAGGTGTCGCGGATACAAAATGCTTCCCTGCCCGGTTCCACGGCTTCGTACCAGGGACCCACCGGGTCGCCTTCATCGAACGCGTAGGCCAAAGCCTGCTCGCGCGCCCAGTGGAAGACGTCAACCAGCTTGGCGCTCGACGAAGTCAATTCGAGTTTCGAATGTATGCGGTCCGAGCCGGGCTGAACCATACTCTTCCCGGTGATCAGTTGTGCAAGTGCCGGACGCGCGGCGCCGAACAGTCCGGTACACGCCAGCGCTTTCGAGAACTCCCGGCGAGTGAGATTTTTCATGCGCGAATAGTATCATCGCCCATGCAAGCTGATCGACCCTGGTACGTTTGCGGCCGCGATCCCGCTATTACCAGGGATCCGACAGCCTTATCTCTTACCAACATTGGCTGCCCCCGGGTCCCGATTTTGAGACCAGGGACGGGCAGCAGCGAAGGTCAAAATCCTCTTGTCAGAGACCAGTTCACAGCGACTGCACTGGAACCAGCGTCAGGTCGTCCACCAGCCCGACTTCCTTTTGCACAAAAGGCTCGCCATACTTCACCCCGGCCAGCAACCCGTAGTGCCGCGCCTCAGCAAAGGTTCGCTCGCGAATCTCTTCTTCGGAGACGAAAAGCCCCGCACCAGCGGCCTGGTTGGCATATTGCGACCGGTAAGCCATCAGCGCGGCATGGCGCTGTTCAATAAAAGGCGTGATGTCTATAACGAAGCTGGGACGCACGTCGGCATACAGGCTGGCGTACACGATCTTGAAAGGCCGATGCGGCGCCATCCCTGTTTCCACCTTCGCCAGGCCGGAAAGAAAGCAGGCTTCGTATCCAAGAGAAGCCACCATGGCATGATCGGGATGTCGCGCCTGCCAGTAGGGCAGAATCACTACGCGCGGCCGCAGCTCTCGCACCACGCGCACAATCTTGATTCGGTTTTCGAGTGTGTTCTCAATGGCTCCATCGGGCAAATCCAGCGCCTCGCGCCAGCTCACGCCAAGAATTCGCGCTGCCTCGGTTGCCTCGCGCGCACGCTCCTCGACGGTTCCGCGCGTCCCGGCTTCGCCCTCTGTCAGGTCCAGAATGGCGGTGCGCAGGCCCCGCCCCGCCATGCGCAGCAGCGTTCCTCCACAGGTTTGCTCTACATCATCCCGGTGCGCTGCAATGGCCAGAACATCAGCCGTCACAGCATCGGGATCACGTGGTGCATTCATCGCAGCACCGACTCAGTAGACTGAATTGTCGGCGTCGGAGTGCGCATCCATGTACGCCACGTCCCACGCCGTACCGGTCACGGTCACGAACTGGTTGTCGAGCACCGACCCGTCCGTGGTCGAGTAGATGTACACCTGTCCGCCCTCAGCAGCGTAAATCTTGTGCAGCCCGGTCACGGCGGTGACGCCGGTAGCATCGCCCACGTACGGCTCCAGCAACACCACTTGCTGCGTCGAGGTGTTATACATGGTCAGGCATCCGTAGGGCAGATTGTTGTTATATCGCTCGCCTTCCGTGCACTGGATCATGCCTATCCAAAGCGTATTGTCATCGCCCTCGACCATCCGGCTTTCCGTCCCCGGCGTTCCATCGCTGATTGAAACCGGGGCCGCAGCCGAATCGCTGGTCAGGTTCAGGACTGTCAAGTGACCTCCCCAGAACCCATCCGGCATCATTTCCTGGCCCACCACATACATGGTGCTCGAATCGACGAGCGCATTGGATGCGCCGCCAGGAACGGGAATCGTGCAGGAACTTGCCGCCCCGGTTGCGGGACAGGCGGATGCCAACGCACTGCCCGTCGGCAACTGCCCGGAAGCCTCGCCCAGGGTAAAGATCATCGGTGCCGTCGGTAGCAGGCTCACAGACGAGGCCGTTCCTCCGCATTCGGGGCCGCAATCCAGGATGTACGCGGTTCCTCCGTCCGTGGAAAACACCGCCTTCACCGGCCGGTCGAAGGTCAGGGGCGCTCCATAATAGTTCCCGGTTGCATCCACCTGGTCGGGGCTCTGCGCCTGGAAAAGGCACCACGAAGGAGCATTCTGCGGTTCGCAATCGACCGCTGCCTTGGGCCAGGTCGTGGGACCGCCCGAATAAGCCTGCGACTGCGAAGTCGTCAATTCCCGCGGGTAATACACATAATTGGAGTTCTGCACGAAGGCCAGCGCCACTGACCCGCCCGGATTCACGCTGACGCGGTAAATCCCGGGGAGATTCAAGGCTATCGACGCACCGGAGTTGTGGTTCGCAATGGTCAGCACATGGTCCTGCTGGCTGGCTGCGAACACCCATTCACCGTTGCGGGTGATAAAAATGCTGGATGAAGGCCCGTTCAGTCCGGATATGGTGCCCGTAGTTTTCTCCGTGCCGTAATTGGCCATCGTGAAACTTCCGTCGCCGGCTCCGTAAACCGCGCCCAATTGTTCTTCCGGCATATTCTGAATCGAAATCGGCAACGCCCCGCCGTATCCCGCAAGCGTGAACGACGCCGGCTGCCCGGTATACCCGTAGCGAATGTCGTAGTAGGCGTCCACGATCTCTAGCGTGCCCTTGCTCAGGACGCCGGGATTCTGCACGGCGATCAGTACGCGATTGAGCAAACCACTCGGCGGCAGATTACGTCCGGCATAATAGTAAGTCGACCCACACCCTGCTACCGCCGCCGCCGCGGCCAATGCGGCGACGGCGCTCATGCAAAGACTTCTCTTCTTCAAAATCCCTTCCCTCTGATGCCAGATGCTACCGAGGCCGCAGTCTCAGCTCCGCGGCTGCCACGACGCGTGCGATTTGAAAACGGCTGCTGTTCAGCCCGGAAAACCGCAAAATTCCCCGTGGCGGAGCCGGTTTCTTTCCAGCTTATGACTCCCGAAGTATAACAAAGCGGACCCCTCGATTGGCGTATCCGGCTAGTGTGCCTTAGCATGGCAAAAGAATGAATCCATTCGCCGAAATCTTCGACGAACGGCCGGTGCTCGCCGACGGCGCCATGGGCACCGTCCTCTATAGCCGCGGAGTTTTCATCAACCGCTGCTATGACGAGCTGAACCTTTCCGATCCCGGCCTGATTCTCTCCGTACACGAAGAGTACCTTCAGGCGGGCGCAGAAATTCTTGAGACCAACACCTTCGGCGCCAACCGCTTCCGCCTGGCCCGCCACGGCCTGGTCGACAAAGTTGCTGAAATTAATGCGGCCGGTGTGCGCATCGCCCGCCAGGCCGTGATTCACCTGCGCGAAAAACAGGCCGGCGAGGCCTGGGTGGCCGGCGCGCTCGGTCCGCTGGGGGTGCGCCTCGAACCGCTGGGCAAAACCGGCCTCGAGGAAGCCCGCGCCGCCTTTGCCGAGCAGATCAACGCCCTGGCCCAGGCCGGCGCCAATTTGCTGATTGCTGAAACCATGCCCGCGCTCAACGAAGCCCGCGAAGCTCTCACCGCCGCGCGTCAGGTGGCCCCCCATCTGCCCGTCCTGGTCATGGTCACCGTCGATGATGACAGCAATTGCCTCGACGGCTCCTCGCCCGAACAAGCCGCGGCGCTGCTCAGCGAATGGGGCGCGGACGCCATCGGCGTCAACTGTTCCACCGGCCCAACCGCCGTGCTCACCGCCATGGAGGCCATGCGCGGAGCAACCACCCTGCCCCTGGCGGCCATGCCCAACGCCGGCATGCCGCGCGCCGTCGAAGGCCGTAACATCTATCTCTGCTCGCCCGAGTACATGGCCAGCTTTGCCCGCAAGGCCATCAATGCCGGCGTGCAGTTTGTCGGAGGCTGCTGCGGCACCACCCCCAATCACATCCGCGCCATGCGCTCCGCCATCCGCGCTATAGACGCGCAGATGCACATCGAGAGCGCCGGCACTCATCCGGCGCTGAACACCGAGACGCCGCCCGCTCCGCTCACCGAGCGCTCGCGCGTGGGCGCACTGATCGCCGCGCAAAAATTCGTCAGCATGGTCGAAATCGTGCCCCCCAAGGGAATCGACTGCTCCATGGAAATTGAAGGCGCGCGTATGCTGGCGTCGCTGGGCGTTCACGCCATCAACGTGCCGGACTCGCCCCGCGCCTCGGCCCGCCTCAGCGCGCAGAGCCTCTGCATCCAGATCCAGCAGCACACCGGAATTGAAACCGTTCTGCATTACACCTGCCGCGATCGCAACATCCTTTCCATCCAATCGGATCTGCTCGGCGCTTCCTCCATGGGCCTGCACAACATTCTTTGCCTCACCGGCGATCCGCCGAAGCTGGGCAATTATCCTGACGCGACTGCTGTGTTTGACGTCGATTCCATCGGTCTGGTCAACATGGTGAATCGCCTCAATCACGGCCTCGACATCGGATCAAATTCCATTGGCGCCAGCACCAATTTCACCATCGCCATCGCCGCCAATCCCGGCGTGCCCGACCTGGAAAATGAGTTGCGGCGCTTCGCTTACAAAGTCGAGGCCGGCGCTGAGTACGTGGTCACCCAGCCGGTCTTCGACCTGCGCCTTCTGGAAGTTTTTTTGGAACGGATCAAGGATATGAGAATTCCCGTGATTGCCGGCATTTGGCCGCTCACCAGCCTGCGCAACGCCGAGTTCATGAAAAACGACCTGCGCGTCGCCATGCCCGAAGAGATCATGCTGCGCATGGCCCAGGCCGACACACCGGATGCCGCGCGCCGCGAAGGCATTCGCATCGCCCAGGAAATGCTCGAAGCCGTCAGGCCGATGGTGGAAGGCGTGCAGGTCAGCGCTCCCGCAGGCCGCTATGCCGCCGCCGCGGAAGTGCTCGCCGGGGTCCTGCCGCGGACTCAACCCGCCGTGGAGTAAATTGCGATGCCGTCCTTCGAAGAATCGATCAAGAAGCTCGAATCCATCGTCGATCAACTCGAGAAAGGCGATCTCAGCCTCGAGGAATCGCTGAAGCTCTTTGAAGAAGGCGTCGGCCTCTCCACCGCCTGCAAACAGGAGCTCGACGCCGCCGAGGGCAAGGTCGAAATGCTCATTAAGCAGCGCGATGGCTCGCTCAAGCCCGCGCCTTTTCTCACCGAAGAACGCCCGTGATCAGGCGAGCAAAAGGATGAATCTCCCGCCTTCCACCAACGACGAGCCATTTTGATTCTTATCTCCGGCAGTTGACCGCTGTTCAGTGGCCTCCGGCATCGCCCGGGATCTCCAGCGCACCGGTCAGGCTCCTTACCTTCTCCACGCCATGGCTGCGGCACCACGACTCCAGCCCATGCGCCAGCCGCTCGGTAGCGCGAGGATCGGCATAGCTCGCCGTCCCCACCTGCACCGCTGTCGCTCCCGCCAGCAGAAACTCCACCGCGTCCTCCGCCGTGACAATACCGCCCATGCCGAGGATCGGCACCTGCACCGACCGCGCCACTTCGTACACCATGCGCAGCGCAATCGGCTTGATCGCCGGACCCGACAGCCCGCCGGTTATGTTGCTCAGCCGTGGCCGGCGCGCCTCCACGTCAATGGACATGGCAAGAAATGTATTGGTCAGGCTTAGCGCGTCGGCCCCGGCCGCCGCCGCAATCTTCGCCATCTGCACAATCGAAGTCACGTTGGGTGAAAGCTTCACAATCAGCGGCCGTGTAGCCACTGATTTAGCCTCGCGCACCAGGAATTCGAGCGAGCCGCCGTCGGAACCGAAGGCCATCCCTCCGGCATGAACATTGGGGCAGGAAACGTTCAGCTCGTAAGCGGCAATGCCCTCGGCCTCATTGAGCCGCTTTATCACCGCGACATATTCGGCAGCGGTCGAGCCAAAGACATTCACGATCACTCTGGCACGGGGGTACCGCTTTAGTGCCGGCAACTTGCGCGCAATGAACTCCTCGACGCCGATATTTTGCAGCCCAATGGCATTGAGCATGCCGGCAGCGGTCTGCACAATGCGCGGCGAGGGGTGCCCCTTCATCGGTTGCAGCGATATTCCCTTGGTGACAAAGGCACCGATCCGCTGCAGCGAAACGATTTCTTCAAACTCCACGCCGTAGCCGAAGGTGCCGCTGGCAGCGATGACTGGGTTGGCCAATTCAATCCCAGCCACCTGGACTCGCATGTCGGGTCGCACAACTTCATCATACAAGCCTGCAAGCGCAACCCGGAGCACTTCTCAAGCCCTTGGACATACCCCTCGCCACATGGCCTTTGCGGTTCAGTCAGCGGGTGGGCAGAAGAGGAATATCCGCTCCGCTGAACAAAACAGGCGGCCCTGCGGCCGCCTGCCTCATCCCCACTGCCTCTGCCTTACGCGGTAACCGGTTCGCTGGCGCTCACCTTGACCGGTGTCAGCCAGCCAAATTTATCCGGCTTCAACCCGTTGGCTATCCCGAAAAACTCATCGGCAATCTTCCGCGTGATCTCGCCCGGGTTGCCGTCGCCAATCACGACGCGGTCAATGGAGCGAATCGGCGAAACTTCCGCCGCCGTTCCGGTAAAGAACACTTCGTCAGCGATATAAAGAATCTCCCGCGGCAAAGCCTGCTCCACCACCGTCATCCCCAGATGCCGCGCCAGGGTCAGCACGCTGTCCCGCGTGATGCCAGAAAGCGCCGAGTTGGCCAGCGGCGGCGTATACAGTACGCCGTTGCGGACGATGAATATGTTCTCGCCCGACCCTTCGCTCACCAGCCCGTTCACATCCAGCGCAATTCCCTCGCTATAGCCGTTGGCCTCGGCTTCCATGCGGATGAGCTGCGAGTTCATGTAATTGGCGCCTGCCTTGGCCAGGGCCGGCATGGTGTTGGGCGCCAGCCGGTGCCAGCTCGATATGCACACATCCGCGCCGCCGTGCCCGGCAATGTATTTGCCCCACGGAAAATTCGCAATGTAAACCTCAACCGGCGAGCCCTTCGGACTCACGCCAATCTCGCCGTACCCGCGCAACGCTATCGGGCGGATGTAGCACGGCGTCACCCCGTTGGCCTCGATCACCTCCACCACACCGGCGCAGAGTTCTTCCAGGCTAAACGGAATCTCCATCCGGTAGATCTTCGCCGAGTCGAGCATCCGTTGCATATGCTCAGGAAGCCGGAATACCGCCGATCCCTGCGGTTGTCCATAGCAGCGAATCCCCTCAAATACGCTCGAGCCGTAGTGCACCACGTGGCTCAGAACGTGGATCGTCGCTTTTTCCCAGGGAATCAGGTTTCCGTTGTGCCAGATGTTCTTGGTGGTCTGGATGGGCATGGGGGCTAGTGGACTCCTTCTGTGCGCGTGAAAGGCGCATTCCTTAGGGTATCGCGAAGAAGCGTTGGCTGTCACCAGCCGCGAGTAATGCCGCCGCATCCAGCTTCCGGTTTGATTGCAATCCGGAATCCCTCCCCGGGGTCTGCTCTGCGCGTAATTCACAACCGCCGCTGCACCCCGAAAGCTATACTTGAAAGTTCGCGGAGGGAATTTTCATCTCGATGACCGCTTTGGAATTCACGCTGGTGGTCTGGATCGTTTCCGCGCTGGCGGGCTTTCTTGGCGCTCTCACCGGTCTCGGCGGAGGCGTGGTTGTCGTCCCCGCCCTCACTCTCGCCTTGGGCGTCGATATCAAGTACGCCATTGGCGCTTCCCTGGTCTCTGTAATTGCCACCTCTTCGGGCGCCGCGGCCGCTTATGTCCGCGAAGGCTTTTCTAATATCCGGATTGGAATGCTGCTGGAAATCGCCACCACCATTGGCGCGGTGTTTGGAGCCTACCTGGCCGGATTCACCAGCACCCACATCATCGCCATCATCTTTGGCCTGGTCCTGCTGCAGGCCGCTTACCAATCCGTCTTCAAAAGCTCGCCGGAATCCGGCCCTCCCATCGAATCCGACCGCCTGGGCAAGTTTTTTCGTCTGGGCGGCGACTATCCCCTGGAAGGCCGCCGCCAGAAGTATGGCGTGCGCAACGTTCCCGCCGGCTTCGGCATGATGTTTGGCGCCGGGGCCCTGTCGGGCCTGCTCGGCATCGGCTCGGGCGCCGTTAAAGTCATCGCCATGGATCAGGCCATGCGCATCCCTTTCAAGGTATCAACCACCACCAGCAATTTCATGATCGGCGTGACCGCCGCCGCCAGCGCCGGCGTTTACCTCAGCCGCGGATACATCCACCCCGCCGTGGCAATGCCCGTAATGCTGGGCGTGCTGGTAGGGGCCATTCTCGGCACCAAGGTGCTGGTGCGCGCACGCGTCAAAACGCTGCGCATCGTTTTTGCATTGGTAATCCTGGTGCTGGCCATCGAGATGATTGTCAACGGAGCCATGGGAAGGATTTAGCGAATGGACGATCAACGCCTCGAAACCATCATCGGCTATCTCTTGCGAACGGGCGTGCTGCTGGCTGCGGTGGTCGTCTTTGCAGGCGGCGTCCTTTATCTCGTCCAGCACCGCTCCCGCCACGTCCACTACAAGACTTTTTCCGCTGGTACAGAGAATCTGCGCACGCTCCCGGGAATCGTAAAGCTCGCCGCAGATATGGATAGCGAAGGGCTGATCCAGCTTGGATTGGTGCTGCTCATCGCCACCCCTGTCGCCCGCGTGGTCATGGCCGTCGTGGGCTTTCAACTCGAGCGCGATTCTATGTATGTCGTCGTCAGTCTGATTGTCCTCGGCGTGCTGCTCTACAGCCTGCTGCACGCCACATGAGTAGCGCCGGCCCGCCTGTGCTACCGTTCAATCGTGACCCCGGTTGCGCAAACCCCTTCCACTCCCCGGCCCGCGAAACCGCGTCTATTGACCGGCCTGGCCGTCAAAGACGGCTTCATCCGCCACCCCTTCGATCTTGAATTCGGGGTTCGCACCAGCGGCCTCATTGCGGGGCGCCATCTGAAATGCGGCCACTCCAACGACCGCCATATTACCGCCTATTATGGCATTGCGCCGTCAGTTTTCAAGTCGATCCTGGTCCGATGGCGCCGCTGCCGCCCCGTTGCGCACATCGACGAATTCACTTTCGTTGACCTCGGCGCCGGCATGGGCCGTGCCCTCCTGCTCGCCTCCGAATATCCCTTCCGCTCCGTCATCGGCGTGGAGTTGCACCCCACACTGGCGCGCATCGCTCGCCGCAATCTGAAGCTTTGGCGCTCCACCGGCCGCCCCCAGGCCCCTATGCGCCTCATCTGCGCCGATGCGGCCGCTTTCGTTCCGCCTCCCGGCCCTTGCCTCGCCTTCCTTTTCAACCCCTTCGGCGCGCCCGTGCTGCGCCGCATCCTCGCTCTTTGGGCGCGCAACTTTGCCGGCCGTCCCGGTCAGCTCGACCTGCTCTACGTCAACAACGAACAGGAGCACGTCCTTGAACAGCATCCCGGATTCACCCGCCTGTTCCAGGGGCAAGTGCGCCGCTCCCATGCCGACGTTGTCGCCGATCACCGCATCCTCACCAGCCAACCCGCGGCCGAGTACGCCGCAACGCCGTGGGAAGATTGCTCGATCTATCGCTGGACAAGGGCCTGACCGGTCGCGGCATCGCCGGGGATGCGTTTTCCGAATCTCATCTTCTGCTTGATTTTCCCTGCACCAATCCTCCTGCCATCCCTGATGGAACGGTTCGGAAACCGTTTACCTTGTCATCCCCAGCACCGCTGCTTTACCATGGCGGGGTCATGAACAAGCGATCTTCATACTTTGCGTTTTTTGCATCTCTCTTGTTGCCTTTGAGTGTTGCTGCCCAGGAACCGTCGCTCTCCATCCAAGTGAACCACCCTACCGTCCATGTCAGCCCCACGCTTTATGGCCTGATGACTGAGGAGATCAACCACTCCTATGATGGCGGCGTCTACGCCGAGCTGGTCAGCGACCGCTCCATTGGCTTCGGCTTCGGTGCCCTCACAAACTGGGACATGGTGGCGCGCGGCGATTCCGCCGTGGACATCTCTGTCGATGAATCCACGGGTCCGAGCACCGCACAGCCGCGCAGCTTGAAGATCGCCGTGACCGCAGCATCCCAGTCCTCTCCTGCCGGCGTAGAAAACGGCGGCTATTGGGGCATCGCAGTCCGGCCGAATACCACCTATACCGGTTCTTTCTGGGCAAAGACCGATAGCGACGGCCTTCCCGTCACCATAAGCCTCGAAAACGACGCCACCGGCGCTGTCGCCGCCAAAACCATCGTCAGCGGTCTCACCGGCGAGTGGAAAGAATACAAATACACCCTCAAGACCGGCGACACTCCCGCCACCGAAAATAATCACCTCATCCTCACCATCTCCGGCCCGGCAACAGTTTGGTTCGACCTGATTTCGCTGTTCCCGCCGACCTACCAAAACGACGGCGTCACCCGCATCGACATCATGAAATTGCTGGCTGCAATGCATCCCAAATTCCTTCGCCTGCCCGGCGGAAATTACCTTGAAGGCAACAGCATCGCCCAGCGCTTCAACTGGAAAGAAACCATCGGCCCGTGGGTCGACCGCCCCACGCACGAAAGCCCCTGGCGTTATCGCTCTTCTGACGGCATGGGCCTGCTCGAATTCATGCAGTGGTGTCAGGACCTGCACATGCAGCCCGTGCTTGCCGTCTATGCCGGCTACTCGCTCAATCACCAGCACGTCAATCCCGGCCCCGATCTTCAGCCCTACGTGCAGGACGCGCTCGACGAAATCCAGTATGTCACCGGCTCCACAGATACCCAATGGGGCGCCGAACGAGCCAAAGACGGCCATCCCGCCCCCTTCCCGCTCAAATACATCGAAGTCGGCAACGAAGACGAGTTTGACCGCTCCGGCTCGTACGATGGCCGATTCGCGCAGTTTTATCACGCCATCAAGCAGGCTTATCCTGATCTGCAGATCATCGCCACCGCCCCGGTAACCAGCGTTACTCCCGATGTGCTCGACGAGCATTACTACATGTCCGCCGAAGAGGCCTATACGATGGCCCATCACTACGACGACCATCCGCGCACCGGTCCGAAGATTTTCGTGGGCGAGTGGGCCACGCGCGAAGGCACCCCAACCCCGAATCTTCAGGCCGCATTGGCCGACGCGGCGTTTCTCACCGGCCTGGAACGCAACAGCGACCTGGTGATCATGTCCAGCTATGCACCCTTGTTCATCAACGTCAATCCTACGGCCGCGCAATGGGTCCCCGATCTGATCGGGTACAACGCGCTTTCCAGTTATGGCTCGGTCAGCTATTGGATGCAGGTCATGTTTTCCGACTATCTCGGCACAGAAGTGGTTGATGCGAACCTGGCTGGTGCCGGCCCGCGCGTATTCACTTCCGTTACTCGCAACGCGACCGACCACAAGCTCTACATCAAGATCGTCAATGCAACTTCAGAATCCAAGCCCATCCGCATTTCGCTCCGTGGCGCCGGCAACGTCACACACACGGCCACGCTTGTGACCCTCAGCGGAAAAACTCCTAACGCGACCAACAGCATCGACGATCCGCGCGCCGTCGTGCCCGTCAAACGCACCGTCTCCATCTCGGGGCCAAAGTTCGAAGAAACCTTCGCGCCTTACTCCATCAACGTTCTTGAACTTACTTACTGAAGTGCACACACAGATTGTTTGCGCCCCATCCTTGCGCAATCTGCCGCTTCGGCATTTCCCCTCGAAGCGGCAGCCTCGCGCTCGCTCTTCCCATCCTTTCGGTCTCCTGCCATGATCCGTTAGAGTTGATGCATCGTGATCATCAACCTCGCCAGGCGCGCACACGACCACAACTGGGAGCTCGACCCCATAACACGTTCCCTGCTCGACACCGATTTCTATAAGCTCCTGATGCTCCAGTTCATCTGGAAAAACTTCCCCCAGCTCCACGTTACTTTCACCCTGCTCAACCGCACCCCAGCCGTGCGTCTTGCCGATATCGTCGGCGTCCATCGGCTGCGCGAGCAGCTTGAGGAAACCCGGAAGCTCCGCTTTCACAAGTCCGAGCTCATCTGGCTGGCCGGAAACACGTTCTATGGCAAGCGCGGCATCTTTGAGCCCGCCTTCCTCAATTGGCTCGAACATGATTTTCGCCTCTCCGATTTCGACTTGACCGTCCAAAACGGCCAGATCTCCTTGCGCTTCAGCGGCCTCTGGACGGAAACCACGCTCTGGGAAATCTATGCGCTTTCCATCATTGACGAGCTCAAAACCCGTGTCAGCCTCAAAGCGCTCAGCGAATTTGAACTCGATATTCTCTATGCGCGCGCCAAAACCAGGCTCTGGGAAAAGATGGAGCGGCTGCGCGGCGTGCCGGGACTCAATGTCAGCGACTTCGGTACCCGCCGGCGGCACAGCTTTCTCTGGCATGAATTTGCGGTGGTCGCCATGCAAGATACTTTAGGCGATGCCTTTACAGGCAGTTCTAACACATACCTTGCCTACAAGCATGACCTTGAAGCCATTGGCACCAATGCCCACGAGTTACCTATGGCTCTGGCCGCGCTCGCCGAAAGCGATAAGGAGTTACAAACCGCACAATATCGCCTGCTCGAGTTATGGCAGAAGAGCTATCAGGGT
>JASHOY010000367.1 GCA_030038435.1 Acidobacteriaceae bacterium | reverse complement strand
GCCAGGGGCATCAGGCGGAGAGATGACATGTCGTGTGACCTCTTAAGTCAGGAATTTGATTTTTCCAGGAATCGGACATCCAACATGCTTAGACACAAATCCCGGCTTTAGGTTGCCCCCGCGAACCTTTGATGTTGCTAAAAACGCAGTGGTTGCCCGGAGCTGATCTTGGAGAGAAGCTATTTTTCCGGGATCTCCCTTATGGAGGATACCTGGGCCAGGCTCGATTGCGCATCGACGGCTCAACCCTGGATGTCGAACTGCTCCGGGTGCAGCGCCGGGTCGCTCTTCACCAGGATGTTCTTGCCCACCAGCTCTTCAAGTTCGCTCAACCAGCGCCCGCCGCCCGATTTCAGCACCTTCACGGTTTCCGGATGAACGCGAAGCATCACGTCTCCGCTCTCGAAATGCCTCCGCATCTTGCGCATCTCCACCCAGATCTCGTTGCAGACTGTTGCCGGACTCTTCACCATGCCTGTGGCCTGGCAGGTGGGGCAGGGAATGCTCAACGTACGCTCCAATGACTGCTTGACGCGCTTGCGGGTGATAGCCACCAGCCCAAAGTCGTTAAATTGAAGCACCTTCGTGGGAGCCCGATCGCTTTTGAGCGCTTCTTCCAGAGCCGCCATGACCTTGAATCGGTTCTTGCGCTCATCCATGTCGATGAAGTCGATCACGATGATGCCGCCCAGGTCGCGCAGCCGAATCTGGCGGACAATCTCCGGCACGGCGTCCAGGTTGGTCTTCAGAATCGTGTCCTCGAGCCGCGCCGATTTGCCCACGTACTTGCCCGTGTTGATGTCGATGGCCACCAGCGCCTCGGTCTGATTGATGACAATCGAACCGCCCGACTTGAGCCATACCTTGGAGCGCAGCGCCTTGGAAATCTCATCTTGAATCCCGAAGTGCTCGAAGAGCGGAGTCTCCTTGGTGTAAAGCTTCACGCGGCGCACCAAGGACGGCGAAAATCGGTTCAGGAAGCGCACGATGCGCTCGTAATCGGCTTCCGAATCCACCCAGATGTTGGAGAAATCCGCGCTCACCTGGTCGCGCAAAATGCGTTCGATCAGGGAAAGGTCGTGATAGATGAGCGCCGGCGACTTCGACGCTTCTGAACGCTGTTTGATCTCGTCCCACAAATGAATCAGGAAACGCAAGTCGGCGCGCAGCTCCTCTTCTGAAGCGCCCTCCGCGGCGGTTCGCACAATGAAACCGCCGGACGCGTCGCCGCGCTCATGGATCAGAACGCGCTTCAGCCGGTGGCGCTCGTCATCCGAGGCGATTTTGCGGCTGACGCCAACATGCGAGACCGTCGGCATGTAGACCAGAAACCTGCCGGGCAGCGCAATATGACTAGTGATGCGCGCACCTTTCTTGGCGATCGGCTCTTTGGCGATCTGCACCAGGATCTCCTGGCCCGGCTTGAGCAGTTCGCTGATGATGGGGACTTCCGTCGCCTGCACGGAACGGCGCGACGGCCCGCGCCGTTCGCCACGTCCGGGGAGCGAGCGGCCGCGGCGGCTGCGCCCACCCCGCTCCCGGGGTAGATGGCCCGGAACAGGCTGCGCTTCGATTGAAGATTCCTCTTCCTCTCCGCCTTCAATCTCCTCCTCGCCATTCTTTTCCCCAAAGGTTACGTCGATGCGATGATCAAGATGAGCTTCCTGGAGCATTTCGCCCAGCCCACCCGAGCGAATCTGCGCCGCCAGAGTTTCTTCCTCATAGTCATCCAGGTCGCCGCCCTCGGAATTGTGCCGGTGGTGGTGAGGGACGGCTTCGAACTCCTCGCCTTCGATCACCTCTTCTTCAACCAGGCCAGATCCCGGAGCAAACGACGATGGGGCCGTAGCCACCGCGGCCGCCGCGACCGGCTCTGCTTCTTCGGCGGACATTTCCGCCACTGGCTGTTCCTGCTTCTTCTTGCTTCCCAATCCGAAGATTCGGAATCCGCTGGGAGAAACGGGATCGACACGGTGGGATGCGGAGGCGTTGCTCTCATCCTCGACATATCCTTCGTTCGGCTGTGCGGTTTCGTTCGTCCCTTCCGTCGGCTCGGCGGATACAGTACCCAGCTCGGTCTCCGCATCCACTTCGAATTCCGGTCCGTCGTGCCCGGGTACGTCGTCTTCCCGCTCCGCGAAAAGAATATCTCCTGCAGCCTCAGGCCTGGCCTCTTCTTCGAGCGCTGGAGTCGCATCCGGGACGGCTACTGCGCCGATTTCCGCATCGGGCTCCGCTTCCCCGTCTTGCACTGCAGCCGGAGCCTCGCCTTCCGCCGCAGTCTGCTGCGCAGCAGCGGCCTGATCGGATTCTCCTGCTGGCTCAATGACGGCTGCTTCACCAGATATCCTGGCCGTCGTCTCTTCCCGGCGGTCACGATGACGCGCCAGCGATTCCCCTGGCAGCAAACCGCTGCCGTCCCACTCCAGCGGGGCTTCAATCAAAGTTGAAGGCCTGGAGGTGATTACCGGCTCGGGCTGCTTGCGCTCGCCGGCCGGGTGCGGCGCATCCGGCATCCCCCCATACTTCGAGAGCGATTCCCCCGGCAGTACAAACGGTTCTGCGGTCGGCTGCGCGCGATCGCCCCGCTCCGGAGACTCGGCGTGAACATACTCGATATCTTCGCTATGTCGAGACGATGCGTGAATGCTCGGCGCCACATCCGTCGCCTCCATCTCATCCTGATATGAGATATCGAGGTTCGACTTTTCCGCTATCTCTGCAGCGGTCCGATCCGGTGCGCTCGTGCTCCGGCCACGGTCGCGGCGATGTCGGCGGCCTCGCCAGCGCCGCCCCTGTTGTGCCCCGGATTCTTCGGCCGGCGTCGCCGCCCCTTCGCCCGCGATCGCGCCTTCGGCCGCCTCGGGCGTACTGCCCACAAAGCCTTCCTGTTCCGCAAGTCGGCGCTCTTCACTCGGCTTCGGCGCCGCTCCGCGATGGCCATTTTCGTCCCGGCGCCCGCCATTGCCGTGGCGCACTTCACGCGGCGGCTGATTCGCCCCGCTGGCTGCGGCTTGCTCCAGCTCCTCGGCTTCGGCCTGGTCTTCCAGCTCGATAAAGTCGGTTACATAAAGAAATGCATCGCGCTCCAGACCCAGGTCGACAAATGCCGATTGCATGCCGGGCAGAACCCGCGTGACACGCCCGTTGTAAATGGATCCGGCTAGTGTGTACTCGTTTTCACGCTCGTAGTAAATCTCCGCGAGCTGATCGTCTTCAAGAATCGCAAGCCGCGTTTCGTGCGGCGTGCTGGATATACAAATCTCTTTTCCCATCGTACCTTTCCGCCCGGCAGACTACGCACGCCGGGATCGGCGGCAGGGCCAAATGGAAACGCAGGGAATGAACAGGAATGGGGATTGATGGGTGGGATTACCGGCAATCGGCCTCGCGCAGATCGCCCCCGTGATGGGGCGCGCCGCGGCGCCTATTCTGACGCACCGGCCCCTTGCATTCTTTGCTGCGGTAATCCACTCGCAGGGGCTCTCCACCCCGCCGGTATGACGCGTCGGGCAGCTCATCTTTGCTGCCTGGCCTGTCTTGTGCCGGGTGCGCAAGGCCTCCCGTACACTTTGTGCGCCGCCGACGGTTTTCCTCCCGCCTCTGCGTGCTCATAAACCCGTTCCTGCCAAGCTGCGGTCCTTGGAAACCCGTGCCGGCGAATGTCTCAAAATTCTTTCTCCCGCGCTCCGGACACGGCCGGGTAGACGGGGTAATTCCTGATCTTTACGTCCTGGGCCGTCGCTCCCAAGGCGCTTAATTAACGAACCGGCGCATACGCACATTCATCGCGGCGCCTAGCGCCAGGAACGTAAACAACACCGAAGATCCTCCATAACTCATCAACGGCAAAGGAATTCCGGTGACCGGCATAAAACCGATGACCATGCCCACATTGACCAGAATCTGGAAGGTCAACACAGCCACGATCCCCATGATAAGCAGGGAACCGGGCAGGTCGGCGGCTGTTTGTGCGTTTTGAATCAAACGCATCAATACGAAGAAGTATAGCAGTAGCACGACTAGCGCGCCCACGAAGCCGTGCTCTTCGCTGAAAGCGGCAAAAATAAAGTCCGTATAGGGCACGGGCAGAAAATAGCCCTGGGTCTGGGTTCCTTTCTCTGTTCCTTCGCCCCAGATGCCCCCCGATCCCACCGCGATCTTGGACTGTAGCACCTGATATCCGGAACCGCGCGGGTCTTCCTGCGGATTGATGAAGCTGGTGAGGCGGGCTTTCTGGTAAGTCTTCAGAAACTTGCCGCTGGTCCAGATGCCCACCACCAGCGACGTGCCGCAGAGAATCAGGATCGCCGCCTGCTTCAGGTTGATGCCGCCGAGATACAGACCCGCGATCAGAATCGGCGCGTAAGTGAGCGTGGTGCCCAGATCCGGCTGTTTCATCACCAGCAGCATGGGCACACCTACCATGGCAAAGGCCTTGAAGATGTCGCGCCAGGTGAGGCTGCGGCCGCCCAAGTTGGAGAAATAGCGCGCCACGGCCAGGATCAGCACAAACTTCACAAATTCCGAGGGCTGCACCAGCATGGGGCCCAGCTTGATCCAGCGGCGCCCGCCCAGTGCTTTATGGCCCAGCGGTGAGAGCACCGCCGCCAGCATGACGAGGCCGATCCCGTAGGCCCACGGAGCCCAGTTGAGAAGGCGGTGATAGTCGATCTTCGAAAAGATAAACATGCCCACCAGGCCGGCGCTGATGAAAAGCACCTGCTTGGGGGCAAAGCTGGCGAAGCGCGTGTGCGCCGTGGTTGAGTAGACCTCGACCACCGATGTAGCGCAGAGCAGAAGCACCATCCCCAGCAGCGCCCAGTCGAAATCTTTGAAGCTAAGCATCCGGCGCATAGGTTCTATGGCGCCTTCCACGCAGACTTGGGAAGAATCGTGCCCAGCTCCGTGGGGCTGGCCGCGCCCGGTGTGAAGGCGCGCGTCGAATGTCCGGCCCCCCGCTTACTGGGCCCGAGCGCGCGCGCGGCATTCTGCGAAAGCTCCTTCGCACCATACCCTTCCGGATCAACCAAAAAATGTCCCGCCTGGATCGGATGCGTGCCATCCGGTCCCGGCGCCGACCATACCGCCCCTACTTCCACGAGCTGCTGCGGCTGTTTGGCCTGCTCCATGGGAGGAAGGTTATGGTCCAGCCGTCGCTGCTTGTCGACGTAAGCCTCCACCACCCGCGCGGCAATGCGCGCCGCGTAATAACTGTAATTGCCGTGCATCCACAGAACCGCAACCACCAGATCAGGATTGCGCCGCGGCACCACGCCCACAAACCACACGTCTGGATACGTTGCCTGTCCTCTCAGCCCTGATGCTTTCAGGTAGGCATCGCTCATCACTTCCGCCGTGCCCGTTTTGCCCGCCAGATCGATGCCGTTCAGGTGCGCCGAAACTGCCGTGTGGAACGGGCCCGGGTCGGTTACCTGGGCCATGGCGTTGGTAATGATCATCCACGTCTGCGGATTGATGGGAACGTACTTGTTGCCCGAGCCGGGGAATTCCTGCAGGATCTGCTGGCGGAAATCCCCGGGCAGCTCGCTGGGAAAAACCACGTGCGGCCGAACCAGGTGGCCGTCGGAGGCCACTCCGCTGATATAGCGCGCCAGTTGGATCGGCGTCGCCTCCACTGCCCCCTGCCCGATTCCCACCGAGATGGTTTCGCCCGCATACCACTTGTGGTGGAAGGTGTGCAGCACCCACTCCGACGAGGGCATCAGGCCCGGCTCTTCGTCCGGCAGATCGATGCCTGTCTTCTGCCCGAAGCCGAACTCCTTCGCATACTTGGCGATGGTGTCGATGCCCAGGTCGTTCGCCAGAGTGTAAAAAAACGTGTCGCAGGAGTCGGGAATGGCGGTTTCGATGGTTTCCGGCCCGTGATGGCGGTCGCAATGGTAAAAGTGCCCGTAGAAGTCCGCGCCGCCGTTGCAGAAAACGTGCAGGTTCTGCGCTACGCCGGTCTGCAGGCCGGCCACCGACATGAGAATCTTGAAGGTCGATCCCGGCGCCAGTTGCGCCTGGATGGCCTTGTTCATCAGCGGATGTTCCGGGTCCGTGAGCAGCTTGTCCCACTCGGCGCGATTGATGCGCACCGAGAACTGGTTGGGATCGAAGCTGGGATGCGAGACCATGGCCAGAATCTCGCCGTTCCGCGGATCCATGGCCACCACCGCTCCTTCACGATCGCCCAGCGCCAGCTCCGCCGCGCGCTGGATATCGATGTCGATGGTCAGACGCAGATCATGGCCAGGTATCGCGTGCTCCGTTCCCAGGAAGCCGACATCGCGGCCATGACTATCCACTATCATGTCCCGCGAGCCATCTACCCCGCGCAGAATCTGGTCGTATGCTTTCTCCACGCCCGCCTTGCCCACCACATCACCGGGCTGATAGAAGGCGTACTGCGGCGTGTTCAGATCGTTCTCGCTCAGCTCGCCCACATAGCCGATAAGATGGGACGCGAACCCATCCGGCGGGTAAAGCCGCCGCTCCACTTCGATCGTTTCCAGCTCCGGCAGCTCGTTCCGGTGTGCCGCTACAAACGCCTGCTCGTCCGGCGTGATGTCCTGCTTGATGGGTATCGGCTGATAGCCCGGCTCGGAGCGGTA
>JASHOY010000366.1 GCA_030038435.1 Acidobacteriaceae bacterium | reverse complement strand
ACTGACTTCAAGAAAATCAGCCAGCGTACCGACGGCCAAGCCTTTCTCTAAAGCGCCAGGCTGGAGCAGCCTCCTCACGGTATCTGTCGAATAGCTGTGGCTGTGAAGCAACGATTCAAGTGAATTACGCCTTCCTGTAGCAGCTGCGTGTGCACTGCTGATCTCGTTTGCTCGGGCCCTGAGCACGGTCTCTTCCTGGCGCCGTGCCTGCTGCTCCGTGCGCAGCTCTGCCATCTCGCTCTCAAGCCGCTTCACGATCTCTGTGGCGCAGTCAAAGCGCTGCTTCATTAGCTCGTGTTGATCCTTAAGATTCGTCGACTCGGCGTGGGTGTGATCCATTTCGCCCGCGAGCCTCGCCGCTTCATTGTCGAGAAGCGTCAGGCTTTCCTGGGCCTGCGCCGTGCCATTGCGAGCGTTACCCGAAAGGGAAAGCAGGTGCATTACATGACGGCGACCGGCTTCGAGGTCCCGCTCCGCGCTGAAGACCTCTTCCGCAATGCTGCGCGCCTCCTGCTGCTTTCCTTCCACAATCTGGCGAAAGGAGCGCGCCTCGTTTGCCGCCGTTTCCAGGAAACCGTTCTGTACGGAGCGTTCTTCGGTAATGCCGGCCAGCTGAACTCGCGTCTGATCGAGCTCCGCGGCGATCGTGATAAGCCGCGCTTCCAGTTCAGTCAGGCGTTCGGAATTGGATCGCTGGCGAGCGGCGGCACGCTCTAACTCGAGAGTTGCCGAGTTGGCTGCATTCTGTGCGTCCTGGCACACCCGATCAAACTCGTAACCGCGCTCCGTCAGAGCATGCTGGCTGGACTCCATCTGTGCGATCTCGGCAGCGGCGGCATCAATACCTTCGGTCAAATGGGTGATTGCCAACTCAAGACGCGAATGTTCGGCATCCATCAAGGATAGGCGGCTTGCCAGGACAACGCGCGAGCGCCCGCGCAGCTCATCGCGTACCGCGGCAAATCTTTCGGCCTTTGCTGCCTGCCGTTTCAGGCTGTTCATTTGCCGGGTGATCTCTTCAAAGATGTCATCCACCCGAGCCAGATTCTGTTTGGCGCTTTCCAGACGCAGTTCGGCCAGCCGCTTCTTTGTCTTGTAGCGTGTGATGCCCGCAGCCTCTTCGATTACCGCCCTTCGGTCATGAGGGTTAGAGCTAAGAAGCTGGCCGATCTGTTCCTGGGCGATGATGGCGTAGCTATCAGGCCCAAGCCCGGTCCCCATGAAGATGTCCTGAATGTCCCGCAGCCGCATCAGTTTCCCATTGAGCAGATATTCGCTCTCCCCGGTTCGGAACAGCCGGCGCGTGATGACGACCTCGCCCTTCTGCGGCGCGCTCTGAAACTTACGTCGCCGAATCTTCAGGACGACTGACTGCGGTCCATTGTGCTCGGAGTCTTCCTCGCTTTGATTCAATTCCTCTTCCTCAATGGCCTGACCGGGCTGTTGAGAGGCGGCAATTTCTTCGGTCTCGGCGGCTCGCTGGAGGCGAAATTCATCCTCGTCCCAGTCCAGAGCCTCCTCAGGTTGCACGTCTGCAGCAGGCTCGACCAGCACCGGGCCCTCATAAGCCTCGGGATCGACCATCGTCAGGGTGACTTCAGCCATGCCCAGGGGTTTCCGCTCGCGCGTTCCTGCAAAGATCACGTCCTGCATGCTGGTTCCGCGGAGCGATTTGGCGCTCTGCTCGCCGAGAACCCAGCTCACAGCATCGAGGATGTTCGATTTGCCACATCCATTCGGCCCGACCACGACGGCGACGCCTGTCCCCGGCACAGTCAGTTCGGTGCGGTCACAAAAACTCTTGAACCCGATGATGCGGATTTTCTTGAGCCTGAGCACTGCCTCTCCATCCTGCAAAGACCGAGACTGGCCGGGTTGAATCATTGGCCAGAATTTGGTCTTCCGCGTGCGAACACTCTTCGAGCGGCGCTCGAGATTTGAGTTTTCGAGGAATTCGACTGAGCAGGAGCCGCCCTGGCAAATCCTCGCCAGGGGTCATCATCCGCTCATCCAACTACAGGAGGATGGAGCAGCAGTTTCGGCGAACCCCTTCGCCGCCCGCTGAATGTATTCACAGTGAGTCTAGCAGCACTCTGAAATCGAGCTTCTGTTGATAAAGAGGGTGAAAATGTGAATCTCTGGTCATTGACCTCTGAATCGGATTACTCCCGAAGCGGTGGTGCGTAGATTCCTCGGTCGTTGAATAACGTCTGGTCGGGAGGCAGAAAATAGGACTTTGCCGCGCGCATTAAAGATGCCTGGTCGAGCCGAGGTTCTAAGCCTTCATAGGTAGCCTTCCAACAAACCTGGTTCACGAGATCTCGCGGTTGACAGGCCCGTAAGTCTTCCTTGAAGTGGCTGCGGATAACACGAATCAACTCAATCAGAACATCCTGCTCCACTTGCAGTTGGTGGTCCCGGGCTACGCTGCGGAAGATTTCGCAGAATTGATCCTCCGAGATCGTGCCAAGCTTGATCTTCGTCTGAATCCGGCGTAAGAAGGCAGCATCCAGTACCGATCTGGGATCTCTGTTCGACGCGAAAACCACCAACATCTCAAACGGAATCTCGATTTTTCTTCCCCCCGCGAGAGTAAGAAACTCGATCCCGCGATCGAGGGGGACAACCCACCGATTCAACAAATCCTCCGGGGGAATTCTCTGGCGCCCAAAGTCATCGATCACCAGCACGCCATTGTTAGCCTTCATCTGAGGAGGACCATCGTAATAATTCGTAATCGGGTTGAATTGCAGGTCCAGCATGTCAACCGTTAGTTCCCCGCCCACTGTCACCGTAGGACGCTTGCATCGCACCCAGCGCCGATCTCCATCCTCTGAATCCGCGTCCGTTCCATATCCATGAATCGCCGGATCATAAACAGTGATAATTTGACCTACGACTTCAACAGCGAATGGTATCCAAACCTCGTTTTCTGCGAACACATGGGCCATGGCTTCCGCCGCAGCAGTTTTGCCCACACCTGGCGGCCCGTAAAGAAAAACGGCATTCCCGGAATTGAGGGCCGATCCCAGTTCCGATAGCACATCGGTGTCAAACACTAGATGCGCAAAAGCGCGTTCCACATCGGCTGGCTGCACCTTCACGTTTCGCATGCTCTGTTTCCGGACCTGCGCTACGTAGCTCGCCAAAGAAACCGGCATGGCGCCGGAATACTGGTTCTGGGACAGCAGTTCCAGCGCGCGCGTTCTGCCTTGGGATGAAATAGCGATCTCGGGAACCGTTCCGATCATCCCGGTGACTTCACAGAGCAACTTCGCCCGCAACCGGTTGAACAGTTGTTCCGCCGCATCATAACTGAGCCGGCTGTGTGCTGAAAGATCGGCAACCGAAAAGGGTCCGTAAAGATAGAGCGTCTTGAGCGCAATGTCTTCGAGAATGGACTCGCGCACGCCAACTTCCGCAATCGTTCGGGGCTTCAGCTCAGGGCCGGCAACGATCGCGCCTTTGAGAATGTCAATCTTGTCGACGGCCGTGTTCATCGTGGCTTTTCGATGGCCTTCCAATCCGTCACGCCGAGAATTCCTATTCCCTCCGCCCCATGCGGTAATCGAGATACAAGACGTGAGACTTGATCTGGTCGCCCACCCGGTACCTGGGGAAATGCGCCATCTTCACCATCTGAACAATGGCGCCGGGATTGCCCTTGCCGGAGTCAGCAAACAATCGCAGCACTTCGTCGAGGTTGGAAGCCCAGAGGCCGGTCTTTCGAGCCTCCCACCGCGCAAATTCCAGTGCGATTGTGGGAGGGAATTCCTTTAGCTCCAATCGCTCCGAACCTCTTGCGCACATCGGCTGCAATGCGCCAATGTCCTCCATATGCGGAGTGCGCGCGACAAAAATGACCGGCGTTCGATCGAAGTAATTCAGGTCTTTGATGAGGCCGGTGACAACGCGGGAGGGACCGCCAATATGGTCGAGCGCCAGGGAGAAAGGATGCACATCGAGCGCGCGATGTACAACCCCCTTGAGTCCTTTACTGCTTAGCGAATCCGAATTAGCCGGAAGATCGAGGCCAGGTTTTCGGAGACGGCGAAGTTCCGCAACCAGCGTAAGAAGCACCTCGCGCGGCGATTCCACCCGCGGCACGAAAAGAGCCAGGGGCTGAGTCTTCACAAACGCCTGTAGCAGGCGCGTCTTTCCTACTGCCTCGGGTCCGAAAATCAGCAGCGATTTTCGCTTTTCCGCCTGAGCCCGGAGACGAGCCATCTCTTCCGTCCGTTCGACAGCAGCGAAGAAGAGCTGAGGTTCAATGCTGCCGTTATATGCCTGTTCGGGCACGGCAACAGCCTCATTGCGCAACAGCGCTATGGATAAACCGCTCATGGCTCAACCGAATCACCTCGTATGCAGCTTCCCGATCCTTCCACCCAAGAACCTTCGTCTTTTTCCCCTCAAGATCCTTGTACGCGGAGAAGAAATGCGCCACTTCACGGAGGACGTGCGGCTGAATTTCCGTGTAGTTTTGAATGTCGCTGAACCTCGGATTTCCCATGGCGTAGGCCAGAATCTTCTCGTCGCATACTCCCTGGTCCAGCATCTCAAATAGTCCAACGGGCCGGACGGCGTAGATGCATCCGGGAAAGGTCGGTGTGTCGCCGAGGATCAGGATGTCCAGGGGCTCGCCGTCCTGCGCGAGCGTCTGAGGAATAAAACCATAATCGCCCGGGAAATGTACCGGGGAGTGCAGGACCCGATCCAACACGAAGACATTCAGGTTGCGGTCGTATTCGTACTTGTTGACGCTGTCTTCGGGGATCTCGACGACCGCCGTCAGCACCTCAGGAGCCTTCTCGCCGATGGGAAGCTCGACGTAGTTGTCCATATTTCTCCTCAACTGCCAAGCTGTGCAGGAGGAAAAACAAAACCCCTGCACCTTCGCAGGGGTCATCAGCCGGTCCATATCGGGCGGCGGTTAATGGCGGATCCCTTCGCCATCTCAAACGTAACACAGTTTTTAGCTTAACGGCAATGGTATATCTGCCCACCATGACCGCCAAGGACTCTCTCGACGGCTCCCGTGCGATCAGACGCCTGGGCTTGACTGGGCCGGTTCCTCCCAAACAAGAACCTGGAGCGACGTTGGGTTGAACGCATTGCACGGGTTATTCAACTGCGGGCAATTACTGATTAACATGAGTACATCCATCTCAGCCCGAAGCTCGACATACTTTCCTGCTCCCGAAACCCCGTCGGCGAAGGTTAGCTTGCCATCCGGTGTCACCGGAACGTTCATGAAGAAATTGATGTTGCTTGCAATGTCCCGCTTCTCCAGCCCGTGCTTCCATCGCTGAATCCCTTGGACGAAGCTCTGCCTGCAGGCGTGCATGTGCCGCTTCTCGATCCCGTAGCGGACCATATTGCTCTCCGTCGCGCAGGCGCCGCCCAAGGTGTCGTGCCGTCCACAGGTGTCGGCGACAATCGTCAGCAGGAGGTTCCCTTCGGTCGAGAGCAGCCGTGTTCCCGCGGTCAAATAGAGATTACGCTGTTCGCGAATGGTGTCCTGTGAGCTATAACGGTCCGAGTAGTCGTGAGCGTTGTAAAACATGGTATCCGCTGATTGATTGCCCTCCAGATCGACGATGCGGACGATCTGCCCTTGGCGAATCTCGTGAATGAATGGATCGCCGGCTTCCACCACGAAGCTCGACGCCTTTTCCGGCCGTAATGGACTGGTCTGCAAATTGAAAGCTGTCATGTCTGCACTCCTCAGCGCGAACGCGCCAACGGTCAAATGTGATGAGTCGATAGCGCCGCGTACGACCGAACGACACGCGGCCCCGCCACAAAGGTTGATCGTCCACGACATGCTCTCGGCTAGCTAGACGCGTGCGGCGGCGCGAACTCGCCAGTTAGCTTGGCTTCAATCGAGAGCCCCAGAGAAACGCTCGCGAAGAAGGCACGTCCATCAGGCCGGCACTTAAGCCGAGATTGTTGCGAGCTGAGCGCACACGAAGGCGCGGATGTCTTCGTTCAACTTGTAGCGGTTCAGAGAGAGGCAAGGAGGCGAACCAGAGGTGGCCCGCAGCAGACATCCATATGCGTAATGCGCAGCTGCACTCTGTGAGAGATGCGTAGATGTGTGCGCCGCGGAATCATAACAATCTCAACTGACAGTAACACAATAACCAATAAGGCCGCCAGGATTGTAATCCCGCCCGGCCGGCGGCCCGGCTTTGCAAACTGTTCAAAGAAGCCAAGCCACCGATCGTCGTCCGCGCAATGGGGTTCTCCCCTGTCAAGGCTCGTCTCGCCCATCAGAACAGGGATTGAACGTTCCATGGGGCACACAGGCTGCGGTGGCCAGCCAACATGAGCAGTATCAACTGCGACGCGCTTCGCTCCTCTTGGCTGGTTAAATGCCGTCGCAAAGCATCGTGACGGAGGGCGTACCGCTGGGCGTCTTCGGCCATGCGCTCGAAGAACTGGGCGTGAGCATTCAACAGAGTCTCGGCAGTCCGCCCCTTGCCTAACTCACCGACGACCATCGCAAGGTGAAGGAGGCATAAGCCGGGCAGTCTACCGTTAGGGGAAGCCTCCAGCCGTCGCAAAATAGCAACTGCTTCGTCAACCGCTTTGCGCTCCGCCTCAACGCGCACGTGACAGATCTGGCAAGTATCCTGCGAGCCTCCCAGGTGGGTTATGCTCTCCGCAGTCCACGCGGGGCCATCGCTTCGGACAATCAGTTTCCGCAAATCCACAGCCATCCGGTGGGCAAGTTCCGGATATGAGACGCATACTCCATAGGGAGAGGAGATGTTCTCGTACTGCCAGGTATGCAACGAACAGAAACCGCCTCTCGTCGCGTGCTCCCGTTGTGCGTCCCGGTTAATGACCAATTCGTATTGATGCTTGCTCAGGAAGTGAAAGACAGCATCCAGGACTTGTCCGCAAATCCGGCATCCACTCCGTTTTTCGAACTCCAGCGAAGTTTGAGCGGAAGCACCCTCCGCCGCGTAGTGGCGGTCCTCTGCAGACGGAACTTCCGCCTCGGCTTCTCGAAGCGCACGAAGACGCTCCAAGAGCGACTCATAAATTTGCCGTCTTTCGGCCTGCATCTCCCGGTCGCGTCTCTCAAGAAGAAAGTCCTGAATGCGCCCGTAGGTATTCGAGAGAAAAGCCTCCGCCCGCTCTTCCATCAGGAACCGGAGCAGTTCTTCTTCGAATTGCGGGATGCCACTCTTGGTGATGAGATCCGGATCCCGCGCTTGCTTTGCCTCCAGGGCCTGCCGCGCGGAAACCGAGAAGAATTGCGGCGCCCTCTTAAAAGAGAATCGCTCCAGCTGCGATTTGACGTAGTCCAGAACCTGCCGGCGCTCGTCCTCGCCAACCGTGTCCTGCTTGTTGACAATCACAAAAAGCGTCTTTTCCGTCTCGCGGATTCTGTACAGCGCACGATTCTCTTCGTCGGACAACGGACTGTCGAAGCTGGTGATCAGAACAAAGGCGTCGGCCTCCGGAAAGAACCGCTCCGTGGTTTGGGTGTTCTCGGCAATCGCCGATCCGAGTCCCGGACTGTCGACGAAGAACACTCCGCGACGAAGCAACTCGACTGGCAACTCAATCTCAGCGTAGGCGACATTCTTCACGTTGCCAGGATTCGATTGCTGGGTGACATACTCGGCCAGGCGTGCGAGCGGTATCTCCTGGTGGAGTTGTCTATCGTTGAAGTTTAAGACGACCTGTGTGCGGCTGCCATACCGGACAGTCGTGATCACCGACGTAAGAGGAAGTATTCCCGTAGGCAGATGGGCGGCGCCCAGTATTGCATTGATCAAAGTAGATTTGCCGCGGCTGAAGCGCCCAACCAGCATCAGATTGAAGCGGTCGTCA
>JASHOY010000365.1 GCA_030038435.1 Acidobacteriaceae bacterium | reverse complement strand
GGTGGCGCCGGTGATGCCGGTGGTGACGCGGACGAACCTGGCGCGGAGACGGCCGTGGGAGTCCTTTTCGACGACAAAGACACCTTGCACGGGCTGGGATGGAGCAGTAGTGATGGAAGCGGCCTGCACGCCACTGTCGCTCTTGGCCGCGTCGCTGGCCGGGTTGTACATGGTCAGGGCCTGGATGGGCAGCGAGAGGATGTCTTTTTTGTGCGCAGTGGTGATGTTGGCCGTGCAGGACAGGCCAGGACGGAGCTCATCGGAGGGATTGTCCAGGGTAACCACGACTTTGAAGTCTTTGGCCTCTTCTGTGCCGGTGGTGGATTGCGAGGTGGCGATGCCCGTGGAGCGTAACAATGCCTGGTCGCCGACCAAAGTGACATGGCCCTTGAAGACCTTGTTGGGCAGGGCGTCGACAGTGACGTCGGCGGGCTGACCGAGCGCGACATTGACGATGTCGGTCTCGTCGACTTTGACTTCAGCGGTGACCACGCTCATGTCGGCGAGGGTCATCAGGGTCGAGCCGTTGGTGTTCTGGATGCCCTCGACGACGGTTTCGCCCTGACGGACAGGCTCGTCAGTCACGATGCCGTTGAATGGCGCGATAGCGATGGTGCGGTTGAGCAGGTCCTGGTCGGAGCGCAGATCTGCCTGCTGGGTGCGGAGCTGCGCGCGGGCTGAGGACGTCTGGGCTTTGGCCTGGTTGACTCCGGCGACGGCCTGGGCGACGGAAGCAACATCGAGATCATAGGCGGCTTTTTTGGCGTCGTAGTCCTGTTTGGCCATGATGCCGTCTTTGTAAAGCGCCTGGGCGCGCTGCCAGTCGAGTTGCTTCTGTTCGAGGTCGGCCCGGGCGTGCTCGAGGTTGGCTTCAGCCGTCTTTTCGGCCGCAATGTAGGAGGTGATGTTGGTTTGGGCGGCGGAAATGGTGGCGTCCTGCGCATTCACCTGCGCCTGCTGCTGGATGTTTTCAATGGTGGCGACGGTTTCGCCCTTGTAAACCTTGTCGCCTTCCTTCACATAGAGGTGGGTAATACGCCCCATGGCGGTGGCGCCCAGGTTGACATAGGTTTTAGGCGTGATCTCGCCGGTGCCGCTGACGATGGTGGAGAGGTCCGCACGTACGATCTTGCTGGTGAACACCTTGGTGTACCCGGACTGCTGCTTGATAACCATGGCAGTAACCAGACCGGCGGCCACTACCACGCCGAGAACAATCAGGATGATTTTTTTCATGTACGGTACTTACTCCGAATGAACCCTATGCCAATGTACGCAAGCGTGCTCCCCATAGTTCCAGGCCAGATGCCCGAAGCAGGTGGCGTCGGATTCCGCTCCGTCGGAGGCAAAGGTTGAAGCCATGGCTCAGCGGGTCGAGTTTGTCATTTCAAAGGCTGAACGATCCGCCAGGTCATCGGAATATCTTACGAAAGATTCTAGCGCTTTCCCGGTGACTTTGGCTGCAATGGGACGTCAAAAGCGCAGGCCGACGCATACGGAATCTTGCCCAGCCCTTCCGGGACCCGTAGAATTGAGGGATTGCAGGAGAAGTGATGGCAACGAGGCTTACGGGGTATAAATTATTCGCCGCGATCCTGGGGTGCGGGCTGTTGACGACCTCGCCGGCGTTGGCGCACCGCCGGAATCATCAGGAACAGGACGCGCAAGCTACAGATCAGGACCAGAATCAAAACCCGCTGGATCGGCCGCTTCCGGACAAAGAGAGATATAAGCAGCAGAAAGAACTCCGGCAGGAGTTGAGCAAGACCTACAGGACGTGGCTGAATCAGGACGTGGTGTACATTATCACCCCGCAAGAACGAAAAGCATTCCTGAGCCTGAGCAACGATGAAGAGCGCGATGCCTTCATCGAGCAGTTTTGGCAGCGGCGGAATCCCGATCCCGACTCGCCGGAAAACGCGGCGCGTGAGGAGCACTACCGGCGAATTGCTTATGCCAACGAGCATTTTGCGGCGGGCGAGCCAGGATGGAAGACTGATCGGGGACGTATCTACATCGAGTGGGGCGCGCCGGACTCGATCGATTCGCACCCTTCGGGAGGCCTGTATGATCGCCCCTTTGACGAAGGCGGCGGCACCACGACGACATTTCCCTTCGAGGTCTGGCATTACCGGTATCTGCCCGGAATCGGCGAGAACGTGAACATCGAATTTGTCGATACCTGCCAGTGCGGCGACTATCACTTTACTCTCGACCCGAGTGAAAAGGATGCGCTGCTGCACGTGCCGGGCGCCGGCCTGACCGACTGGGAACAGATGAATCACAAGGGCAAGGAGGACCGCTTCAAATGCGCCGGGGTTGGCTATTGCGGCGGAGGCCCGGCGGGCGATATGGCGCAGGGAAAGGAATTCGACCGCATCGAAGAAGCAGCCAAACTGTTTGCGCCGCCGCCAGAGCAATTCAAGGATCTGAATGCCTTTGTTTCGGAACATAAGATCATCACGGGGCCGGTTTTACCATTTGATGTCCGCACTGACTTTGTGAAGGTGACGGACAATATGGACCTGGTTCCGGTGACGTTGCAATTCGATAACAAGGACATCACCTTCGTTACCAAGGACGGAGTGTCCAAGGGGGTGCTGGACATCCTGGGCCGGTTCACCACACTGACCGATCGCACCGTGCAGACCTTCGAGGACGAGGTTTCAGTCGAAGAGCCTTCGGAGCTGCTGCAGAATGAGCTGGCGAAAAAGTCGGTTTACTGGAAAGCCATTCCGCTGCCGCCGGGACTTTACCGTCTGGATATCGTGGTCAAAGACCTGAACAATCCCGACCACATGGGATATTTCGGCCGCGGAATTAACGTTCCTGAATTCCACGATGAGAAGCTGGGAACTTCGTCGCTGATTCTGGCCGACCAGATGCACAAAGTACCGTCCACAGACATCGGCGGCGGCGATTTTGTGATCGGCGACATGTTCGTGCGGCCGCGAGTGGCCAACAGCTTTACCACGCCGGTAACCTTCCAGCGCGGTCAGAATCTCAACTTCTGGATGCAGGTTTACAACCTGGGCATTAACCAGACAACAAAGAGTAATTCCGCGACGGTGACATACGAGATCACCGACGCCGCCAACGGGGACGTAGTGTTGCAGCATGAGTTGCCATCAGCCGATCTGGGAGCTCATAGCGACGAGTTGACTGTGGATAAAACCTTACCGATTTCCGGTTTGCAGCCAGGAAAATATAAGGTGACGATCAAAGTAAGTGACGAAATTTCCAAACAGGAGATTGCGCAATCGGCTCCTTTTGTCGTGGAATAGAAGTCATCCCGGATAGGAAGACGACCGAACGATAGATTTGGGGCTGTCACGGGGTATTAGCTGGAATGGTCTGAAGCCAGAGGCGCGGGGCCCCAGATTTGCATACGATGAAGTGCAGGGTTCATCTGGCGTGTTTTGCCGTGCTGATCGCATTGGGCGCAGCTCCAATCTATGGAGCGTCGCCGGCATCGGTTTCGGGGATGGTGCGCGATTCTGGCGGCGTACCGCAGATCGGCGCGATCGTGCAGTTGATGCGCCCTGATTTCAGTGTGGTATCCACCGCTTACACCAACTCCGACGGGCGCTTCCGGTTCGATTCGATCCGGCCCGGTCATTACGCGATAAAGGCGATGGCTGCTTCGTTTCTGCCCTCGCTTCGCGAGAACGTGCGGGTACGCTCCGCGGCGGTTGTCAATCTGACCCTGAACACGCTTTACGAAGCGATTCAATGGCTGCCCTCGAAAGCTAAAGGAAGCGCGGCGCAAAAGGACGACTGGGTGTGGACCCTGCGCTCGGCAGCAGACCGGCCTCTGTTGCGCTGGCTGGAGAACGGTCCGCTGGTGGTTGTGTCGGACGGCTCCGGATCGCATCCCAAACTGAAAGCCCGCATCATGGCCACGGGAGCGGCAGGAACGTTCGGCGAGGACGGCGAGCGCTATTCGGCTGCAGTGGAAGCAACCCCGGCAGGAAGCCGCGAGTTGCTGGCGCGGGTGGATTTTGCACCGGATTCAACGGCAGGAATGGAATCGATGCTTGGGTTCAGCCAGGATCTGGGAATGGCCGGGTCCGTGCAATCGGTAGCGGCAGTGACTGTTCATCCCGAAATCAGTTCCGGGAACGGTACAGGGCTAGTGACGGCCGATGTGCGGTCTTCCGAAGTCATGCATTTTGGACCTGCGCTGGGCGCTGAAGTGGGAGGGACGGAGGTCATGGCTCGTCTGGGCGGTGCGGCGCCCGAGATGCTTACCGCGGCGCTACCCTATGCCCAGGTGAATTGGACCGCGGGGGATTCCAGCATTGGCTATCGCATGTCTACGCTCGTACCCAATATGGGGCTGATGGGCGCGACCGAGACGGAGGCTGGATCGCCGGAATATTCTGCGCGCGCCGGCAGACTGCTCATGGAGCGCGGAGTTCATCAGGAAATAGCCTGGGAGCGGCACACCGAGCGATCAGGGATGTCGGTCGTGCTCTATGCCGATAAAATCGAGAACCCGGTGCTGGAGGCGCGAGATGAGCCCGGCGCGGGTGGCTACTTTGCATCGCCGATGGAGAATTCTGCCCTGGTGGACGGCATGAGTGAACTAATTCACGCCGCAGGACCGAATTTTTCGGGGAGCGGAGTGGTGGCCGATTATCGTCACCGTCTGCCCGGTGGCAGCGACGTGCAAGTGGGCTACGCAAGTGGCGAGGCGCTGGTGATGCCGGTTATGACTCATCCTGTGTCCTTGGAAGAGGCCGCGGAATCGGCGCAGTCTCGGCCGGCGGAAACATACACGGTGTCCATCTCCGGCACTCTGGACGGGACGAAGACTCGCTGGCAGGCGAGCTATCGCTGGCAAACTGATTCCACAATTACCGCGGTGGCGCCTTACGCGCAAGGCGCCACCGGACCCTATCTGAATGTCTACGTCCGGCAGCCTATTCACCTGGCTGGCGACGGAACCACGGGATTCGAGGCACTGATCGACGTCAGTAACCTCCTGGCGGAGGGCTACAGGCCGATTCTGCTCAAGGATGGGTCGGTACTGGTATTCGCGCAGGGGCAGCGCTGCATCCGCGGCGGAGTGGCTTTCACCTTCTAACTTCCTCTTCAAACTGACATTCTGCTTTGCCATCTTACGCCGCATTCGGCCTCTCTGCCCTGCACAAACCCGGGTTAGACGGAGTAGAGTGGGAATGCGCATATCCAGGCATAGAGGAGAACAAAAATGGGGAATCCCAGGATGAATCGCCGCGCGGCGCTGAAGGCAGGCCTGGCCACTGCAACCGCAGCGGCACTTCCGGAGATATCCATCGCCGATACAGTTCCCTTGCGGACCAGCCGGATTCGGCAGTCGGCGTGCCGATGGTGCTATGCGAAGATTCCGCTGGATGATCTCTGCGCATTTGGCGCCCAGGTCGGGCTGAGGGGTATAGACCTGTTGCAGGTGGAAGAATTCGATGTGCCGCGTAAATACGGGCTGATCTGCACCATGGGCTACGCGGGCGGAGGAACCATCCAGGATGCGATGAACCGGACAGAGAACCATGCGGCCATCGAAGCGTCTTTCCGCACCAACATTCCCCTCGCGGCCAGGGCAGGCGTGCCCAACGTGATCACATTTTCGGGAACCCGGCGCGGCATGAGCGATGAAGAAGGGGCGCGCAACACGGTGGCAGGGCTGAACCGGGTGAAGAAGATCGCCGAAGACAACGGTGTTACCATCTGCCTGGAGTTACTGAACAGCAAGGTGGACCATCCCGACTATATGGCGGACCACACGGCGTGGAGTGTAGCGGTGATGCGAGAAGTTGACTCGCCTAATGTGAAGCTGCTCTATGACATTTATCACATGCAGATCATGGAAGGCGACCTGATCACAACCATCAGCGATAACATTGATTGGATTGGGCATTTTCATACCGGAGGCGTCCCCGGGCGGCATGAGCTCAACGACAAGCAGGAGATTCAGTGGAATGGCGTGATGCAAGCGCTTGCCGGCGCTGGATTCAAAGGATATGTGGCGCATGAATTTATTCCGGAGCAGGACCCACTTACTAGCCTGCGGGCTGCGGTAGAACGATGCAATGTGTAACTGACAATTCTGGGTTGTAAGTGAAATGAATTTGAATGCGAGAAGGATAAATCATGAAGGCATTATTGCTCTCCGAATACAGCCATCTTGAGATAGCAGACTTGCCTCAGCCCGAAATCGGCGGAGACGAGGTACTGGTGCGGGTGGGCGCATGCGGCATCTGCGGAAGCGATGTACACGGGTTCGACGGATCGTCGGGACGGCGCATTCCGCCCATAGTGATGGGTCACGAAGCCGCGGGAACCGTAACCGCAGTTGGGAAGGAAGTGACCGGGTATCAGACCGGTGATCGAGTTACATTCGATTCGACCGTGTACTGCGGTAAGTGCAGGTTTTGCCTGCGTGGCGAGGCTAACTTATGCGACAACCGGGAGGTAATCGGAGTTTCCTGCGGAGACTACAGACGGCACGGTGCGTTTGCCGAGTATGTTGTGATTCCTGCGCGCATCCTTTATCACTTACCGGAAGCCTTTGCCTTCGCTGAGGCGGCGATGCTTGAGGCGGTATCGGTGGCGCTTCATGCGGTGCGGGTTTCGGAGGCACGGGCTGGAGATTCGGCGCTGGTAATCGGCGCAGGGATGATCGGGCTGCTGACTTTGCAGGCGGCGCGGGCAGCCGGATGCAGCCCGGTTTACATCGCAGACGTGGATGCGACGCGGCTCGAGCTGGCCCGAAAGCTGGGCGCGGACGGGACGCTGCTCCGCTCCGGCGGGGAGCTGGTTAGCGAGATGATCAAACTTACCAGTGGGCAGGGTGCGGACGTGAGTTATGAGGCCGTGGGAAGAAACGAGACGGTAACTGCGGCCATTGAAGCCACACGAAAAGGTGGAACTGTAACTCTAATCGGAAATATTCAACCGGAAGTCACTATTCCTCTGCAGAAGGTGGTTAGCAGGCAGTTACGGCTGCAAGGCTCGTGCGCTTCGGCCGGTGAATATCCGCAGGCGATTGAGATGATTGCTGACGGCAGGATCAAGGTAAAGCCGTTGATTACTGCTATGGCATCCCTTGAAGAAGGGCCGCGCTGGTTTGAGCGGCTGCATGCAGGTGAACCGAATCTTATGAAAGTGGTGCTGACTCCGGGAGCGTGATGGATAACTCATTGTTTGACTTATCAGGCCAGGTGGCGATCGTTACCGGCACCAGCCGCGGATTGGGGCAATATTCGGCGAGGGCTTTGGCGAAAGCGGGCGCGGATTTGGTGATCACCAGCCGCAAGCGCGAGACGCTCGCAGACTTCAAGGCGGAAATCGAGGCATTGGGACGTCGCGCTCTGGCTCTGGAACTCGATGTTCGGGACCCAAAGAGCATCGAGCGCATGGCTGCGGATGCTGAAGCTGCTTTTGGGCAGATACACATCCTGGTAAACAACGCCGGCTGTAACATACGCAAGCCGGCGCTGGAAGTTACATGGGATGACTGGAACCAGATATTGGAAACCAACCTGCGCGGAGCGTTTTTCGTCGCCCAGGCACTGGCTCGCGGAATGATCGAACATAAATACGGCCGAATTATCAATATTGGATCACTTACCAGTGTATTCGGCTATGCCGGGCTGGCGCCCTATGGAGCTAGCCGCGGCGGGGTGCGACAGTTAACCATGAGCCTGGCAGATGACTGGGGCCAACATGGAGTTACGGTAAATTGTCTGGCGCCGGGATGGTTTCATACCGCGCAGAACACGGTGCTTTACCAGAATAAGGAGTGGGTGGAGTACTTAGTAGAACGAATTCCGCTGGGACGGCCCGGCGAGCCGCACGATCTGGATGGGCCGGTGGTGTTTCTCGCTTCCGAGGCGAGCCGCTATGTTACCGGGCAGACAATGCTGGTGGATGGCGGGATGTCAACCGGATCGACGCGGGCTACGGTGCCGGCGAAGAAGCTGCCCGTTAGGTAGACGAAGACTCTCTCTCAGGCCGCGAAAGCAGGAACCTCAGCTGCATTTTCATTTCCATAGCACTCACCTCCAGCCGCGTAGGATCAGCTAATCCATGTTAAAGCAATGGGAAATCGACCGGGTGGACGCGGACTCGTATGCGCGTGGATTCGATTCTGGCCAACGTCCGAGGGTCGCAAGCCATTACGAATGGCTTCTTATTCGTTGAGAGAGTATGGGATTGCGAGTGAGATCATAGCGAGGGGCTCAACCTGGAGGCAGCAGGCCGCTTGCTGCTGCTGACTGTCAGATTCGCTACTGTCGGGTTGCCAGGAAATCAGCGATGGCGGCGACTACCGTTTGCTGCTCGTCTTCGCGGAGCTCGGGGAAGATGGGCAAGGCGAGGACTTCGCGGGCGGCGCGCTCGGCTTCAGGAAAATCGCCTTCCCGGTAGCCGAGGCCGCGCAGCGCTTCTTGCGCGTGCAGCGCGACGGGGTAATAAATCTCGGAACCTATTCCGCGTGCGGTGAGGAATTCGCGCAGGGCGTCACGACGGGCGCTCCGGATAACATACTGGTGCCAGACGTGATGGGTACCGGGGACTTCGCGCGGCAGCACTACGCCATGCTCCGGATAGGGCCCATCTTCGGCGAGACCGGCGGCGCGAAAGAGCTGGTCATAGCGCGCGGCCAATTCGCGACGGGCCTGATTCCAGCCGGCAATGTATTTGAGCTTGACGCTGAGAATCGCTCCCTGAAAGCCGTCCATGCGGGCGTTCCAGCCCAGCTCGCGGTGGTGGTAACGGTGACCCATGCCGTGCTGGCGGAGCATGCGCGCTCGCTCGGCGATCTCCAAGTTGTTGGTGGTGACCATGCCGGCATCGCCGGCGGCGCTGAGGTTCTTGGTGGGATAAAAACTGAAGGCTGCGGCATTACCAAGCGAGCCTGCCTTCGCGTGGTTCCATGCTGCGCCCCAGGCCTGGGCGGCGTCTTCAATGAGGAGCAGATTGCGCTCACCGGCAACGCGGGAGAAGGCGTCCCAGGCAGCGCATTGGCCGTAGAGATGGACGGGAAGAATGGCGCGGACGGAATCGCCGCGATGCGAACCGAGCACGGACTCGACACATGCGGGATCGAGATTGAAGGTGACCGGATCGATGTCGGCCAGTACAGCCGTGGCGCCGGCACGCAGGATGGAACTGAGGGAGGCGAAAAAACTGAAAGGGGTGGTAACGACGCTCATGCCTGGACCGATGCCGGCAGCGGCAAGTGCCAGCCAGAGCGCATCAGTGCCCGAGGAGCAGCCGATGGCGCAGGCCACGTCAAGTTGCTCGGCGGCAGCGCGCTCGAAGGCGGCGACGGCGTCGCCGAGGATGAACTGGCGTGAGGTGAGCACCTGGTCGAGAGCGTCAAGCAGTTCGCGATGGAGGGGCTGGTACTGGCGCGCGAGGTCGAGCATGGGCACGACCATTTTGGGCAATGATTGAGCGGTGGAGGCGCGGCTAGGGGCCGGGGTAGGAGGGTCTTGCACGGGGTCATTTTAGCAGTCTGGGCCCACACCTACTGCTCAGGAGTGGATGTGCCTGCATTTTATGCCTGCAATGCCGATGTTATGTGCATGCAATACACCATTTGAATTGTGCCCGAGTATCTTGATGCCGCCCTTCGCGGAGCTGCCCGCGAACAGGGAAAAAGCCTGAATGAAGCGGCTGTGGAGGCCCTTGTTTGCGGCCTGGGTCTGGGCGAAGATCGGCATCGCCAGCGCGACCTCCACGACATTGCAGGCTGCTGGCAAGACGCAGAATTTGATCATGCCATTGCGGCGCAGAATGCGGTGGACGAGGAGATATGGAAGCGACCATCCCAGCGCGCCAAAGCCGGACGTGCGTGGAGGCCTCGACATGTGGTTAGCTCTCGACACGAATCGACAGACCGACCTTTGCCGCGGCGATTCGTTAATCGTCGAGGCTGTGGAAGATGCAGACGAAGTCTGGCTGCCGCTTGTGTTATCGGAGAATTGCGCGCCGGGTTTGCCGCGGGTAAGCATCGCCTAACGGTGATTGGCTCCTGAATGGTGGTTAATCTGGACGTGGCCCAAATCGGGACGTGGGGGTTGGCTCAGCTCCATCAACTTGCGAGATCCCCCTCATACCACCTGTGGGCCTTGATTTCTTGCGGCTTCAGCGAATTGGCGCTGGTAGAGTTCCGTGTAGATTCCCGTTTCTGTCAAAAGCTTGGCGTGTGTGCCGCGCTGCACAATGCGCCCGTTCTGCACCACAAAAATCTCGTCTGCCTTGAGGATGGTGGAGAGGCGATGTGCGATGACGATCGAAGTACGGCCGGCAAGAGCGGTCTCGAGAGCGCGCTGGATAGCGGCCTCGGATTCGGAATCGAGATGGGCCGTGGCCTCGTCGAGAATCACAATGTCAGGCGCTTTCAGCAGCAGACGGGCGATGGCGATGCGCTGCTTCTCACCGCCGGAGAAGCGGTAACCCCGCTCGCCGACCATGGTGTCGAGCTTGTCCGGAAGGCTTTCCACGAGATCCAGAATCTGTGCATCCCGAAGTGCGGAGCGGATCTGCTCATCGGTCGCATCGGGTTTGGCATAGAGCAGATTGGTGCGAATGGTGTCGTGGAAGAGATGGGCATCCTGCGTGACGACGCCGATACGGCGGCTGAGAGAGTCGAGCTGAAGGTCGCGGACGTCAATGCCGCTGATACGGACGGCTCCGCTTTGCGCGTCGTAGAGGCGCGGAACGAGATGGGTGATGGTGGTTTTGCCGGCCCCGGAGGGACCGACTAGCGCCACCAGTTGGCCAGGAGCAATGCGGAAACTGATGTCGTGCAGAACGGTTTTCTGCGGGCGCTTGTCGGGAATGGCGACAGACTCCAGCGACGCGAGGGAAACCTCGGCCGCAGAGGGGTAGCGGAAGGCGACGTGATCGAACTCGATGGAGGCAGGGCCGGGAGCGATGGGCACTGCCGGGGGGCTTGCCCGGATCATGGGCGGAAGATCGAGGACCTCGAAGACGCGCTCGAAGGAGACAAGCGCTGTCATAACGCTGACCTGGACATTGGAGAGTCCGACGAGCGGCGCGTAAAGGCGGGCGAGATAAACGGTGAGCGCGACGACGGTGCCCACGTCGAGAACATGGTGAACAGCGAGGATACCACCCCAGCCATAAACAAGTGCTGAGGCGACTGTGGCCACGACAGTAAGCGCGGTGAAGAATAGACGGCCGTAAATGGCCATCTTGATGCCGATATCGGAGACGCGTGCGGCCTTCTCCTGAAAGATGCGAGCATCCTCTTCCGGCCGCCCAAACAGTTTGGCCAACAGAGCACCGGCTACGTTGAACCGTTCCACCATGAGGTTGTTCATATTGCCGGCCAGGTCATAGGTTTCGCGCGTGATGGCCTGCAGTTTGCGGCCCCAGAACCGCGCGGGCAGAACGAAGATAGGCAGAAGCACGAGAGCGCCAAGCGTGATGCGCCAGGAGAGCACGAACATCGCGCCCAGGATCAGAAGAACTGTGATGAAATTACCGACGACGTTGGAGAGGATGTCAGTGAAGGCTGTTCGCGCGCCCTGAACGTCGGTATTGAGACGGCTGACGAGAGCGCCGGTTTGGGTGCGAGTGAAGAATGCCAGCGGCATTCGCTGGATATGCTGAAAGAGGCGATTGCGAAGGGAGAGAACGATCCCGGCGCCGATCTTCGAGGAGAGGAAAGTCTGCGCCAAACCGAGTGCGCCATCGAAAAGGCCAAGGCAGCCCGCAATGATGGCGAGATGGACGATGATGGCCGCATTGCCCTTGAGGATGCCGTTGTTGATGATCTGGCGATAGAGCAGCGGATTGATGATAGTGATTGACGCATCCACGATAACAACAAGCAGGAACACGGCGAGCAGGCCGGTGTAGGGCAGGGCAAACGCAAGAGTGCGCCGCGCTGTGCCGGGTTTCACTTTTTGCTTCAATACCGAAGGGTCCTGGCCCATGGAACGCCAGGCGCTGATCATGCCTCCCATCGGGATGCCTCCAATGCACAAGGTAAGAGCGCTGCTGCAAGGCCAGTGTAGCTGCCTGCATTCTCGGTTAAAAGCCGGTCACCGGCGCGTACACCACCAGTGATCACCTTGTGGCGTCCAGGTTCGAGATTTCGATCCTGGCTTCGAAGCGGGGATTCGATTTCCCGCGCAAGGGGTTGGCGAGAGCTGCTTTTTCTCCCGAATGCGAAAGTTGGGCTCTGTTTTGCCGATAGACAGGTATAAAGAAATGCGGACTTGGACGAAAACGGTCAGGGGAGCGTGCGCTTTTATGCTGGCGCTGCTGACGCGGCCACCGGCGCGGGCTGCGACCGGACCGATTACCTCGGTGCGGGCCTTGCACGAGCTGAGCGGCGAGCAAGCCTCCGAAGGACTACCGGTGCGTCTTGACGCCACGGTTATCTACTACGACAACAAAGGAGTGGACTTGTTCGTCGAAGACGGCGGCCTGGCCTCGTATATCTTCACCCGCCCGGGAGAGAAGCTCGTTCCAGGCGAACGTATCCGCGTGGAGGGCAAAACGCATCGGGATTTCCGGCCGGACGTGGTCGGGGAGAAGATCACGGTGCTGGGCCACGGAGTACCACCGCGTCCGGTGGAAGCTGACTTCGGACGGCTCATCCGGGCACAACTGGACTGTATGCGAGTACGGGTGCGGGCACAGGTACGCAGTGCCGACATTGTGAGAGATGGCGAGCAGGCGAGCGTTTATCTGCATCTGTTGGTCAACGGCGGCTATATTGAAGCGGCGGTGGTGGGCGATGACGAGAGATTTCGCAGCCAGTTGCCGGACGCGCAGGTGGAGATCACGGGGGCTGTGGCGGGCAAGTTCGACAGCAAGATGCAGCTGGCTGGCATCGTGCTCGAAGTTCAGGGGCCACCGGATGTGACAATCCTGAAACGCGTGAACGTGCCGCTCGAATCCCTGCCGTTAACCCCGATGGACGAGATTGTGAAGGGCTATTACGTTCTGGATCAAACGCAGAGATTGCGGGTGCGGGGGAGCATCACCTACTTCGAGCCCGGCACGGCGCTGGTCCTTCAACAGGGCGCAAAAAGCCTGTGGGTGGTGACCCAGTACGAAGGAAATCTGCCTCTGGGAGAAGTCGTGGACGCCGTCGGCTTCCCTGATGTCCCCAACGGAACGCTGACGCTCAATCAGAGCCAGATCTACCAGACACACAGGCAGGCGCCGGTCTCCGCGCTGGCGGCAAACTATGCGGAGCTGGCTCCGGGCAAGCACGCGTTCGATCTGGTATCGATTGAAGGCATGGTTCTGGCGACGGTGCGCGGCGCGGCGCAGGATGAGTATGTCCTGGAATCGGGCGGGCACCTGTTCTCGGCGATCTACCACCATCCGACCCCCGGCGATACGCCGCTGCCGGCGATGAAGGCGGCTCCGGTGGGCTCAATGGTTCGGGTCACAGGGGTCTGCCGCATGAAGTATGGGTCCGATCCGCTGGGAGCGCCGGTGGCCTTCGAAATCCTGCTGCGATCATTCGACGACCTGAGAGTAATTGCCCGACCATCGTGGCTGAACGTGGGCAATCTGGTTCGTCTGGTGAGTGCCCTGCTGCTGGTGGTTATGGCAATCGGGATGTGGGGATGGACGATGCGGCGCAAAGTGCAGCAACAGACCACCGCCATGGCCAAACGCGTCGAAGCCGAAGCCCTTATAGAGAGGCGGCGCAGCCAGATCCTCGAGGACATCAACGCGGGCCGGCCGCTCGCCGAAGTGCTGGAACAGATCACCTCCCTGGTCTCGTTGACGCTGGGAGGCGCGTCGTGTTGGTGCCAGGTGGCCGATGGGGCGCGACTGGGGAATTGTCCGGCGTCCTTCGAAAGGCTCCATGTGATCCGGCAGGAGATTCCCTCCCAGTCCGGCGAAACACACGGCGAGCTATGCGCGGACTCGGATCGGACCGTCGGGCACCAGATGAGCCCCGCTGATGCTTTGGCCATGGGAGCGCGGCTAGCCAGTGTAGCCATCGAGACGCGGAAACTCTATTCCGATCTGGTGCATCGCTCCGAATACGACTTGCTCACTGGGATCCATAATCGTTTCTCGCTGGAGCGGCAACTGAAAACGCTCATCGATCGGGCCAGGCAAGACGCAGGAATTTTCGGACTGATCTACATCGATCTCGACGATTTCAAACATGTCAATGACCTCTACGGGCATCAGGCGGGCGACCTGTACCTCCAGGAGATAGCATCGCGCATGACGCGCCAGGTCAGGCCCCACGATTTGCTGGCGCGTTTGGGTGGAGACGAATTTGCCATGCTGGTGGCAATGGTTCGCAACCGCGTCGAGGTGGAGGAGATTGCCGGTCGTTTGAAACTCTGCTTTGACGATCCGTTCTTGATTGACGGGAAGAACTTGGCCGGCAATGCCAGCATCGGCATCGCGCTCTATCCCCAAGACGGGACCGATGCAGACGGATTGCTGAAAGTGGCAGACACAAGGATGTATGCATCGAAGCTAGCCAAGAATCGACCCGAAAAGCTGATGGCGGTGGTATAACGATTTGCAATTTCCGTAGCGAAGCGGCTTGGTGATGATCGTGCCTTCTGGTTTGAGCGAGTTTTAGCCTTTGCCATCACTGCCTCACCTCACCCCGCCATCGTGCAGAGGAGGAGCGCAATTGCGCCAAATACAGGTTCAGCCCACTTGCGATTTGAGACGCGTGCAGAGATGAAGCAGAAATACATCGAGCTATAGTTTACCGATTGCACTCGGATTCCGCCGACCTGTCGCTATGCGCAAGATCGGTCTCAATCAGTGAGGTGGCTACTGCTTCGCTCCGCTCACAGAATCGACCGTAGAGGCCGGCTTTGCCGGATGCAGTGACTTTTATCGCGCGCGCCGGTTTATCCGTTACGAATTGCTGTCGAGGATCGCCGTCAGCCCGGGCAGATCAAGGACCGTGATGTTGCGCGCTTCCACCTGCACCAGGCCCTCCGCTTGCAACCGCATCAGATTGCGCGAAACCAGCTCGCGCACCGTGCCGAGTTGATGCGCCAGCTCTTGATGGGTTCCTGGGAGCTGAATCTCAATGCCTTCGCCCATACGCTTTCCCTCGCTTTGTGCCAATCGCACCAATACGGATGCGAGTCGCTGGCGCACCGTGGCAAAGGATAGCTCTTCGATAATCCCCACCAGGCGGCGCAGCCGTGCGCCCACGACGGCAAGCATCTTTAGAGCCACCTCGGGATGCGCGAGACAGAAACTGCGAAAATCGTTTCGGGAAATGAACAGAATCTGCGCGTCCTCGGCAGCGCTGACAGACGCCGGATACGGGGCGCCGTCGAAAACGGGCAACTCCGCGACCGACCCGCCCGGACCCTCGACCGCCAGCACTTGTTCCCGTCCGCTGGCGGAGCTCTTGAAGATACGCAATTTCCCGCTGACTATAATGTGCAGACCTTTGCACGCGTCCCCTTCAGAAAAAAGTAACTCCCCCTGCCTGTAGCTTTTGCGAACCGCGTGCGCCGCCAAAAGCCGCAGTTCCTCCGGCGACAGGTTGGAGAAGAGCGAAGCCGCGCCGAGCGCGGACACCATGCTTCCTGGTTCAGGCATCGGCAACATTTTAGCGAAAGAGCCTGGAGGAGTGACTTTAGTCGCAGCACGAACCATCGCATCTCCCGTAGATTCGGCTTCAGGAGAAGCATCATGGCCACACCTCAAACCACCGTCCGCGACATCGCCCTGGAGCAGCCCGCTTCGATTCGCGTCTTCGAAAAATTTGGCATCGACTACTGCTGCGGCGGTCGCAAGCCGCTCGCTGAGGCATGCAAAGAGCACATGATCGAGCTCAACACAGTCCTCAAAGCCATTGAAGAGGCCGCCGGCACCGGCGAACATCCGTGCAACTGGACTGCGGAGCCACTCGAAACCTTCTGCAGCCACATCGTAGCTACACATCACGCCTATATCCGCGCCGAGCTGCCGCGCCTTAAGATGCTGGCGCAGAAAGTGGTGTCGCGCCACGGGAACACCTGTCTTGAGTTGGGGCAGATTCAACAACTCATTCAATTGCTCGGTCCGGATCTTCTGCAGCACCTCGATAAAGAGGAGATGGTGCTCTTTCCCTACATCACCAATCTCGAGCGTAATCTGGCCAGTTGCGGTCCGCGTCCTCTCGGCTGCTTCGGCGCCGTACGCAATCCTATCCGCATGATGATTGCCGAACACGATGCCGCGGGCAAAACCATGGCCGAGATCCGCTGGCTGAGCAGAGGATTCTCGACCCCGGAATGGGCCTGTCCCACCTACCGCGGCTTCTACCATGCGCTCGCGGAGTTCGAGAAGGACCTGCATCAACACGTCCACCTCGAAAACAACATCCTCTTCCCGCGCGCCATCGAGCTTGACGAAAGCTCCGCATAGCGCCGGTCAGGAATCGGAATCACCTTGCGGCGGCTTGCAATACCGGCAAAACCAAGCGCTTTTTCAATGAGCCGCATGAGTCCTCCAGTTGATCGCCATGGATTTTGATTGAAGTTGGCCGCCCGTTGAAGTTGATAAAGCAAAAGTCTCCGCAGGCGGAGCGCCAAGTGCAACTGGCTGCCCTTAGCAACTCGCTGGAAAAGCGCGGCATGGACATTCGTGGCTTGCGATTTTTTCTGTGGACTTCTCAGCCCGGTCACCCGTCTCCATCCTCAGGCTCTCTTTGGGGCGAAGGTTCGATTCTGCTGTCTTCCTCTGACTGCGTATCGTTCTCGACCTCTAACGGTTAATGGGCCGGAATCAGAGACCGGTTTCTTGACTGACTGAGTGCGACTGAAATCGTAACATCGGTTGTCACCTGGAGAGCCTGGCCGGGCTCCGGATGGGACGGCAGCGCCCGGGCTTCTGCCTGCGGCGGATCGCTGCGCAATTCCGGAAGTCGCTGATTTCCCGGCGAAAGTGCGGCTTATTTCTGGCCTCTTCCGTGACTCGACGCCCCTGCCCATAGCGTCGGGGCCCGGTTTCCCGCAAGCCGCTGAATTTTAACGTTAGAAGGCGCGTTAGGAGAAGGCAGGCGTGAATTCCCGAAGTGTAAAGAAGAATTTTTTTCTTCACTGCGGCCCGGAAGGCCCCCCCACAGTGGACCCCACTGCGAATTGACTTGATTAGGCTTAGCCCGCGGAGCCAACCTTGCTCGTCTTTAAAAAATCGTGAAATAAGGTGATCTTCAGGCGTCTCTGATCAAACCTGAATTTATTTCCTCTTCGATTTTTAAAGCAAGAAAAGTGTGCCAGCCGGAAAGCAGTCCCACGCCAATTCCCTGTAAGCGGAAAGAGCGCCCTTCTCCACTCTTTCAATGGCTCCGTATTGACGGGAGATGACCATCCGGCGAGGCGAAGTTGTGTTGTGCAACCCGTGGGGAAAGACGAATACGAACAAGCCCGCACGGCGAATTCAAGACATGCCAGGAGGTAGCATGATTGCCAAAAAGGAAACAATTTGTTCCGGTCTGCCATTTTTGAGCGGCAGATCGCAGTACGGCGCGGGCTCCAGGGAGAGGATCCGCGGCCGGCTTCACCGGTTCCGATCGGGAATCTGGTTCGTCGCCGCAGCCCTCACTTTGTTCGCGTGTTGCCCGTTCGCCCGGGGGCAGAGCGGCGCCGGTTCGATTGAAGGCACGGTGACCGATCCCACCGGAGCAGTCATTCCTGGCGCGTCCATCCATGTAGTCAAGAACGCGACAAACGTAGCTTCAAATACCAAATCCAATGGCGTTGGATTTTACCAGGTGCCGGACCTGTTTACCGGCTCGTACAGCGTAACGGTTACCGCGACAGGCATGAAGACCTACTCTCGGACAATCGAGTTGCTGGTAGGGCAAACCGCGGTGATTAACGTCAAGATGAGTCCCGGTGCGGTAACGCAGAAGATTACGGTGACTGGAAATACGGTGCAGCTTATCGACACCACGAACGGCACAATTTCGTCGACGCTGGACAACGCAAGAATCAGCCAGCTGCCGATGAATGGGCGGAACCTGACCACGCTTGCCTCCGACACAGTGCCAGGCCTGGCCGGCGGCGTCAGCGACCAAGGGCTGGAGGATCAAGGGTTCGAATACGTGGCCGACGGCGTGCCTCTCAACAACGATAACTTTGGCGGCCAGAACAATACATTTGGGGCCGTGCTGCCCGACCCGGATTCGATCCAGGAGGTCACTTTCAATTTGAGCGACACGCCGGCGCAGTATGCCGCGCCGGGCACCGCGGTCATCACGACCAAGTCGGGAACCAACCAACTGCACGGCTCATTCTTTGAGACTGCGATCAACAGCTACTGGGGCGTCGCCAAAACCAGAAATGATCTGGCCAGCTTCAAAGCACCGCCGTATATTCGCAACGAATTCGGCGCTTCCGCAGGCGGTCCCATCGTAATCCCCCATCTGTATAACGGCAAAGATAAGAGCTTCTGGTTTTTTGCCTACGAGCGCTATTCTTTGGCGGCAACTTCCGAGGAGCAAGTCTCTGTGCCGACCATGGCGGAACGATCGGGAGACTTCAATGATCTTTTTAGCGGCGGGGTCGAGCAGACAATCTACGATCCGTCGACGACGGCGGCGAACCCTGCTTGCCCGTTGCCGCCCGATGTAAATCCAGGGTCCTTGACCGTCGCTCAACTTGCCCTTGACGCGGACAACAATTACTGCCGCTCGGAGTTTGACTATAACGGCAATCCGAACACCATCAATCCTGCCGAGGAGTCTCCAGGGGCCAAGCTGTTGTATGCGATCACGCCGCAGCCCACGAACTCCAACGACCCGTTGCAGGCGCCGGATCTAAACTCACCCGACGTCGATTATGTAGTCACGCCGACCATCACCTGGCGGCTGGATCATGAGTTCAACGAAAACAATAAGGCCTACTTGCGCTATCAGCAGAACATAGAGACCAACCGGTCGTTACGCAACTATCCCAGCGATGCGCCGGCGACGGTTGCCGTCGATGGTTTTCCTGCCGCCGCGAGCGGTTACCAGATCATCCCGGACACCAACTTTGCCGCCGCTCTTGGATATACGCACATCTTTTCACCGACATTCTTTGCCGAAACCGTTTTGAGCCAGAATTGGTGGAGGCAGTATGTCGGCGGAGGCGGTAATCCGAATCTCGACTACGACAAAATGCTGGCGTTGCCCAACAACTTTGGCGAGACAGGTTTTCCGGTCGTTAATGGGCTCACGACGATGAACTACGGCGGTACCATGTACCAGTATCAGGAAAACCAGATCATCTCGGAAATTGACGAGAACCTGACCAAGACCATCGGGAAGCATCAGTTGCAATTCGGCGGCCGCATCCGGCACGACCGGTTCTATTACCTGAATAGCCGCAATGCGGACACGGACACTTTCACCACCTTCACGACGGGCCTGGAAGAACCCTCCACCGGCGCATCTTACGGCTCCTTTAACGGCACGGGATTGGGCGATGCCAGCGAGTACCTCGGCAACGTTGCGGCGGCGTCCGTACAATTGCAGGATCCTCCGACCTGGTTCCGCGACGAGGAGTTCGATGCATACTTCGAGGACACCTGGCACGTGAAAAGGAATCTGAACGTCGATCTTGGTCTTCGCTACGAAGCTCATCCGGCCAGAACCACCAGGAACAATGTGATCGACACCTTCGACCTCAAGAATCAGGCCATCGTCCTGGGGCAGCCCCTCTCCTACCTCATCGCCCACGGTTGGACGACGCAGGCGATCATCACCAACATGGAGGACATCGGAGCGAAGTTCGAAACTCCCTCGCAAGCCGGCCTTCCCAACACGCTCTACGAGGGGGCGAATCTCGAATTCAGCCCGCGCGCCAGTCTGGCGTGGCAGCCATTTGGGAGCAAATGGGGCACGGTGCTGCGCGGAGGCTACGGCCGATACGCTATGGCGGTTCCCACCCGCAACCAGAACCCGGGACCGATCGGGCTGCCATTCGCCTATGGTTATACGCAAAACTACAACGCCGCCAACCAATCTCCGGATGGGATCAAGGACTACCCGCTGCGCGAAGTGGGCGATTCTTCCAACCCCAATTGGATTGTAATGGGCTCGAACGCGTCCAATATCGTCAACACCTCGACAACCACTGCGATTACGCCGGGCATTGCCCCGCTGAATCCGGGATATCTGGATCCGGACTTTAAGCCCAGCATCGTGACCGAGGTCAACACCACACTGGAGCAGCCGCTCAAATGGAATTCAGCTCTCCGGATTAGCTGGGCGTGGACCCATGGTTCTTACCTGGATCACGTCTACGCTCCCAACGCGACGCTCAGCGACTTTGATTGGGAGATGATCACGGGCATTACTCCGCCCGAAGGCAATGCAAGCGTGATTGGCACGCCGCAACAAGACACCTATGCGGCAACCGCACTCAATCCTTACAACAACACTGTCTGGGGCAACTTCTCATGGGATGAGAAAAACGGCTGGTCCAACGACAATGAGCTTCAGATCAACTATCAGAGGCTTTTCAGCCATGGGTTTGCCTTTCAGATTTACTATGTATGGGATAAGGAACTTCGTATAGGCAGCAACGGCTCCCGCGATAGCGGAGTTACTACCGCCCAGACCTATTATGGCGTCCAGCCATTAACGGCGTCTTATACCTCAACTTACCCGGTCACTGCGGTGGCACTTCCGCCGGCGCGTCCGGCTGGTGTCGCCAGCTACGCCGATTATCATGCGCTGGATAAGTTCGAAGATTATCAAATCGCCAGCACAGCTCCGCCGCAAGACATTGTGTTCAATTACCTGTTCGATCTGCCCTTTGGACGCGGTAAGCGCTTCTTCGGCGGCGCCAACCGCTTTGTTAATGAGGTGATCGGAGGATATCAAATTGCCGGCGTGGGCCATATCGTCGCCTCGCAATTCCAGGTCGGCAGTGGAAACTGGGGCCCCAACCACCCCATTCAAATCTACAAACACAAGATGCCGATTAAAGATTGCCTCAGCGGCAACTGCTATCCCGCCTATATGTGGTTTAACGGTTATATCCCACCGACAGAAAATGCCAGCAGCGGACAATGTACTACCGCCAACGGCGTGAAAACCGGTGCCGGCGGCGCGTTGGAATGCATCTATGGCCTTCCTTCCGATTACACGCCTTACCAGGAACCGATCGATACCGTCTACGGAACCGAATACTACAACAGCAACAACATAACCGTGAACCTGGCAAACGGTAAAACTCAAAAGCAAGGTTATGGCTCTTCGACCGGCACCAATTTCTACTCGCATACCTTTATCCCGGGAGTGTGGAACTGGGAGAGCGATCTCTCGCTCTACAAGGTCTTCCCGATCAAAGGAACCTGGAATCTCCGGTTCAATGCCGACGCCTTCAACTTCCTCAACCACCAGGGATGGGAAAATCCCAACGGAACGGATGGCATTGAGGCTTACTACCCAGGCGGCCAATCAGGCGCCGGGTCCGCCAACAGCGGTCGCCAGATGCAATTCACTCTGCGGCTGACCTTCTAATCTACCCAAACAGTGCCACGTGCCTCTCATCAGTCATTCAACGGGCGGCGCGTGGCCCCTCTTTGAACCTGCGTGCAGTTCAGCAAACTACCGGTGGTCCGCGTGCACCGCGCCCCATTTTTCTGGTTAGTGCTCATGAGCCGCGGCGAAACCTCACGGAAAAAATGCGCTGATCGTCGTTTCCTGCGCCTTCGATCCCGCCAATTCGTTCCCTCTCATCTGAAAAATCGATGCATTCGCTGGTGTACAGTTCCAACCCCAGTAACTGGCTCGGACCAATTTGGATCGTAGCGAATTACTTGGTCTGGAAGGGGTTCAAAAATTATGGCTTTGAGGACGCGGCAGCGGATATGGCGACCAAAACTATCCGCGTGCTCTCCAATAACTTGGCATCAAGCGGCTCCCTGAACGAGTATTACCACCCGGACATAGGCCAACCCTTAAGTCATCTGGAACATGCTTGTACTGGAGATGATATAAGGAGAGATCTCAAACAGCGCAGTGACCGCTTGCGACGCGTAAAGCTTTCCGCTTGCGCCCAATGCTTCTCCATTCTGCAGGGAGTACGGACCGAAAAGGAAGCGAGACCAGTGAGAAATGCGCTGATGTTTACCGAGGGGCGGAAATATCCACCAGGTCGACTCCCTTCCCGGTAAGGGGAAAACCAGTTTCGTTGAGTGCGGCGGTTTCGCCGGTCAGGAAAGCAGGCTGACAGAAGCCTTAAATTTCAACCACCAGGAATCGCCGTTGCGTTCGATGGACGCTCCCGCTGGGACATGTTCGTTCAAACGAATGCTGGAGGCTTTGGGTCGCTTGGCAAATGGGCCCAGACGCATGGCCACTGGACCGAGTTCCTTGTCCGCGCCAATTTCCAGCTGCATGCCGTCACCTGAGCGTACAAGCTTGTAATGCAACTTGGCGATTTGTATTTTCCCCGAAGCTTCAAACAAGACCGGGTATTTCTCCACGGCGATCTCGTTCCACCCATATGGCATTCGCGGATAAAACTGAATGCGCTCCGGGTGTGTGTCGTCCACGCCAAGGACCAGACGCAGAGTCTTGACAATCTCCATTTCCTGCACGCCGTTACCCAGGTCTCCGAATCGATACCAGAATCGGCCCGTCGGGTCCATTTGCACACCCTCAGAGACGATGAAACTTCCGAACCGCGGGTCATAGATTTCTTTGGCCAACCAATCCAGCATCACTGTGGCATCGCGCATCCGGTCGAGAAGCAAAGCCGATTGTGTAACGAATCCCTGCCCGTACCCCATGGTGAGGCCATAAAATCCGAACGGCTGATAAGTATCAATCAGGCGTTGATAGGCCGCTTCATTGGCGGCGCGCCAATTGTCATCCTGGTTGCGTGGCGCGAAGCCTTCATAATCCGCGGATAGGACCAGGGGTCCCAAAACCGTCGTCTTATAAGGCCAGCCCGCGTACTCAAGCTTCCAGGCCGGCCCATACTTGGGGTCAGTTACGATGTATTGTTTGCCGATCGCCTCATGCATCTGATGGGCGCGCTCGCGCCATTGCGTTGCGGAGTCAGTCTCGCCGACGGAGTCGGCCATTTGCGCCAGCGCCCGAAGCGCGTTGAAGCAGGAGCAATCCGGATAGGCGGAATACCCGTTGCCGCCGGCGGATTCTCCGGTGGTCCGAAGCACGCCATTGCTTGCGCCCGAGATTTCCGGGTTTGCAAATAGCCATAGGATCCAATCACCGGCAGCCTTGACATCCGACCAGTTCGCGCGAAGCCACTCATCCCGGTTGGGAAGCCGCTGCCAAAGTTTATAGAGGAAGACGGTAATCAGTCCGTGGCCGTCGTTTTCAAAAGCCGTATCGACCGCAGGCTGATTAATGATCCGGCCCCAGTGCGGGAGAAGAAGTTCGCCGTGAAATTTAAGCGAAGCCGTTTCCTGCCAAAGGCGCGCCATTCTCATGGCGTACTCGGCGCAGGGCAGAGCCTTTTCGAGGTAACCGAGTTCAGACAATTCCTGCAGGCTGCGCCCAAGATCGCGCGACCAGCTTTGGCCATAATACTTTCCAGTGTATGGGCTCCCCATGCCGGCGTCGTTCCACCATACCGCGCCTTTGGTCGAGGTGTGATACATGCCATCGCCATCAATCTTGTTCAGGCTGTCCTGCACGTTGTAGCAAAAGGCGTTTGCTAAAACTTCAGCGGGAAGACTTCCCTTGAACGAAACACTGGGGCCGAAATATTCCTGCGGCTTTTGAAGCGCGACATACCCGGTGAAACTCTCATCGCTGCTGTAAACCGCCAGTTTGAGGTTCGTTAATTCCTGCGCGGTTTGGCTTTCGTCCTCCCCAAGAGGGCGAAGGGGCCTTTCTTCGAAGAATTGAGCGACTGAAGGTGACAAGACGCCGGCGGTGAGGGCGACGGTCCCCGGAATTTCATTCATGCCCTCCGCCTCAAGCGTGATACCGGTAATGAGCGGCGCTCCTTGTTTGGCCGCAGAACCTTGAATAACGATGCTTTTAAGTGCGGCGGCCTTGGGAGTGATGACGGCGGCATAAATCCCATCTTCAACGGGCTTTGCAGGGTAGAGGCGCATGGCCGAGGCGAATGCTTCACGCAGCCGCGCATCAGCGGGAAAAGGTTCCCGAAACCTGTTAAACGGCGGTCCCCACCATAGGCTCTCTCCCAAAATCAGCGGAAAAGCCTGCGCGGTTCCGTCGGCATAGTCCAGTTGGATTTGACCCAAGTTATCGCCGATGAAGTATCGCCGTGAGTAATCCAGTGGAGCAGACCAGCCGCTGACTTTGGCAGACTCTGTCATTCCCAGCAAGTAAATCCGGCGCACTTCACCATCCACATCGATCCGCGCCGGTTGGTCGGCTGGAACCCTTAACATTCCTTTCAAGAATGGAACATCGTATTGATCCTGGACATCAGCACTTTCTTTGGCTGACAACTGCACACCCAAGAGCCTTTTTTGGCTCGCCGGCTTCATCGGCGAGAGACGAGTCACATCAGCAATGGCGGCATGTGCCAGCAGCAGCGAGCTGCCTGTCATGCTAATGGATTTAATAAACTCGCGTCGATTCATCATAAATATTGTACGTTAGAATATTAATAATGTTATATAACTATATAGAAATATCAGAAATTCCACGTAAATCTCGCATGGCCCGCGCGGGAGCCGTCAAGGCGCCCCGCGCTGCGTGCGCCAAATCGCTTAAAGTTGATGACACCCCCGAATTGCGTCACACGCCCGAAGCCCACGGCAGCCAGCGACGCGGTGCCGTTGAGTCCTCCGCAATCGTTGCTTACCGCGTCGAGGTACCATTGAACATCTCCTGGCCGTATAGGCCATGCCGTGAAACTGGTTGGTGCCGCTCTAGTTGACAACGTACATTTGTACACCGGCCGACTCCTGGCCATACGGCGGCTCGTAGCCCGCGGTTTCCACCTTTACTTCCTGGACCGCGTAGTTGTTCGGCGAGGCACCTACACCCCGACCGGGGCGCGGCGACGCGCTCATGCTATCAACCTGCGTGCTGTTATAAATGTTGCGCACGTCGTTGACGTAAGGCGTGGTCGATCCGCCCAGAGAATCCGCACCCTCCTGCCCGATCAACGTTTCCGATACGCCGGGGATGGTCTGCAATAGCTGCATCCAGTCGCCGCCGATAGCGCCGGCGAAGGTGACATGATCCATTTTTGCTTCGGCGCGTATTTTGCGGCCGGAACCCCGTGCAACCAGTTAGGTACTCCGGATGGCAAAGGCGCACCGTCAATTTAGAAAAGGGAGAAAGAAAAAATAAGAGATAAATGCAGATGAAACCCCAGGCGCTAGCAAATTATCTTCGCCAGTTCCGACGCATCCACTTTCTCCTTGATATTGTTACCGCCAAGGGAGAAATGGCGGTATTTGCTCATAGTCGCTATGTCATTTGCCCCATTGCCAATTGCAAACCTTTCAGCCCGAATGCTCCAATCCTGTGCGATGCAAAGGTGTGACGCCATTGGTGCAGAAACCATGTTTGCAACGGGGCTGGGTCTGGCAGCTTGTTTCCGTCCCACTGAACCGGATAGAATTGCCACTGTCCGGTCTCTGGTTGCGTTTCTGGGTGAGGTTAACTTGAGGGCCTCTGGTGTTCATGGTGGCGAGGTAGAGTTGCTGTTGCTTTTCAGAGTGCTTTCATCACCTCAGATCTACGCAGGTTATCTATTTGGAAACCCAAACGGACAATCTAGAAGTTTCACTCAGTTAAGTGATTGATTATAAAGAGCGGGAGTAGTTCAGTGGTAGAACGTCAGCTTCACCCTTGATTCCCGCGACCGTCTCTCAGCTAACCCTCTTTCAATCGAAATAAATCCATAAAAATCATCTATATGCGAGCGACTCTGAGACCCTTTTCAGGAGTGCGCAAACGCGGGCAAATTTGCACCATTTTTGGTGATTTTGAGCATGTGGATAGTAAAAATGGATAGTAAAAACTCTGCCTAAAATTGGCGAAAGCTTGTGCTCTTCGACCACTAATGGAATTCCTAGCCTCCTTACTATCCATCCTGCCATTTTGTCAAAATTATATGTCACTGTGGCAGATCAGCGGTAGAATGTGAATATGGCAGTGGCAAACAAATCCGTTGCGGCATTCGTCCCGTCCCCGGCTCCCAAAGGAAGGCTACGAATTGGAGCAACGCTCGGGCTCAAGAACATGGACGTTCCTGCACTCATCAAAGCAACGAGCGCCGGGCTCTCCTGGAACTCTGTCAAGAAATTCTTGGGAGCAACCGGCCTCAACCAGCAACAACTGGCGAACTACTTGGACACTCCCGAGAGAACATTCGCTCGCAGACGCGAAACAGGCGCTCTCGACCGCCGCGAGTCCGAGAAGCTGTTGCGGTTGGCTGAAATCTGGGAGGCGGGTCTGGACCTTTTCGACGGAGACGAGGCCCGAACACGCGAGTGGCTGGTGGCGCCAGCCTTCGGCTTGGGAAATGTGGCTCCCATCGATTACGCCCGAACTGAATTCGGCGGACGCGAAGTCCGCGCTCTCATCGGGCGCATTGCCGACGGAGTTTTCTCTTGATCGAGGCGTACCGGATCTCGAAAGAATCCGACTCTGCAAAGGCTTTCTCGGGACAGGGTGCAAAGGATTGGGGAGGCAGATGGAACAGCAGGGGCGTTGCGGTCGTTTACACCGCTGCGCATCGCTCCCTCTCAATCCTTGAAGTACTGGTTCATGTAAAAGGCGGCGCGGGTATGGGAAGGGCGGCGTTCAGCTCGCCCTTCTATGTGTATGCCGTTGCGTTTGACGAGAGCCTGCTCGAGGAATTGCCCATCGCAAGCCTGCCGGCCGGATGGAACTCTGAGCCGCCCACGGCTGCCAGCCAGAGTCTCGGAGATGCCTGGGTTCTGGCTGCGAGCAGCGCGGTTTTGGCTGTGCCCAGTGTGATTGTTCCCGAGGAACGCAACTACATCTTGAATCCGAACCATCCGCGTTTCCCTGAAGTTCAGATTGGCGCTCCGGTTGTGTGCGCAGTCGATCCTCGACTGCTGTAATCCAACGAGCTGACGCATCGCGTTTCCAATTCCATGGGAACTCTTACTGGATTATCTGCTTCTGTGGCGGTTTTCTCGAAGCACGCTCCTGACTGCGATCCCCGAATGCTGGTCCGTTTCCGGGAAACTATCGGCTATTCGGACCTCCATCTCGTCGACGGAAGGCGCACGCGCAGCAAGTGCGCCTGCAAACCCTTATCGCCAAGCCTCGACCCCGACCACCTTGAATTCACCGACCTTTCCGCCGGTGACTGTTCCTTTGAGCGAAATCGCAAGGGCATCATTTACCGTCAAGTCTTCTACAACCTTCGCAGGGTCTTCTTGCCATTCGCCACCACTGAATAGGCCGAGGAAGTTCAGGCTCTCGGCTGACACCTCCGATATGGCTGAGGCTCGCACCGAGATCGAAACTTCGCTTCCCTCTGGTCGCTTGTACACTGCCGCATGAGGCGGCCGGTGTTCGGCCTCGGGCAATTCCGTCTTCACCATAGAGAACTCGGACACCTTGAAATTCTTGATCTCGATTGTGCGCTTCCATATTCCGCGCCCGATGTCGGATAGGCTGACAAGCTTGAGGATTTCGGGGGCCAGTCGTTCCTTCTGTTCGTTCAGGCTCGCTTCGATCTGGCTCATCTCCGCATCCCATTCGGTGCGGATCGCCACCATGACATGATCGAAGAGGTCTTTGAACAGGTCGCTGACTTTGCGAAACATCTCGAGCTTAACCCCACAACCCTCCAGCAATTCCTTCGTACCTGGCCTATGGAAAATATCGTCGTTGCTAATGAATGCACAGCGGTCATCCTTGCCGGCCGTCTGCATGTGCCGAGCGATTGAGAGAACGATGGCTGTATCCTGGAGCCCAACTACCCCGCGTTTGTTCTTGCCGATCTCGACTTCCTCGAAAGGCTGTTCGCGGTTGATCGCCATCGCCAGAATTGATTCGAGGCTCATTTCAAAGACGGGGATCGTGGAGATTTTGTAATAAGACTTAAGCTGCTCCGAGCGTTGGCGGAAAGCTCGGCGAATGTCATCGTCTGAGGGCTCAGAACCACTAATATCAGGGGTCATTACGTAGCGGCATAGCTTATTCAGCTCTTTTACGTCCGCTCCCAATTTGTCGTAGCTGGCTTGCAACGCACGCACGTATTGGCCTTCAAGCTCGTCTTCGACAATCTTCGGAATGTAAAGTTCCGTGCCGACCCAATTTGCCACGCCGAGCATCGACGGTATGTCGCTTGGCATGTGAGGCCAGCGAAAGAGGATGTTGGTGTCGAAATAAATTCGCTTTAGTGGTGGCTTACTCACACAGCAATTTTCGCAGATTGAGCATTCAAGACCTCCCGTAGGGCAAAGCGGACCGGCTCCAAGGTCCAGTCGGAAACGCTTCAAGCAGTCAATGACGTTCCGTCGAACCCTGTGAAGCATGCAGGGGTAAAGTAAAAGAATCTCGCAAGTGTACGTCGGTCTTCAGACTCTTGCGACCGAGTAGGACGTACTCCGTCCGCCGGCCGAATCCTTCGTTAGGACGCCCTTCCTGATAAGGTCTTCAATGTCGCGCAACGCAGTATCCTGAGAGCACTTTTCGAGCTTTGCCCACTTCGAGGACGTCAGCTTGCCCTCGAAACCATTCAGTAGCCGATTGATCATGCTCCGTTGGCGTTCGTTTAGCTCCGTTGCGGCAAAGCGATCCCAGAAGCGGGCCTTGGTGAGCACAGCGGCAAGAATGGTCTCCGCCCGCTCAAAGGCGCGCCCCAAGCACACGAGAAACCACTCGAGCCAGCGTGTAACGTCGAGATTGCCCTTCTGCGTTGCTTCGAGGATCTCGTAATAAGATTTCCGTTCCTGTTGAATCTGCGCTGACATGCTGTAGAAGCGTTGTGGGCTGCGTTCCGAGCGTGCCAGAACCATGTCGGCGATGGCGCGTGCAATGCGCCCGTTGCCATCGTCGAACGGGTGGATCGTCACGAACCACAAATGCGCCAAGCCTGCCTTGAGCACAAGGTCAGTCGAGCCCTCCTTTTCAAACCAGACGAAGAACTTCTTCGTTTCCTCGCGAAGGCGGGCGGCGGCTGGAGCTTCATAATGAACCCGCTCCTTCCCGATTGGGCCAGAGACGACCTGCATCGGGCCCTTTTTGTCGTCTCGCCAAGCGCCGACGTTGATCCGCGACATTCCGCTGCGGCCAGT
>JASHOY010000364.1 GCA_030038435.1 Acidobacteriaceae bacterium | reverse complement strand
CGCAACGGAAAATCCCGCTGCTCGGCATCTTCTTTGCACAAAACCAAGTAGGGCGCCACAAACGCCCATTCCTCATCGCTCACATCACTGGGATAGCCGCTTCGCGGTCGCTTCTCCATGCCGTCAGCATGAACAAGTGGACCCCGAATTACCTATCCAAAAGAAAACAATGGAACAAAGTTAATAACACTCTCTAGAGCAGCCGACGCCGCCGTCTACGTGTACTGGACGCGGCGTTCGCCTTTGGCAATGCGACCTATAACATAGAACTTTTCTTCGGCGCGATCGAGCAAATTTTTGGCACGGGTGAATTTGGCGGCGGGGATGGCGGCAACGAGGCCGATGCCCATATTGAAGGTGCGCAGCATCTCCTCCTGGGGAACCTGGCCGAGTTCGCGGAGATGCTCGAAGATGGGCAGCACCGGCCAGGAACCGATTTCGACCTGGGCGGTTACGGCTTTGGGGAGGATGCGGGGCAAATTTTCCGTGATCCCGCCGCCCGTGATGTGAGCCATGCCGGCGGTGAGGCCAGCGGAAGTGAGCTTCTGGATGACGTGGAGATAGCTGCGGTGAGTTTTGAGCAGGGCGGCGCCGGCTTTTTCACGGATGGCGGTTACATATTGTGTGGGCTTGTAGCCTGCGGTTTCAAAGAGGAGCTTTCGGGCGAGCGAGTAGCCGTTGGTGTGGAGACCGGTGGAGGGAAGTCCGATGAGGACATCTCCGGGTTTGATGGCCGCGCCGGTGACGATTTTGTCACGGTCGACGGCACCAACGATGAAGCCGGCTAGGTCGTACTCACCTTGCGCGTAGAAGCCGGGCATCTGGGCGGTTTCGCCGCCGATAAGGGCACAGCCGTTGGCGCGGCAGGCATCGGAAAGTCCGGTGGCTACGCTCTCGGCGACGTCGGGATCGAGGCGGCCGGTGGCGAAGTAGTCGAGGAAGAACAGAGGCGTGGCACCCTGCACGGCGATGTCGTTGACGCAATGGTTGACCAGGTCAGCGCCGATGGTGTGGTGGAGGCCGAGTTCGAAGGCGACCTTGAGCTTGGTTCCGACGCCATCGGCGGAGCTGACGAGGATGGGATTTTTCCAGCGCTGGAGGTCGAGGCGGAAGAAGGCGCCAAAGCTGCCGATGCCACCCAGGACATTGCGATTAAAGGTCTTCTGGGCGAGAAACTTGATGCGCTCCTTGGCGCGGTCCGCAGTGTGAAGATCGACGCCGGCATCGGCGTAAGTGACGAGCTTGGGAGTTTTTTCGTCGGGCACGGTGCGGGCTTTCTGCGAGTGGACTCGGCCGCGTTGCGATGACCGGAAAGCAAAATTCTAGCAGGGTTTGGCGGGGGTGGTATGTACATCGCATGGGGATGAGTGGCAATCACACGAATGTGGCCGGGAACCCGACAAAGGGTTGGCCGTTGCCTAACAGACGGGGAGAAATCCCTTGGGGAGCATTCCCGGGGATCCATCCCAAGCGATCTTCGCGTCTTCCCTGCGGGAGAACGATGCCGGCCTGACCTAAGGCCGAGCACTTTTTGATCTACGAAAAACATTCAAGGAATTGCCCCAATGGGGATGCGGGGGGGGTGAGAGATTGGAATCTATACTGAAGCCACCATGACGAGCGAATTGGCAAATTCGATGCGGGTGCGGTCGCGGGCGCTTCAGGCGCGAGCGGAGAAGTATTTTCCGGGCGGAGTGAATTCGCCGGTGCGGGCATTCGGTGCGGTGGGCGGGGATCCTCCGTTTATTGAGCGCGCGGAGGGCGCGTGGCTGGAGGATGTGGACGGGAATCGGTACGTTGATTATTTCGGTTCATGGGGACCGATGATCCTGGGGCATGCGTTCGCGCCGGTGGTGGAGGCGATTGAAGACGCGGCGCGGAATTCGGCGAGCTTTGGGGCGTCGACGGCCGCGGAGGCAGAGTTGGCGGAGCGGGTGGCGAAGTGCTATCCGGCGCTGGAGATGATGCGGTATGTGAGCTCGGGGACCGAGGCGACGATGTCGGCGATACGGCTGGCTCGGGCGGCGACGGGGCGGAAGATCGTCATCAAGTTCGAGGGCTGCTATCACGGGCATGCGGACGGGCTGCTGGTGAAGGCGGGATCGGGGGTGGCGACGTTCGGGATTCCTGGATCGGCGGGGGTGCCGGAGGAGATTGCGAAGCTGACGCTGGCGCTGCCTTACAACGACCTGGAGGCAGTGGAAGCGGCATTTGAGGCGCATCCGAAGCAGATTGCCGCGGTGATCCTGGAGCCTGTGGTGGGAAATGCTGGGTGCATTCCGCCGGCGGAGGGATATCTAGTAGGACTGCGGTCGCTGACGCGGCGGCATGGAGCGCTTCTGATTGTGGATGAGGTGATGACGGGGTTTCGCGTGGCTCTCGGCGGGGCCTGTGCGCTTTATGGGCTGGCGCCGGACCTGGTGACGCTGGGAAAGATTGTGGGCGGCGGGCTGCCGGTTGGGGTGTTTGGCGGGCGGCGGGAATTGATGGAGATGATTTCGCCGCTGGGGCCGGTGTACCAGGCGGGGACGCTGAGCGGAAATCCGCTGGCGATGGCGGCGGGGCTGGCGACGGTGAGTTATTTGCAGGAGCATGCGGAGGAGGTTTATCCGCGGCTCGAAAAAACGGCAAAGGCAGTGGCGCAGGGTGTGGCGGCAGAGGCGGCGCGGGCGGGAGTGGCGATGACATTAAACCGGGTCGGGTCGATGTGGACGTGGTTCTTTACGGAGGGGCCGGTGAGGAATTACGAAGAGGCTGCGGAGTCGGATACAAAGGCGTTCGGGCGGTTTCACCGGGGGATGCTGGAGCGGGGGGTGTGGCTGCCGCCTTCGCAATTCGAGGCCGCGTTTTTGAGCGCGGCGCATGGGGAGGCAGAGGCGGAGAAGACTTTGGAGGCGGCGCGGGAGGCACTGCGGGCAAAGTAGGACTGAAGTTTTGTTGGTATCCCGCCCTTGCCGCAGAAAAAATCGCAAGGACAGGGGCGAGGAGCTTGGATGAATATTGAAACGCCCGAACTGAATTGTTTCCCCAGGTCCCAAAAGCGGAACCCGGCGCACCCGTAAGTTGCGAGCGGGTTCTCAATCGCCGGACCTGATTCACGATCAGAGAGACGACTACGAATTGGTGTCGCGGGCTTCGCCGAGGATCAGCCTTACAATCATTTTTCTTTGGCCGCGGTAGAAGGTTACGCTAACTACGTCGCCGACCTGGTGCTGGTCCATGATGTCGGTGACATCCTGGGGATCGCTGACCTGGTGGCCGTCGATGGAGAC
>JASHOY010000363.1 GCA_030038435.1 Acidobacteriaceae bacterium | reverse complement strand
GTGCCAGCCGCCCGTAGCGGCAGCATGGACGAATCCGGAAACGATGACGCCGGCGATGGCGGTCATGACCCCGGCGAAGAGCACCCAGGCCATTCCGGTAATGATGCTGAGGCGGCGATAAAGGAGCCAGGTGACGAGGAGGCAAGCCGCGGCCGCGACAAAGCCGGCGTAGTGAAGATGGGGAAACGCGGTCAGCGGGGGCCGCTCGATGCCCGGCCAGAAGATTCCCAGAAAACCGGAAAGGCCGATGCAACCGGAGGCGATGGAGAGAGGAGCAGTGAAGCTCAATTGCCAGACAAAGAGAAAGCTGAGCCAGTTTCCGGCGCCGTGGGGGCCATAGATCTCGCGCAGGAAAGCGTAGGAACCGCCGGCGCGGGGAAAGGCGGCGCCGAGCTCGGCCCATACGAGGCCATCAGCAACGGCAATACCAGCGCCGAGAAGCCATGCCCCAAGGGAAAGCCGGAGTCCGGCGGCGGCGATGACCAGCGGCAAGGTGATGAAGGGGCCGACACCGATCATTTCCAGCATGTTGAAGAGCACGGCGGAGCGGAGGCCGATGCGGCGCTCGAGGGGCGGGCTGCCGGAGGTGGGTTCAGTGGGCACCATAGGGCTTTTGCGCTCCACGGATTGTACACTGGCGAAGACTATGATTCTTCCCACTGGATTCAATCGAGCGGCGGCGGGTGCAGCCCTGTCAGGGCTGATGTGGATGGGCGCGGCAGCGTACGGTGTTGGCGCGCAGCGGGCGTCACGCTCCACGGCACCGGGGACGGATGCCGCCAGCGAACTGGCAGAGGTTCCGTTGCCGAAACCACAGACGCATGCACTTGCACTGCCTGAGGACCGCGGCGCGGCGGCAGTGGATCAGGCGCTGAAGCGGCTAAGCACCACGGCCAGCATTCTGTTCATCGTCGCCCATCCCGACGATGAAGACGGGGCGCTGCTGACTTATCTCTCGCGAGGCCAGGGCGCACGCGCCACGTTGATGACGCTGACGCGCGGCGAAGGCGGGCAGAACCTGATGTCGGCGGACGAGAATGACGCGCTGGGGTTGGTCAGGACCAATGAGTTGCTGAAGGCAGACCGCTACTACGGCGTGAAACAGCTCTGGGGCACAGAGGTGGACTTCGGGTTTTCAAAGACCAAGGAAGAGTCGTTTGCAAAATGGGGATACCAGCGGGTGCTTTACGACGCGGTGCTGGCGGTACGGCGCACACGTCCGCAGATCGTGGCCAGCAGCTTTATCGGCGGGCTGACGGACGGGCACGGGCAGCACCAGGTGTCAGGCGAAATGGCGCAGGAGGTGTTCAAGGCCGCCGGCGACGCGAAGGTCTTTCCCGAGCAACTGAAGAACGGGCTGGAGCCGTGGCAGCCCCTGGCAATTTATAGCCGCACGCCGTTTGCGCGCATCACCAACGGCAAGATGTTCGATTATGCGACGGACCAGTGGGCTCCGGCGCGGTTTCACAACTACATTACAGGACAGTGGACCACGACACCGCCTACGGTGGATGTAACCATTCCGGTAGGAACGTACGATCCCGCGCTGGGCCGCACCTACGTACAGATTGCGCGACAGGGCTGGGGCGAGCAGAAGTCGCAAAACGGCGGCTCGAACCCGGTACTCGCGGAACCGGATGATTCCGATTATCACCTCTGGGCAGTAGCGCCTTCGGCCAAAGCGGGCGCTGCGACGAACGCGGCCAACGATAGCCTGTATCACAACAGCAAGGTCGATATCGACACCAGCATTGAGGGCATCGCGCGGCTGGCGGGAAGCGCGCCGCCGGTGTGGCTGAAGGAGGCGCTGCGCCATATTCAGTCGGGAATCGCGTCTGTGCAGGCGTCGTGCCCGTGTACCGACACGGTGGCTGCAGCGCATATACTGGCGCCGGTCTATCGCCAGGTGCTCGATCTGCGCGCCCGCGTGGCGGCGAGCAGTCTGGAGCCAGAAGTAAAGTCAAATGTGCTCTTCCAGCTCGATACCAAGATCGATCAGTTCCAGGAGGCATTCAAGAGCCTGCTCGGGCTCAGCCTGACAGCGGCGAGGGCCGGCGGCGTGGGACGCCAGCGCGGCCCCTTTCCGGGACGCTCGGCCGAGGAGACAGCGGAGAGCGTAACGCCGGGCGAGAGTTTCTACGTGCGCATGCATGCGTTTCACGCGGCGCCGGGAGTTCGGCTGGCGAAGGTCTGGTTTGTGAGTGAGACGGGAAGCCAGTGGCAAAACGGCGAGGCTGCCGGTGCCGAGCAGACAGCCACGAGCGACGATACGGTATTCAAAGTTCGCGTGCCGGATGACGCGCAATCGACCGAGTCCTATTTCACGCGCCCCAATATCGAGCAGGCTTACTACGACATCTCCAATCCGGAGTGGCGGGAGGATTCGTTTGCGCCGTGGCCGCTGGCGGCCTGGGTGGAATTCAGCTTTGACGGGGTCCCGATCCGGCTGGGCGAGGTTGTGCAGACGATGCAGCGCGTGACCGGCCCCGGCGGGTTTTATGAACCTCTGGTGGTTACGCCGGCCATCAGCGTGCAGGTGCAGCCGCAGGCGCGGATTCTTCCCCTCGATGGCGGTCCGCTGCCGGTGGAAGTGGACGTCTCTGCGCAGGCGGCGGCGGATGGAACTGTGAATTTGAAGCTGCCTGGAGGATGGAAGGCCGATCCGGCGCAGGCGCAGTTTCACCTGGCTGCGGGAGACACGCAGGCGCTGAATTTTTCCGTCTCGCCTTCGGGCGCGGAGACAGGGGCATACGACATTGAAGCAGTTGCGCACTCGGGAGGGAAGACGTACAGCACCGGGTGGCGAAGCGTGGGATACGCGGGGCTGCGGCCGTATAACCTCTACCGGACTGCGGTGCTGAAGACGCGCAAAGTAGACGTGAAGGTGGCGCCGGGATTGCGCGTGGGCTACGTGATGGGCACCGGCGACACGGTTCCGGAAGCGATTCGCGAGCTGGGAGTGACGCCGCACATGATGACGGAGGCGGATCTGACCTCGGGCGATCTCTCGGCATACAACACTATCGTGATTGGAATTCGCGCTTATTCCGTGCGCCCGGAACTGGCGGATGCAGAACCGCGACTGGAGGAGTTTGTGCGCGGTGGCGGAACGCTGGTAGTGCAATACCAGAGCAACACCTTCCCTGCCCCGCTGCCGCTGACGATGAATGGTCTGGCGGCGCGCGTGGTGGATGAATCCGATCCGGTGAAGCTGCTCGATCCCGGGAATCGGCTGCTGACGTGGCCGAACCATATTACCGAGGGCGATTTTGACGGGTGGGTTGAAGAGCGCGGGCACGGGTTCCTTGACACCTGGGCAGCGGGATACACGGCGCTCACCGAGACCGCCGATCCGGGACAGCCGGCGCAGCGCGGGGGATTGGTGGTTGCGCATCTGGGCAAAGGGACCTATGTCTATGTCGCATATGCGCTCTATCGGCAGTTCCCGCAGTTGGTGCCGGGAGCGTACCGGATCCTGGCCAACCTGCTGAGCGCGGGGCATGGGCAATAGCGCGGGGACGACGCGATTCATTCGGGCATTTCTTTTTCCAAATCTGGAGACCGATCAACTGGCACTGCAGCCCTGGTGGCGGCGGCCCGGCTTCACCTTGCGACGCGCGCGGGAAAGCCACGTTAAAAATCGGTGAATTGCTCGCCACTAATTGCAACTTAATCTCCCAAAATCAAAGGCTTGTCGTGGCAGACACAGATTGGTTAAAAACCTGTGAATTTGTCATATATTCATCAAACTCTGCCAGTCTGAAAGACGGAGATACCAGGTATTCATCCAGGGTCAATGAACAGCCCGCATAGGTGAAGAGCGGAGTTGCGGAGCGAAATCAGCATTCGATTTTGCTTCCTTTGCGGGAGACCTACTGCGTTTCCGAAGTGCCGTTTCAATCGCATTTGGCAGTTCAAATCAGATTCAGCAAAAGGAAATGAGAAGCCCAATGAATAAGCTCAAATCAGCGGCGATCGTCCTTGCCGCAACTACGCTCGTTGTTTCGAACGCCTGGAGGGGCGGCATCGCCGCGCAGGCGCAGACGGAGATTCATCACGCCAGACGGCGCGAGCACACGCCTCCGAGGCCGACGGTGGAGGAGCAGATCGAGCAGCTTCGGCAGCAGATGCAGAGCCAGATCGACGAGCTGAAGCAGGAGCTGCAAAGTAAGGATTCGCAGTTGCAGCAGGCGCAGCAGGCAGCGGCAGCGGCGCAGGCGGCAGCGGACAAGGCGCAGGCCGCAGCAACGGAACAACAACAGGCAGTGACTGAGAATACTTCGGCCGTGAATACATTGCAGTCGAGCGTGAATGATCTGAAGACCAGCTCGTCGTCAATGCAGAGCAGCTTCAAGACCGTCGAGAAGAATACCGAGGCGATCAAGAAGGCGGTAGAGAATCCCGATGTTATTCACTACAAGGGAGTGACCATATCTCCCGCAGGCAGCTTCCTGGCGGCTGAAACTGTCTTCCGGCAGGGCGCGACCGGCGGCGGCCTGAACACGCCGTTCACCGGGGTACCGCTTAACTATTCCGACAATGCGCAACTGACTGAATTCCAGGGCACCGGGCGCCAGTCGCGCATAGCGATCAAGGCAATAGGAGATGTGGGACCGTTTGCCCTCACCGGGTACTACGAGATGGACTGGCTGGGCACGGGCATTACGTCGAATAACAATCAGTCGAATAGTTACGTGATGCGCATGCGGCAGTTGTGGGCGGATGCAAAGTTGAATGACGGCTGGGATTTCTCCGGCGGCCAGGGATGGTCGCTGGCCGCGGAGACCACGAACCTTCTGGCCCGCGGCAGCGAGATTCTGCCGGGCACCATCGACCCTCAGTACGAAGCGGGCTTCGTGTGGACGCGGCAGTACAGTTTCCGGGTAGTGAAAGACTTTGGCAACACATTTGCTTTTGGTGCTTCGGCCGAAAATGCCGAGACCCTGAATCCTTCAGGTCAGAATTTGCCGACAAATCTTCTGATTGGATCGGCCGGCGTCGGCGGCGGCCTTTACAATTCCACGGCCAATTATTCTTACAACGAAACCCCGGACTTCGTCGCCAAAATCGCTGCGCAACCGGGATGGGGCCACTGGGAGCTGTTCGGAATCGGGCGCAGCTTCCGTGACCGCATTTATCCCACGACCGGAGCCGCGTTCAACGACACGGTTTGGGGCGGCGGCATCGGCGGCGGCTTTCGCGGGCCGCTGGCCAGCAAGAAGGTCAGCATCGGGTTGAAGGGCCTGTGGGGCCAGGGGGTGGGACGCTACGGGTCATCGACGATTGCCGATGTGACCATCCGGCCGGATGGAACGCTTTCTCCGTTGCACGGATTCTCGGCCCTGAGCACCATCGAATTGTTCCCGACGCCGCGCTGGTACATCTACCTGAATTACGGCGGTGATTATATCGGCCGCGACTGGGCGACTGACCCGTCGACCGGCAAGGAAGTGGGTTATGGCACCTACACGACGAACATGTCGGGCTGCGACGTAGAGCCTGCGGCCGGGACATCCGCAGTCAATGGCGGAGACGGTTTTTCGCCCAGCAACCCAGCAAACTGCGGCGGAAGCAACAAGGACGTGCAGGAGTTCACTGCCGGCTACTGGTACAACATCTACAAAGGACCGAAGGGAAACCTGCGTTACGGTCTCCAGTACAGCCGCTTTGAGCGCGATCTATGGTCAGGCGCGGGCGGCACAGCCAATCCTGGCGGCGGCGCCAACGGCGAGGACAACATGTTCTGGACGTCGTTCCGCTATTACCTGCCGTAGTTGCCTTGCACGGTCTTACACGGTAATGACAACCTCGGAGGCAGCCTATTGGCTGCCTCTTCTTTTTTTGGCAACGCCGGATAGCGCCGTTGAACCCAGGGTCTCAAATCCGGTTTCGGTCCAAGCAAGATTCCGAAGTCAGGCAGAAGAGAAAGTTAACGCCGGTGGTTTCGGTAATGAAATTGGTTGCTTTTTGCCTTGCAATTTTTTCGCCCTGGCACGGCTGAAGTGCGGCAACCCTGGAAAATCTCGGGGCATCTCTAGCTACGTACGTTCAACGTAAAATCGAGCCGGGTGTTTTCCTGATTGGCCTGTTGGGGGGCAAATCTCTCTTTTCCCGAAGTAGTCAATCTGCGAAAGCTCTTTCCAAACTGGCACCGGAGCAGGACAAGTTCGCCGTGCAGCATGCCGGATGCCAGCAACTCCCATTTAGAGTGATCACATCCGGCAGGAAAACGGGGTCCCTATGGTAGTGAAGATTCAGAATCGAGGTTCGTATGTAACCGGCCTGAACGTGGGCGCTACAAACGTCAGGCGATACTTCCCCAAACAAACATCCGCCATTGAGTTGCTGCTTGACCATCTTCAGATCGAGTGCGGACTGCAACCGGAATTCTGGCAAGGTGATGGCGAGATTCACGATCCCCGGCTGTGCGCTTGGCTGGAGCTGAAGAACTCGGGCGGGTTACCGGGGCGGACGCCAGTCCCGCTGGTGATGATTCCCGCCGGCAAAAACTGTTTCCGGCTGCAACTGGTTTCCGCGAGCGGACGTGCGAAGAATAGGCACATCCCACCGGTGGCGGCGTGAGACCGGCGCGGGGCGCAGCTTCTCGTGAGAAGCAGTTGCGCTCCGCGCTGATGCGGTCAGGGCACGCAGACGAGTGAGTTTGGGGCCACCACAGTAGCGGCAATTAATTGAAAGCGATTTCAGAATCCTTGCCGGGTTTTCCTTCCATCCTTCCTTCCAGATTCCCTTCGAATATCGCAATCATGGTTTCGAGCAGTCCCATGCGCCTGCGGCGAGTCGGGGAAGAAAACGACACCAAAGCGCAGCGCAAGGAGTCGAAGGACTTGGGATTGCCTTTAGCTCGAAGCGTCTCACATGAAGATGGTGGTTGAGCGCATCCGCCACAGTGCCAATCGCTGTTCCCCATTTGGCGCGTCTCTTAAACCCGCTGCAACCACCCGTCCGACAATTCCACCAGAGTGAATTGGCCGACTTTACCAACCGCTGCGGAACGGCGGCCGGTTTGGATCGGGGTTGGGTCGATTGCCGACATTCTGCGCCCTGCGAATTGCGCCCGTTTCGGCATTGATCAGCTGCTGAAGCGCGCCACCCTGCTGCAGCCGGACTTCAAGCGTCCGTACTTCCGTGCTGGAAAGCAGTTCGTTTGGCTGGCCAACACGGCCTCGAACGAGAACTTCAATCGCCGTCCAACTGGCTCTTGCACCGGCCGCTTGCACACCGCCGGTGCGATAAAGGAACTGCGCAACGGTCTTGAAATTATTGAATGCCGCCCGACTGAGACTGATGCACAGTGGAGTTTGCGCAGGAGAGATGTTGAACGGGAAGCAATGCACATTCCCGCCAAGATTCTGCACATCGCTCGAAAATGCAATACTGCGCGTCACAATCCGGTTTGCAGGGGCGGAAGGATTGAACGTGGCGCTGTCCTGATGACTCATCTTGGCACTGAGCAACCGGCCGTACTCGTTGAATGCAGCCATAAAGTCACCTTCGGACATATTGACCAGGGTATTCACATCGGCGGTGGGAGGGGGCGTCCAGTTGGTTTTGTAGGAAGAAATCGCGTGCTTTTTATAGCTGACATTGAAACTGTAGCGCTGATCAGGCAAACCATTCACCTGCGCCACCATTTCCATCTCCAGGCGGTCGTTGTGGTTAACACACGAACCGCACCTCACTGACAGAATCAAGGCCATTTTGCGCCTCCCGGGGGAATGCCGCGAGCTTAGGACGCAAGTGTACCACCTGGGCTGTCCGCACGGCGTTTGGGATTGATTGGCGCTGTGGCACGGTGCGGACCGGCGTTGCCTTTGCATCGATGCCCAGGTTGAGCTGTCTGCACAGCACTTGCGATGGATCCCGTGGCGCGAGTTGATAAACTCGGAGTGCGATGAAAGTGATAGAGCTGCGAAAGTCAATTGAACAGCATTTTGCGGCTGGACCCGCGGCCGTCGGCGATCCGGCGGCAACGAGGGCCTTTGAGCAACTGCGTACGGCACTGGAAGCGGGCAAGGTCCGCGCGGCCGAGCGCGATGCAAAGGCGGCGACGGGCTGGCGCGTCAACGCGTGGGTGAAACAGGGGATTCTGCTGGGATTCCGGCTGGGGGTGCTCGCCGAAATTCAGGCCGGCGCGCTCTCGTTTGTGGACAAGCATACCTTCCCGCCGCGGCAGTTCGAGGCCGAAGACGGGGTGCGAGTGGTGCCGGGCGGGTCGTCGGTGCGCGCCGGCGCATATGTGGCGCGGGGAGCGGTGTGCATGCCGCCCATGTATATCAATACCGGGGCCTATGTGGATGAAGGAACGATGGTGGATTCGCATGCGCTGGTGGGATCGTGTGCGCAGGTTGGCAAGCGCGTGCATTTGAGCGCGGCGGCGCAGATTGGCGGGGTGCTGGAACCGGTGAACGCCAGCCCGGTAATTATCGAAGACGACGTGCTGGTGGGCGGAAACTGCGGGGTTTATGAGGGTACAGTGGTGCGCCGGGGCGCGGTGCTGGCGGCGGGAACGATTCTCACGCGGGGCACTCCGGTGTTCGACTTGGTGAGCGGCGAGGTATTGCGGGCGACTGCTGAGATGCCGCTGATGGTGCCCGAGGGCGCGGTGATTGTGCCAGGAAGCCGGGCGGTGAGCAAGGGCAAAGGGCGGGAGTGGGGATTGAGCATTTATGCTCCGGTCATTGTGAAGTACCGGGACGAAAAGACAGATCTAAGTACAACGCTCGAAGAGTTGCTGCGGTGACGAAGGGACTGAACCTCCCGGTTTGCCGGACACGCGCGAAACCACCTGCAACGACGACAATCCGCAAGGAGCATTCGGAACTAGCGATATCCCTGGCATGGAGAGTTGTCGACACCGGAATCTAAATTTGTATGAAAAACCTGCCCGCTGAGCGCTTCCGCGTTAAAGTGCGGGCGCGGGAGCCGGCGCCGGGGCTGGTGCAAGAGCAAGCTCCGGCGCGCTCACCGCAGCGGGCGCGCGCTCGATGCAGACCACCGTCATGTCGTCCTGTTGGCCGAAGGTTCGCGCCGCCGACACAATCGCCGCGACAGGTTGCATTGAGAATTCCCGCGCCCGCTCGAAGCCGAACATTTCCCCATCCTGCTTTTGCGCTTCAACGATTCCGTCGGAGTAGAATGTGAGCCGGCTGCCCGGCTCAAGCTCGAGGCGAATGCTTTCATACCGGGCGCCACTGCGAACCCCCAGAGGCAGAGCGCTGGGCAGATCGATCTCTGTGCCGTCGAGGTAAGGCGGAAGGTGTCCGGCGACGGCAATGACCGCGGATCCGTTGGATGCAATGCGCGCCGCTACCGCAGTCGAAAACCCGCCCGCACGGCCCACCAGGCGCTCGTTCAAACTTGCCAGCAGTTCCGCCGGCTCTGAAGTGTATTCGGCCACGCTGCGAATGGCGCCTACCAGCATGGAAACCAGCATCGCCGCCGGCAATCCTTTTCCGGCTACGTCACCCACCACCACCAGGATTCCGCCATCGCCGGCGGGCAAAATCTGGAAGAAATCCCCTCCCACCTGTTCCGCTGGCTGATAGATGCTCTCGATCTTGAAACCGGGGACGGCTTCGATCTGTTCGGGAAGAATAACCTGTTGCACCTCGCGGGCGGCGGCCAGCTCACCCTCGAGCACGCCTTGCTGATGGGTAATACGGGTGGCGCGCAGCACAATGATGACGGCCAGGCAGAGATCAAAGAGGCACTCGCCGAGGCTGCTGGTATTCAGCGTCATCGGGCCGAGTCTCCAACTGAAGAGGGCATTCTGCAGACGCAGCACGGTGGGCGCAAGCGCGGGAATCTGGATGGCCAGAAAGATGACGAGGTTGGCGTAAGTGGCGAGGCAAAGGAGCAAGGCAGGAATCAAGAGGATGCCGGCCTCGCGATTGCCGCGGCGGAAATGATGGATGAGCAGGGCGGGAATGACGCCCGCAATCAGGCTGGCGGTGGGAGTTGTGGTGAGGAGGACGGAGATTACCGAGCCGACTCCGTAAGCCATCCCTATGGCGGAAAGAATCATTCCCGCGGCCACGGCGCCGAGGTAGATCTGAATCCAGCGGGCAAACCGAACACGCAGGATTGCCAAATAAATAAGAGTGAGGAAAACGAAGGTACCAATTTGAAAAGGGAGAGAGAGAAACGTCCAGGCAACCGGAACCACGTGAAAAATCCGGTAAAGGCCCAGTGGCATGGACAAGAGACCGCAGAGGGACAGGAGAAAAATCCAGAGATATTCCCGCTGGCCGCGCTGCACGGCGAACAGTGCCAGGGCGACAATGCCGAGTCCGAGGCCGGAGATGCTGTCGAGCCACGACAGGGCGTTGTATCCGATGACGGTAATCCACTGCCGATCAACAAGAGCCGACCGCTGCCCCAGGGTGAGGTTGTAGACATAGAGGCCGGGAAAGCCGCTGGCCCAATCGAGCTGGGAAATCCGCACGCGGAGAGCTATCACCAGTGAGCCGGTGGCAATCGCCGCATCGGGAATCCGGCGGAGCAGATAGGCGTCGAAGGTGTAAGGAACGTAGGGCTCCACGCGGCCCACCCGCATGAGCCTTTGTCCGTTAACATACACTTCGAACGCGGTTTCCAGATTCCACTCTTCGAGCGCCAATCCGGTCTGGTTTGGCGCGACATTGAGGTGAAGCCTGTACCAGACGACGGACGGCCGGCTCTGGGGAAATATGGTTTTGAGGGAATTGTGGGGATCGAAGCGGGTCCATTGCGAATCTTCGAAGCCCGGCTGCGCGTAGGCCGGGTTGTCGCCGGCATGCACCAGCCAGGTCATACCCATCTGCACAGGCTTACGGAGATTGGTCGCGTCGTAGGTCTGAGCGTGCAGCAGCGGCGGGCTGGCCAGGCGCACTGCGTTCAGCGCTGCAGCCACAAAGACGACCAACCATGGTATACGCGGGCAGGAACGGAGGGACATAGGGTGAAGCTGAACCTCCAGCCGGTTTTGTAGTCCACCCTATCACTGCTCGTGCATGGATTTACAGGGAAAATTCCAGGATCCCGCCGTGCTTGCGGTCTCCGCCGTGAATCTCGAGTACGCAAATTCGCGGCAAAACAAGCCGGACAAAGTCGAATGCGGAAGGAAGTCGCCCTTTATTCTCAATCCGCATTGTCTATGATCTGGACTGGGGCGCGGCGCAGGTTGTTATTGCGGCTGCGCCGAGAGCCCCGTAGGAGCAGAAGGTGGCGCGCCCGCGTCGCCGCGCCTGGCGGTGAAGTCCGTTCCCGGCCGGTCGCCGAATTGGCGGGTGAACTTGATGCTGTCCGGGCCATCGGCTTTGCCGCTGTAACTGATCTTGAACTCATTGCCATTGAAATTCATTACCTGGTCGAAGGAGATGTTGTCCCCATCTACTTTGCCGTTCTCGATATCCGTATCGCCCCGCCGCGTGCTTACGGTGCCGGTAAGTTTCGAGCCATCCACATGAAAGTTGAAGGTAAGAGGCATGGTGCCCCGCGGCGTTTCCACCTGCGCGGTCCACTTACCGTTAAAGTCGGCGGCTAATGCCGTCACTGAGCCCAGTGCCACAAACAGCACTGCCAATCCCAATTTCCTGAACATAACTTACATCTCTCCCATACGGGTCTTGATGGATGCCCGCTCCCGGGCACGGCATCTTCTACCCGCACCTGTAAGTGAGGGACGCTAGAGAGTGTTATTAACTTTGTTCCATTGTTTTCTTTTGGATAGGTAATTCGGGGTCCACTTGTTCATGCTGACGGCATGGAGAAGCGACCGCGAAGCGGCTATCCCAGTGATGTGAGCGATGAGGAATGGGCGTTTGTGGCGCCCTACTTGGTTTTGTGCAAAGAAGATGCCGAGCAGCGGGATTTTCCGTTGCG
>JASHOY010000362.1 GCA_030038435.1 Acidobacteriaceae bacterium | reverse complement strand
ACAACGAGCGCATGGTCGGCGCGGCTCTCGGCGCCCGGCGCAAGCAAGTCATCCTCTCCACCAAGACCGAGGCCCACGACAAAGACGGCGCCATGCTCCACCTGGAGACCAGTCTCCGCGAGCTCAGCACCGACTACATCGACATCTGGTATCTGCACGGCCGCGACAGCGTGGACGACGTCGATGCGGGACTCATCGAGGCGCAGCAACTCGCCAGGCAGCAGGGCAAGATCCGCTTCGCCGGCGTCAGCACTCATAACGCTCCGCTTATGGCCCCGTGGCTGGCGCAGCAGGGCGTCTTCGACGTGCTGCTCACCGCATTCAATTTCTCCATGCAGCCCGACGTGGACCAGGCCATCACCGCCGCAGCGAAATCGGGCATGGGCGTCGTCGCCATGAAGGTGATGGCCGGCGGCTTTCGCGAACAGCGACCGGGAAGCGAACTCTATCGCAAGCTCGGTCAGCCGGGCACTCCGCTTGCCGCCCTGAAATGGGTCATCAAGAACCGCTCCATCTCCACCACCATTCCCAGCATCACCGATGCCGATCAGCTAGAAGAGAATATCCAGGCTATGGCGCAGCCGTTCACCGATTCCGATGCCGGCCTGCTCGCCACACGGCTCCAGCACATCGCACCCATCTACTGTCGCATGTGCGGCGAATGTGAAGGCCGGTGCCAAAAGGGCCTGCCTGTCGCCAATACGCTGCGCTGCCTGATGTATGCCGAAGGCTATGGCCAGTTTGCGTTGGGGCGCGAAAGATTTCTGGAGTTGGCGCTCGATCCTTCCGCTCGGTGCGCCGAATGCAATTCGTGCACCGTCATCTGTCCTCACGGCGTCGATGTAGCCGGCCGCATGCGCCGCGCTCAGGAGATCTTGGCATGAAGTTGGGGTTCTCGATTCTACCTTTTGTGCTCGCCGCGCCGCTGACTGGCGCGCAAACTTATCTCAATTGCAGCTACGCTGCCGGCTGGCAATTGAACGGTGCGCCGCGGGAATACTCAGCCGCCAATCTCTATGAATACAAAGACGGCGCCGCCGAGGGCTACCTGAGCTTCGGTTTCCTGCGCATGACCAGCATCAACTGCAGATCCAGCGAGAGCACCATCGACATCGATGTCTCGGAGATGGCGGACGCCGATTTCGCCTGGGGCATCTTCGCGGCAAATTCCGAGGCCGACAAGCCTGTGGCCGCAATCGGAATGGGCGGCCAGGTTGGTCACCAGTCGGCCAGCTTCGCCAGAGGAAGCTCTTATGTTGAAATCGTCGAAGTCTCTTCCAACCCCGATGCCGACGACAGCGCGACCATGGCTGCTTTTGCAGTTGGCATGGAGCGGCAGATGCAAGGACGCGACACACCACCGGAAACCCTTAACTGGTTTCCGCAAGAGGAGCTGATATCCATCCGCCTGATTCCTGAAAGTGTGCTCGGCCTGCGCGAGCTCACGCGCGGATACGTGGCCCACTACAAGCAAGGCCAGGCATTCGTGATTGGAGAAGCCTCTCCCGAATCGGCTTCAGTGGTTCTCAAAGACCTGCGCGCGAAGCTTTCCGGTACCACCGATGCCGGGGTAGGCGATGAAGCTTTTCAGGCAAAAACAAAATACCTCGGCGGCATCTGCATCTTCCGCAAAGGCAAGACCCTCGCCGGATACGCCAATCTGGCGCAGGCCGCCGATGCCGTCACTCTCGCCACAAAACTCGCCCCGCGGATTCCCTAGCGAAGCTGCGCCTAGCCTTCCTCGTCGGCGGCCATTCCCTGTCATAAAGCAGGAAGCGCGGGCCCGAAGGTCCGCGCTTCAGTTCACTTACTTTGAAGATGTAGCTCAGGCCTTGGCCAGCACCGCATTCCCCAAACGTTCGGCCATGATCTCGTGCGCGTGCGCGAAGAACTCATCCGGGGCGATCTTCCCCGCATCAACATCTGAAAGGATCGCCTTCTGCGCCTCGTACTCGCGATTCTTGATGCCGGCCTTCGACTGCAGCATGCGCCACGCCTTCCGCCGCTCCACGCAGAACATGACCAGTTGACGCGAAATCGTCCGATACTCCGTCTTGCCATCGGCTTCGTACTGGATGTACACGCCGAAGTCGGGAATAAACGAACGATGCTCGGGATGCAGATAGCGGCGGTAGACCACATCCTGCTGCGTGATCCGCACCAGCATGTTTTCGAGCGGAATCAGCTTCTCCGCCTGCTCCGCCTTGATCTTCTTCAGGTGGTTGCGGAAGCGCGCTTCCGTCGTGCACCAGTGCGCCACGGTGTAGCGCCGCGACTCGCCGGTTTTCTTGTCCTTGGTCTCGTACCAGTCCAGATCGATCGACGGATTGCCCTTGACGTCCAGGGCTTCCTGGTAGCTCTCGCCCTTGCGGGGATCGAAAACGAATTCGGGCACGCCGCGCGAGTCACGCACCCGCTGCGCCTGGAACAATGCCATATCGTCGGGCACGCCGTGCTCCGGCTGGCAGGTGGTAAACGCCTGCAGGAACATGGTTCCGCGATACTCCAGCCCGTCCAGAATGGCGCGATAGAGCTTGGGCGCATTGGCCATCGAGCACTGCGCCACGAACGGCGAACCATGCCCGGCCAGGAAGGTCTCGGCCACTGTCTTCTTCTCGGTATTTTTGCCCTGGGTCGCCGAACCGAAGACGTTCATGTCGTTGCCGCCCAGCATCGGCGTCGAATCCGAATTCTGCCCGCCGGTGTTCGAGTAGACCTGCGTGTCCAGCATCAACGCCTTGACGTTGGGCCGGTTCTGCAGCACCACCTTTGACATGTTCTGGTAGCCGATGTCGCCCATACCGCCATCGCCGCCCACTACCCAGACCTTGGGCAGCTCGACGATCTCCTGGTCCGTCATCAGCGCGTCGGTGAAGTGCGTGAAGTGGTAGTATTCCTCTTCGCTGATTCCTTTGCCGTCGCGGGTCAGCAGCATGTCCGCCAGCCGCTCCGGAATCACCGAACGCCGCCCGTGATCGACGATGAAGCTCTCGCCCATCAGCCAGCCCACCGTAATTCCGTCCTGGAAGAGCGAGTTCATCCACGGATAGGGGTGCGGATTGTTCGGCGAAGTCGAGCCATAGACCGTGTTGCAGCCGGTGTGCGCGGCCATCGCCATTACGCTCATGCCGTTGGCCAGGCGCCCATCGATCGGCTGCAGGTTCTTGTGATTGAATGCCTCGGTCAGCAGCACCGCCGCCATGGCTTCGATAAGCTGCCCATCGGTGATCTCGCCGTGCTCGGCTTCATAGGCCGCGATGCGACGCTTGGTGTCCTTCACATCTTCGCCGCCCAGGCCCATGACCAAGTGCGTAATCGCCTGCCGCATCCGCGCATACTCTTCCGGATTGCTCTCCTTCAGCGCGGCAAGTTTTTCCGCACCCTTCTTTTCCAGCTCGCCGGCCTTGGCCACAAAGCGGTCGCTCTTGGCGTGGAAGACCGGCCGCATATAAGCCTCGGTCACCGCGGCAATGGAGCGCAGCACGCTCTTCTCGCCGCAGCCGGCGCAGGCGCCGTCGCCTGAAACCAACGCGTCATAATTGGTGCGCACCATCAGCATGTTGCGTAGGGTCGCGGTCTTCGAGTCCGCCGGATTCGCCGCACTGAACAATCCCAGGTACTTCTGCGAAGTGTCCGGCAGCAGGTTCAGGAATGCGGTGCCGGTCTCATGCTCGGCATTCACATCCTCCGTCTCCTGCACCATTTTCAGCGCCTGGTGATCGCCGCAAGCCGTCACGCAAGCCGCGCAGCCTTTGCAAAGGTCGCTGACAAAAATCGAGAAGACACCACCCGACCCGGCGCTCTTGCGCTCCGGCGAGGAGAAGATGGCGTTCACCTTCTGATACGCCATCGGCACCTTCTCCAAAATGTCGAAGAACTGCTTCTTCGAATCGGTTGAGAAGCCGTCGACCGACTCCGTCACCTCGCGCAGAATGACAGGCAGCGGCGTGCCGGTCTTGAACTCCGCTACCATGCGTTCCCGCGTGCGCTTCTCGATCTCCGGCAGCGCGCGCAGCATCTTCGTCCGCTCGCCGGCGTCGCTCACGTAGTGCGAAATCGCCGTGGAAAGCATGGTGCTCAAATCCTGCGAGCAGTTGGGCAGCGCTGTATCCGGGCATACCGAGATGCACTCCATGCACTGCGTGCAGTTCTCGGGAATATACATCGGCGTTTCGCGCCGCGCCACGTATTTCGAGGCGGTGTCGCCGGTAGCCGCGGCAATCACGCCCATGGCGGCCAGCGGCGTGGCCGGCTGGTTATAGCCGAAGTGTGAACGGAATTCCGCATCGAAGGCATTGATGGAAGCCACCGGAGGCCGCGGACCCTGCCTGGCCGGAGCTGGAGTGCTGCGGCGCATTCCCGTTACCGCGCCCGCTCCCACTTCGGCAAATTCAACCTGCTGATTGAGAACCGGCAGCAAAGCCTGGCCGCGTAGCGTCGACCGGTCCGCAGCGGAAAGCTCACGCGTCTTGATCTCTTTCGCGCGCTCAAAGCCCTGCAGCATGACTTCCATGTTCGACTGCACAACCGCATCGCCGAGCTTGCCGAATTTCTTCACATACTGCTTGTGCACCACGTTGCGGAACTGTTCCTGGGTGATTCCGAATTCCTGGAGCAGCGTGCTCACCGCGAAAAACCCGCCCAGAAATGCATTGCCCTGCATGCGCAGTTGCAAATCGCCGCGGTCCGTCGCTTTTTTGGCAATATCGAAGCCCGGCAGCGTGAAGACGCGAATGTTCTTTTCGATAATCTCGTTGCGCGCCCACAGCGGCAGCCGCTCCCACGCCTCCTCGCCTTCATAATCCGACTCCCACACCAGGCATCCGCCTTCCTGCATGCCGTTCAGCGGATTGGTGTGAGTAAACGCCTTGGGGTCGCAGCACAGCACCACCGTCACGTGGCGCAGGTCGCAGTTCACGCGGATGCGCTCTTTGGCGGCCACCATGAAGTAGGCCGTCGGCGCGCCTTTCTTCTCCGATCCGTACTTCGGATTGGCGCTGACGTGAATCACTTCCTTGGGATTGCCAAGCTCATCCGTCTGGTGGTCGCGCTCGAAGAGCAGATCGTTGAGATCGCCGAGAATCGCGCCCAGGTTCTTGCCGGTGGTGATCGCGCCCCACCCGCCGACGGAGTGGAAGCGCACGGCAACGGCGCCCTCGGGCAGCAGCGAGGGGGTCTCATCGGCAATCACGCTATAGGGATGATCCACGCCCAGCACGAAGAAGTTCGTGCCGTCAGCAGCCGTCTTGCCGTCCTTGCGCGCTCGCCCTGCAGTGGCAAACTCGTATGCGCCAATGATGTGCTCCGGCCGGAAGTCGCGTGAGCCCAGCCCGTAGCTGCCGTTCAAAATTCGCGGCAATTCATTCGGTGCGATCGCCGGCAAACCTTCAGCCGCAGGATGGCCCTCATACTGCACTGCCTTAGAGAGCGCGGTGCGAATATCGCGGCCCAGCGGATTGTCGCCGGCCATGGGCTCGTCCGTCCGCTCCAGGATGATGATGTTCTTCTTGCCCTTCAGCGACTGGATTAGCGCCGCTTCGGGGAAAGGCCGGATCACGTTCAGGTGAATTGACCCCACCTTGACGCCGCGTGTCTGGCGCAGGTAATCCACCGCGGCTTCGATGTTCTCAGCCGCCGATCCCAGGGAGACAAACACCGTGTCCGTATCGCTAGTCTTGTATTCGGTGATCAGCCCGTAGCGGCGCCCGGTCAGCTCGGCAAACTTCTCGTAGGACTCTTCCAGGAAGTTCAAAATCGGCTCGGCAAAGTTGTTGCGCCGCGCCACCACGCCCTGCATGTAGTGTTCCTGGTTCTGCACCGGACCCAGCAGTACAGGATTGGTCAAATCCATCATCTTGGGCACGCGCCGCCGTGTCGGTCCAAACAGCGTCCGTTGCGCCTCGGTGGGACATTCGATGATGTCGTCCGGCGCGCCGAGAAACTCGCGGATCAGCTCCGACTCGTGCTTGTAAAAGGTGCGCTCCAGGTGCGTGGTCAAAAAGCCGTCCATGATGTTCATGCCCGGCGTCAGGCTCAACTCCGTCACCCGGCGCAGAATCAGCGACTGGTCGGCGGCCTGCTGCGCATCCTTGCCGAAGAGCATGATCCAGCCCGTGTCCAGAGCGCCATAAATATCGTCGTGGCCGCAGTGCACGTTCAGCGCATGCTTGGTCAACGCCCGTGCGCCCACTTCCAGCACCATCGTCGAGCCCTTGCCGGGCGCGTGATAATACTGCTCCACGCCGTAAACCACGCCCTGCCCAGACGTAAAGTTCACCACGCGCTTGCCGCACACCGAGTGCGCAATGGCGCCGCCTTGCGCCGCGTGTTCACCCTCGGTCTCGATGGCGATCGTATTGCCTCCGAAGACGTTCAACTTGCCCTCGGCATAGGCCTGCTGGAACAGTTCGCCGCCTTCCGTCGAAGGCGTGATGGGGTAAAACACGCCTGCATCGGCGACGCGTGTCTCGGTGTGGTACGAAACCAGCTGATTTCCGTTGGCGGTAACGCGAATGCCGGGATAACGCGCGGCAGATTTCATGACTTCCCCCCTCGTTTTCGATCGTCCCTCTAGAGTTCGGTTCTATATCTTCATCCTTGCTCCGGGCGGACCATTGCCGACCCCTTCGAGCAAAGTTGTTATCTATTCATTTGTCGGCCGTGGCACTACCGGACTGAAAGTGCGGCGCTGAAGCGCGCCTCGCTCTCCTCACACTTCGCAGCTTGCCGGGACCGGTGAGCGGGATCCCCTAGGGGAAGAGTGCCCGGAATGGAGCGGTCCTCTCTAAGTATGCACCCGCCTGCAAAGACGCTATCCCGAAACGTGGGACGGATGCTCCCCGCCCCAAAGCCGGGTTTGTCCCTCTCCGAATCTGCTCCTGCTGCGTCCCAAAGCTGCCTCTCGCCAGCCATTCCTGTCTCCCGGCCATGCGCGAATAATAACTTCGTGCTCTCCTTTTCACTGTGTGCTAATCTGCTTTGGTAACGTTAAATGGTCACTCAGGTAACCCACGATCAGGTAACCCCCGACCTGTAAGCCTTTAGTGAGATAGTTTCACCTGTCGATCTACCCGCCTAGGTAATGCTGTCACCGCACGCACGGCACGTGGGAAGCCGACTTCCTTCGTGCGTGGAGAAGAATCCCTGGCATGCAGATACATTGCGCCGGAGGGAAGGGTTGGTGTGTGGGTGCATTTCTAGAGGCAAAAGGTGGTTACAAGACTCTTTCATTCTCCTTTCAATACCTATGATTCAAAGGATAAGCAGCAACAAATCAATCACTTACCCAAGATAAGGCGCGATCAGATCTCCCGTTTCAGTTCAGATCCTTGCCTTTCAGTCCTTCGCTTTCACGTTCTGCGCAGATGGCTTTTTACTTCATTGTTATGCTGCTTGCCGCTGGCTTCGCTCGCTACCGGCATGGCGCAGCCGGCGATCACCAGCCCGACGCCCGGCACTGTCTTGTCCGGCTCTGTAGTAACGTTCACCTGGACTGCCCCGCAGAGAAGCGCTTCCAAATACCAGCTCTGGCTGGGAACCACTGGTCCGGGATCGCAGAATGTGGGCGCATATACCATAAGTTCAAGCGGTGGGAGCACTGTTTCCGTGAGCGCCAGCGGCATACCAACCGCCGGGTCGACTCTGTACGTGGAGCTTAGATGGAGTATCCGAAGGAACTGGCAATCTGCCAATTACACCTATATCGAAGCTGGTTCTTCGGTTTCGCCATCTCTGAGCGGTCTGAGTTGCGGCAGCGGTTCCCTGACTGGAGCGGGCAGTGATGCCTGCGTGGCAAGCCTGACGGCCGCTGCCGGAACAGGCGGCCTCACCGTGAGCCTGGCGAGCAACAACAGCGCGGTCAGTGTTCCCACTTCTGTCACCGTCGCCGCTGGAGCAACCACCGCCAGTTTTACGGCCAGCGTGCTGGCGGTCAGCACCACGCAAACCGCAGTCCTGACGGCTACCGCGGGGGGAACTGCGACGACCTTTACCATCACACTGAACGCCGCGACTGCTGCCCTGACTCTTGGCGCCAGCAGTGTGGCCTTTGGCGATGTGGACTTGAATTCGCCGTCGACGCAACCGGTGACGCTGACCTCATCCGGTACGGCTGCGCTCACCATTAGCGCGGTGAGCGTAACCGGCAAGGGTTTCAGCATTTCCGGACTGAATGTGCCGCTGACGCTGACCCCCGGCCAGAGTGCAACCCTGGAGATCGGGTTCGACCCCACGGTAGCAGGAGCGGTAACCGGAGCGGTAACGCTGACCAGCAATGCAGCAAGCGGAAGTACAGCGGCCATCAGCCTGAGTGGAACAGGGCAGACAGAGTCGTATGAGGTGAATCTGACCTGGGACGCGCCCAGCAGTTCGACGGATCCGGTGACTGGTTACAACGTGTATCGCGCCACGGGCAGCAGTTCTTCCTATCAGCTTCTGAATGCATCCTCCGATGCGGGCACCACCTACACCGACAGCACCGTCCAGAACGGTACGTCTTACAGCTACTACGTGGTAAGCGTTGATGCCGAGGGGAACCAGAGTGCGCCTTCGAACACCGATTCAGTGAGTGTTCCGTGAAGACCCGGGATGACCTGCCCGCTCCGGCGGGCAAAGAATGAGACCGCGCTCCTGCCTGGCACAGCCCTGGGCACGGAGAGGCGATTCATGACCTTGCAATGCTGCTGCTTTCATTTCATCTCCAGCCCTCTGCGCTACCATTAACTCAGGTCTGGGGATCCCGCATGTTTGTCGTTGTATGGCAGTTTGAGATTGCCGAAGAGAGAATCGCCGACTTCGAGGCCACCTACGGTCCCGACGGATCATGGGCGCAACTATTTCGTTCGTCGGACAAGTACCTGGGGACCGAATTGCTGCGCGATGCCTACGTTCCGGGCGCCTATTTGACTATCGACCGCTGGACCAGCGAAGACGACTTCCGCGCCTTCCGCAAGCAAAATGATCAGTCGTACGAGGCACTCGACCGCTCCTGCGACGACCTGACCGCCCGCGAAACCCGCATCGGTGCCTACACCGTGTCAAGAGAATGATCTCGAATCGAGGACGAGCAAGTTTCCACTGGATTCGGCGCCAGCCAAATACTTCAGTTGGCGATCGAACGTCCGCCGGGATTCCCGTCATCCAAGAGTAATAGCGACTTTCACTTTTTTTTCGCTTTTCTCTATCCCTCGACTGTCTCATCCTGCTACAATCCGATCGAAATCCAATGCAAGCCTGCGCCGTTTCCCGGAAAGAAAAACCCGAGATATGCCGGGCAAGCTCTTTATTTTGAAGGAGCCACCATGGCCATCGCCGACGACCGCGCCAAAGCTGTAGAACTCGCCCTTTCCCAAATCGAAAAGCAATTCGGCAAGGGCTCGATTGTGCGCCTCGGCTCCCGCGAAGCCCTTATGCCCATCGCGGTCATCTCCACAGGCTCCATCAGCTTCGACGCCGCGCTTGGCGTAGGCGGTATTCCCCGCGGCCGCGTCACCGAAGTCTTCGGTCCCGAGTCCTCCGGCAAGACCACCATCACCCTCCAGGTCATCGCCGAAGCTCAGCGGCATGGCGGCATGGCGGCTTTCGTTGATGCCGAGCACGCTCTCGACCCGGGCTACGCCCAGAAGCTCGGTGTCGACACCGACAATCTCCTTGTCTCCCAGCCTGACAGTGGTGAACAGGCCCTGGAAATAACCGAAGCGCTGGTTCGCTCCGGCGCCATCGACGTCCTGGTCGTCGACTCCGTAGCCGCCCTCGTCCCCAAGGCCGAACTCGACGGCGAAATGGGCGACTCCCACGTCGGACTGCAGGCCCGCCTCATGTCGCAGGCTCTGCGCAAGCTCACCGGCACGGTTTCCAAATCCCGCACCGCGCTGGTGTTCATCAACCAGATCCGCGAGAAGATCGGCGTCATGTTCGGCAATCCCGAAACCACCACCGGCGGCCGCGCCCTCAAGTTCTATTCCTCGGTCCGCATCGACATCCGCCGCATTGCCGCTGTCAAAGAAGGCGACCAGGTGGTCGGCTCGCGCACCAAGGTCAAAATCGTCAAGAACAAGGTCGCCGCGCCCTTCCGCGAAGCCGAGTTCGACATCCTTTACGGGGAAGGCATCAGCCGCGAGGGCGACGTCCTCGACCTGGCGGTCACCCATAATATTGTCGAGAAATCCGGCGCGTGGTACAGCTACGATGGCGAGCGCATCGGCCAGGGCCGCGAAAACACACGCTCATTCCTCAAAGAACACAAGGACGTTTTCGCCAAGATGGACGCCGAGCTCCGCAAGCGGCTCAACGTGGGCGCGCCCAAAGCGGAAGTCCCGGAAGTTCCCGCAGCCGGCCCCGCCGAAGCCAAAGAAGCGGTCCGCAGCCGCCGCGGCTGATACAGCGTGATCCTGTCAACCTGGGTCAGATATTGCTTGAGGATGCTCAGCAGGGCGTTCGCCAGAAAGAACTGACGCGTTTCCCTCTGTCCGCCTCCGTTCTTCTTCAGTGGGTCGGAAGGATTCCCATGCCGTGCAGGGAGAAGACAAAACCGCCCCTTTCTCACCGCGGCATTCGTGTAGGCTTTGTTGGAAGGGCCTGCAGTTCCGCGGCTGAGGAAATCTTTCAATCCGCGCTCTGGTAAGATGTAGGCCCCGGGCCCATCTTGGAGGCGCTCCATGGGAACCCAGTAGCAATCGAATCTTGCACCGCGCAGAGTGGGATGGAACATTCGAGACCAGCCGCCGTGAGTGCTACGCCACCGTAGGCGCCGGAAAAGGCGAAATCGACCTGGACAAACTCGAAAGATGACCTCTGCGATTCCTGCTCACACCTGGAAAGTGGCATTGCGAATGCAAAGATTCCATCAGAACTCGTGCCCGCTTTTTCTTTGTTCGCCGGAAGTCGGATCGTCTACACTTTCATCATTTGAGAAGGACGGGCCCATGAAATATTCGAACCGTTTGCTCGTGGTCGAAAACGAGCCCCGGGATGCGAGGCTTGCCGCGGAGGCCGCAAAGCTGGCAGGTTTTGCCGAAATTGAGGCCAGAACCACCCCCCAGTCGGCGCGAGCTTATCTGGAAGATCGTCTGGCAGAAGAAGGCGTGCTCCCGGATGGAATCGTTCTCGATCTCGATTTCGGCATCGAAAGCGGGTTCGAGCTGCTCAGGTTCTGGCACAGCACCCCCAATCTGCGCGGCATCCCCGTGATAGTGTGGTCGATTATGGGAGAAGAGCAGCGTAGGATGTGCGACCTCTTTAAAGTGAAGCAGTTTGTTGGCAAGTGGGAAGGAATCGAGGTCCTACAACAGGCTCTGCAAAACATCGCTCAGACAGTAAGCTGACGGCCCTCGCCTTTTTGAGCTGCCACCGACGCAAACCAGGCACGACTCACCTGCCCCGATCACGTTGCCTTGCGGTCCTGAAAGATCCCCCCATCGTCGACCTGAAGTCCCGTGCCGGGCAGTCTCCGGGAGAATTCCATGAACGATCTGGCTGAGATCATTTCTCAGAACGAAGATAGGCTTCGTGCGCAGTGGATTCGCACGATGTCGAGCGCTGTCAAACGAAATGACTTGATCAGCAAGTCGGAAGCGGATGAGCAGTGCGCCGCAATTTTGCGCGCCTTGGTCGAAGGCGTACGTACCAGCGGGCCCACCAATATGGAAGGGGAAGGCTGGAATTCCGCGCGCGATTTGCTCACCACAATTTCCGCTTCGCGGGCCCGGCAGGGGTTTTCCCCCGTCGACGTGGCCACCTTCGTGCTCTCGCTGAAACAGCCGCTTTTCGTCCTCATTCGAGAAAAGCAAGCCGGCAATCAGGAGACCCTCTTCGAAACCATATGGGCCGCCACGGAATTGCTTGACCGGCTCGCTCTCATCACCACTGAGGCCTACATCGCCACGCGAGAAGAGTTGATCCTGCGCCAGCAGCAGGAGCTTCTTGAGCTGTCGACGCCGGTGGTAAAACTCTCGGAAGGGATTCTTGCTCTTCCCATCATAGGAACCCTGGACAGCGCCCGCACCCAGGTGGTGATGGAGAGCCTGCTCCAGACTGTGGTGGCCACCAACTCCAAGTTCGCCATCATCGACATCACCGGCGTGCCCACAGTCGACACGCTGGTAGCGCAACATCTCCTGAAAACCATTACCGCCGCCCGTCTCATGGGCGCCGAGTGCATAATCAGCGGCATTCGCCCACAGATTGCTCAGACCATCGTTCACCTCGGAATCAATCTGGAAGACATCGTCACCAAGGCCAAGCTCTCCGATGCCTTTGCCCTCGCACTCGAGCGCAGCGGCCGGGCCATTGTGCGAACGGCGGCGGCCCCAACCAATCCCCTCAGCGGGTTGTTCAATAAGCGGGAGGACTAATGGAACGGATACCCGTCCTGCGCATGGGTTCCCTGCTGCTGATCACCATCCAGGTTGACATGCACGACAAGCTGGCACTGCAGTTGCAGGAAGACGTAACCGACCGGATCTCGGAGTGGGGTTCAACCGGAGTTCTGATCGATATCTCTTCCCTTGAAATCGTGGATTCGTTTATCGGCCGCATGCTGGCCAACATTGCCGCCATGTCGCGGGTGCTGGGAGCAGACACCGTTGTCGTGGGCATGCAGCCGGCAGTAGCCATCACCCTTGTAGAACTGGGCATGTCTCTGCCGGGGGTAAAAACGGCTCTGAATATTGAGGCTGGAATGGAACTGCTTTACGGAGGCGCAACGTCCGGATCACAAAATGACCGTATTGAAGCGTGAAGTTGTTCCAATCAACAGCTCAAACGACGTTGTCGTCGCTCGCCAAAAAGTGCGCCAGTGGGCGGTGGAACTCCGGTTCAGTCTTGTGGACCAGACCAAACTCGTGACCGCGGCCAGCGAACTGGCCCGCAATGCTCTAGACCACGGCAAAGGTGGAACCATGAGCGTGGAAGTGGTGATGAATGGCGCGCGCACCGGCCTTTGCATGATTTTTGAAGATCATGGACCAGGCATACGAGACGTGGACGAGGCGTTGAAAGACGGATTTACAACCGGATCAGGCATGGGTCTCGGACTGGGGGGAAGCAAGCGCCTGGTGAACGATTTCCGAATCGAATCGGAGGTAGGAAAGGGGACTCGCGTTACCGCAGTGCGATGGAAATAGTTTTCACGGAATGTGTAACCATTACTGACCCAAGCTCGGTGGGAGAGGTGCGGCGGACTGCCGCCACTGCTGCCAGGAAGCTGGCCATGGATGAAACGCGAGCCGGCGAGCTGGCCATTCTTGCCACCGAGGCGGCGAGCAACGTCCTTATCCATGGCGGCGGCGGACATGTGATTGTCTCAGGGGTAGTGCATCATGATGGCCATCGGGCGCAGATTGTGGCCACGGACCAAGGCAAAGGCATTGATAATCTCGCCCTCGCCCTGACCGACGGCTATTCCACCGCCGGCACCATGGGCAGCGGCCTCGGGGCCATGAAGCGCTTGTCAACCCACTTCGAAATATTCACGGGCAAGGGCGGGACCATGGTTCTGCTCGAATTGGGAGACTCCAGCACCGACGCCGAAGTCCAGGTTGCCGGAATGGCGCTCCCTTATCCCGGCGAGCGGCTATGCGGTGACGGCTGGTGGTGCGACCAGACGCCACAGCGGACGATGGCCATTTTGACCGATGGGCTCGGTCACGGGCTCGGCGCCGCCGAGGCGGCGCAGGAGGCGATTGCAACTTTTCGCCGCCATCTCTCCATCCAACCGGGTGACATCCTGGGCTACCTGCACGATGCCCTGAAAAAAACCCGCGGCGCCGTAGCCGGGGTGGTCGAAATTTCTCCAGCGCAGCGGGAATTGACTTACGCCGGCGTGGGCAACATCTGTGCCACGTTGATAAATGGAAATATATCCAGAGGACTGATGTCGCACAACGGCACGCTGGGCATAACCGCACCCCGCATTCAGGAGGTGCACGCGGAGTGGACCCCGGGATCGGTCTTCGTTATGCATTCGGACGGATTACATACCCGGTGGGACCTGGCTGCCTATCCGGGGTTGCTATCCCGCCATCCCGCTCTCCTTTGTGGAGCGTTGCTTCGCGATTACCGCCGCCAACGCGACGATGCCAGCGTTGTGGTGATGAAAGGCCAGTGACTGTGCGCGTGCCCATCGTCCAACTCTCTCTCCAGTCGGAACGCGATGTCGTTCAGGCCAGGCAGCGCGCACGCGAAGTGGGAGCTGAGCTGGGTCTCGACTAGCAGGATCAGATCCGCCTGGCAACTGCAACCTCGGAGATTGCGCGCAACGCCTTTCGCTATGCCGGCAATGGAAATGTGGATTTTTCCCTCATCCTGGAACCGCAGCAAAGCCTTCAGGTCGAGGTTTCCGATACAGGCTCGGGCATTCTTATGCTCGACGAGATTCTTGAAGGGCGATACCGATCGGAAACGGGTATGGGCATGGGCATCATCGGCACAAAGAGGCTGATGGACCACTTCCACATTGAGACTTCGCCGGCGGGAACCACGGTGCGCATGACCAAGCTATTGCCTCCTTTCCGCCGCACCTGGACACAACACTCAGCGCGAGAACTGAGCCGCAAGCTGCAGAGTCAGATTTCCAGGAACCCCTTCGAAGAGGTGGAACAGCAGAACCGGGAGCTCATGAACACCCTGCAGGAGCTGCGTTCCCGTCAGGAAGAACTGGAAATGCTGAACCGCGAACTCGAGGATACCAATCGCGGCGTTGTGGCTCTTTATGCCGAGCTGGACGAAAGAGCGGATTATCTGCGCCGCGCCTCCGAGCTCAAAACCAGGTTTCTGTCGAACGTCTCCCACGAATTCCGCACCCCGCTGAATTCCATCATTTCCCTCGCCGGCCTGCTGCTCGACAGGATTGATGGCGAGCTTACCGCCGAGCAAACCAAGCAGGTTCGCTATATCCAGTCATCTGCGCGCGAGCTTCAGGAGCTGGTCAACGACCTTCTCGATCTTGCCAAGGTAGAGGCCGGCAAGATCCGCATGCGCCCCAAACGCTTCGAGGTAAATGAGCTCTTCAGCGCGCTTAAGGGAATGCTGAAGCCTTTGCTGGCCGAAAACACTTCGGTCAACCTCCTTTTCGAGGACCCGGAGGGAGTGCCGCCTCTGCACACTGACGAGGGCAAAGTCTCGCAAATCCTGAGAAACCTGATTTCAAACGCCATCAAGTTTACGCCTCGTGGCTCAGTGACCGTATCAGCTTCCATGCAGAGCAGCGGAACCGTCGAGTTCCGGGTTGCGGACACCGGCATCGGCATCGCTCCGGAACATCATGAGACCATCTTCAGAGAGTTCAGCCAGCTCGAAAACCCGCTCCAAGAGCGGTATCGGGGCACGGGCCTCGGGTTGCCCCTGTGCAGGAACCTCGCCAAACTCCTAGGCGGGGAAATCTCACTCGAAAGCGAACTGGGCAATGGTTCGACCTTCTTCGTGAAGATTCCCGCTGTCTATGTGGGAGAACTTTTCCAGCCGGACAGCGGAGAAATGCCTCCCGCGCCAGAGTTTCATCGCGCCCCTGTGCTCATTCTTGAAGACGACCTTGAGACCGCAAACCTTTATGAATTCTATTTGCGCAACTCTGAGTTTCAGGCGATTCTCACTTCCAACATTGCTCAGGCCGAAGTCTGGACCGCCAGACATGCACCCAAGGTCCTGCTCCTCGACGTCTACCTCGAAGACGACAGGTGCTGGGATTTTCTTTCGCGGGTGCGGCAGCGCTGGCCTGGCATTCCCAGCATCGCCACCAGCGTCTGCGATGAATCAGCTTCCGCCCGCCGTAACGGCGCGGACGCTTTTTTGCTGAAACCGGTGGCGAAAGAGGCTCTTCTGCAGGAGTTGCGGCGCCAGACGGCGCAGAGCGGAACCCGCCGCATTCTGGTGGTGGATGACAACGAAATCTCGCGCTATATCCTTCGCGACCTCCTCGATCAGCCCTGGCTCGAGATCCTTGAGGCGTCCTCGGCGAAAGAGGCGCTTGTGTCCCTTCGCGAAAACGCGCCCAACGCCATCATCCTCGACCTTCTGATGTCCGACGTCAGCGGCCTGGATCTGCTTCGCCAGTTGCGCGCCCAGCGGGCAACGGAGAACCTGCCGGTTCTCGTCTACACCTCCAAGGAGCTCACTGAAACTGAGCTATCGGAACTCGGCAAGCTGAACGCGCCCATAATCAAAAAGGGCGAAATAACCTCGCGTCTGTCCGCGCAGCCCTTCCTCGACTGGATGAAATGCGCCGGGATGTCTCCTGAGATTGCTGTTCCGGGACCCAATGCCTGAACCGCTGACAGGTCGGATCTTGATCGTTGACGACCGGACTGAGAGCCGGTACGTGCTGAGCAGAATCCTGCAAAGCGAGGGGCACCGATGCGAGCATGCGGACCGTGGAGCGCAGGCAGTCGAGCTTGCCAGGACCCTGCCCGATCTCGTTATCCTCGATGTACGCCTCCCCGACATGTCGGGCATTGAGGTTTGCCGCATCCTGAAGTCTGAACCCGCCACCGCATCCATCATGGTGCTGCAAATGTCCGCATCGTTTGTCTCCAACGATGCCCGGGCGGAGGCGCTCGATGCAGGAGCAGACGCGTACATCACTCACCCTATCGATCGAACCGTGCTCACCGCTACGGTGCGCGCACTGCTAAGGTTGCGCAGAGCGGAATTGATCTCCCGAAGGGCTTCGGAGCAGTGGCAAAGCACCTTCGACTCCCTCGTAGAAGGAGTCGCCCGGATCGACGAGAATGGCTGCGTGGCACAGTGGAATGACGCTTTCCGTGCAATCTGCGGAACCAGGGCGCAACTGGACTCCGGCGAAAATGCGGCCCTGCTCCTGGAAAAACTGATCGGCACCAGCGAACCGCTGCGGCAGAAAAGCAAACAGGTCACCGGCGAATTCAACATCGGTAAGCGCGCCGTTCAGGTCTCCGTCACTCGCGTGGAAGGAGAATCGGAGCGCGGAGAAAGAGTACTCATCGTGGCCGACACCACGGACCGCAAGCTGGCAGAATATGCGCTGCGCACTGCCGAAAAACTCGCCGCTACGGGAAAACTCGCCAGTACCATCGCGCATGAAATCAATAACCCGCTGGAGGGCTTGATCAACCTGATCTATCTGGCCCGCGTGACCGATTCCATTGACACCGCGCGTACCTTCCTGATCGACGCCGGCAAGGAACTGGATCGCATCTCACGCATCACCAAGCAGGCCCTTTCGTTTTATCGAGATCCGCACCAGCCGGAGGAAATCGATCTTGGAGAGCTCCTGGCCGAAGTCGTCAGCCTGATCGGTCGCTCCGCCACTCCGCGCAAAGTCAAAGTGGTCTTCAAGCGCCGCCCTGCCGAGAAAATCTACGGCTTTCCCGGACAGCTCGCGCAAGTCTTCACGAACGTGATGCGAAACGCAATCGAGGTTTCGACACCTGGCTCGGAAGTGAACGTGCGCCTCTGCTCAGTGGAGCGTACCGGGCGTCGCGGCAATCGAGTCACCATTCATGACCACGGAACAGGCATACCAACAGAAATCCGGAGCAACATCTTTGATCCGTTCTTTACCACTAAGGAGCTGCGCGGTTCCGGCCTGGGTCTCTGGGTTTCGAAATCCCTCATCGAAAGGCATCATGGCACCATCCGTTTCCGGTCATCGGAGCGGCTGGGTAAAAGCGGAACAACATTCGAAGTATTCTTGCCGGCGCTCGAATACACGCGCCGAAGTTTTGTCAGCAGATTGATTTGATTTTTCGATTCGAGCCCAGCAACTCACTTTCATAGATGAGCCTAGTCGGGCAGCGTCTTTGTCCCAACCACGGTAAAGCTTCCGGTAAGCGTCTGTGCGCCGGTGTCCGGCTGCCCGCCGCCAACGGTGACCGTGTAAGTGCCCGCCGCCACGATCGGCTGGCCAGCCTCCGTCACCATACTCAAAGCCCGCCGCTGCAACTTGAAACTGACCTTCTGCGACTGGCCCGGTTCCAGGTGCACCCGCTTGAAACCGCGCAGCGCAATGTTCGGGGCTCCCGCCACATCGGGAAACTTCAGATAAAGCTCGGCCACTTCGTCCCCGGCCACCTTGCCCGTATTGGTGACTGTCACCTGCGCTGTCCACGGCTCGCCGGCCTGGATGGTCGGGTCGGGAATCTTCAAATCGCTGAAGGAGAAGGTGGTATAGCTCAGCCCGTATCCAAACGGATAGAGCGGTTTGCCGGTGAAGTAGCGATAGGTCCGCCCCTTCATGTTGTAATCGCTGAACGGCGGCAACTGGTCAATGCTCTTATAGAAGGTCACCGGCAGTTTGCCTCCCGGATCGTTACTGCCGGCCAGAGTGTCGGCAACCGCGGTCCCGCCTTCCTCACCCGGGTACCACGCTTCCAGGATGGCGTTCGCGTGCTCCTGCTCCCAGTTCACTGCCAGCGCGCTGCCGTTCGTCAACACCACAATGAGCGGCTTCCCTGTCGCCGCCACCGCGCGCACCAGATTTTCTTCCGGCTCCGGCATCTGCAGGTTGGTTTTGTCGCCGCCCTTGAAGCCCGGTTCCTGCTCGTTCCTCTGCTCCTCGCTTTCCAAATGGCTGGTGATGCCCACCACCGCAATCACCACGTCGGCATTGCGAGCCGCCTCCATCGCCTTGGGATCGGGAGTCAGATCCTCCTTCGACCAACCGTCCGGCCGCGGCCTGGGATGCACCTGCATCAGAAAATCCGTCCCCGGCACATAGGCGATCGTGTCTCCCGCAAAAACGCTCTTCAGCCCATCCAGGATCGACACCGTATGCAGCGGCGTGCCCGAGTAATTGCCCAGCAGCACCGGCGTCTCATTGGCCAGCGGACCCACTACCGCAATCTTGATTCCCGAGGTCTTCAATGGCAGCACGCCGTCGTTCTTCAACAGCACCATCGATTCGTCGGCCAGCTTCAGCGCCAGCGCTTGATGCGAGGGGCTGTTCAAATCGCTCTCCGGATACTTCGTGTACGGCACCAGCGACGGCGGGTCGAACAACCCCAGCTTGATGCGTGCCGTAAACAGCTTCACCAGCGCGCGGTTCAGATCGCTCTCCTTCAGATATCCCTTCTGCACTGCCTCGATATACGGCTCATAATCGTTGTCGCCCTTGACGTTGTTCCCGAAGTCGGCGCAATCGTTGTCCATCCCCGTTTGCACGCTCACTGCCACTGCCTGCGCCAGGCTCGGCTCATAATGATGCCCGCTGTAAATGTCATGCACGGCGTCGCAATCTGAAACCACATATCCCTGAAAGTTCCAATCCACGCGCAGCATCTGCTGCAGCAGAAACTGGTTTGCGCAGGCCGGCTGTCCGTTGACGGCGTTATAAGCGCACATCACCGAGTCTGCGTGCCCATCCACAATCGCCGCGCGAAACGCCGGCAGATAGGTGTCCATCATGTCGTGCTTGCTCACCGTCACATCGACCATGTGCCGCGTCAGTTCCGGCCCGCTGTGCACATCGAAATGCTTGGGGGTGGCGATCACCCTGAAATACCGCGGATCATTTCCCTGCAATCCCGTCACATAGGCCACCGCCATCCGCCCCGTGAGGAAGGGGTCTTCGCCATAAGTTTCCTGCCCGCGTCCCCATCGCGGATCGCGAAAGATGTTCACGTTCGGCGACCAGAAATCCAGCCCGGTGTGAAAAGTGCCCAGCCCTTCCTTCACCGCTTGTTCATGCTTAATGCGTCCCTCAATGCCGATGTCCACAGCCATCTGGTGAACGCCTTGTGCGTCGAAGCTCGCGCCCAGCCCGATCGGCTCCGGAAACTCCGTGGTTCCGTTCAGCAGCACGCCGTGCAGCGCCTCGCTCCACCAGTCATAGGCCGGCACCTTGAGCCGCGGAATTGCGCGCGCATGGTTCACCATCTGGCTGGCCTTTTCCTCGAGCGTCATCCGCGACACCAGATCCGTTGCGCGCTGCGCGGCCGGCAGCGCGGGATTCAGATAGTCCGGCTCATTTGCCGTCTGCGCCGGCCCGTTTTGCTGCGCTTCCTGCGCGGTCACTGCGCACACCGTAGCGCTAAAGGCCAGCGCCAGAGCGGCCACCCACAATCCTGAAGATTTCATCGTGTACCTCACTGGGAGTCTGTTTACCGGCAAGAATCCAAAACAGGCAAAGCTTCGCGCTCTCTATCTCTTGCGCAGCCACTCTAAAGCCCCGCAGAAACTGCTGTCAAGCGTGTTGCCCCCCGCAGAAAATCGCTTTAGGCCGAGGACTTTGTCTTTCGCTCCATCCCTTGCTTTGCCTCCGCAAATTCCGCCCGCGCCGCCCGCGCGATTGCGTTATCCTGTCCCTGCGCGGCTCTTCTCCATCTACAGGAGTCTGGAATGGGCCACTACATCCTCAACGTCAACGGCGCGCAATTAAGCGTCGACGCTCCCGGCGAAGAGTCCCTGCTCTTCGTCCTGCGCAATCATCTCGATCTCACCGGCACAAAATACGGCTGCGGCGAGGGCCAATGCGGCGCTTGCACGGTCATCCTCAACGGCCGCGCCATTCGCTCCTGCCTGATTCCCGTATCCGCCGCCGCCAATCTCAAGATCGAAACCATCGAAGGCCTGGAGCGCGACGGACATCTCAACTCGGTGCAGCAGGCCTTCCTTGAAGAGGGCGCCATGCAATGCGGTTATTGCACCTCCGGCATGATCATGAACGCCACTTCGCTGCTGCGCCACTCGCCGCACCCCACCGACGAGCAGATTCTCACCGCCATGAACGGCAACATTTGCCGCTGCGGAACCTATCCGCGCATCCTCGCCGCCATCCGCCGCGCCGAGCAATCGGGAGAGGCAGCCTGATGGCCGCCCGCAATGCCTGCGAAGTTGAAATGCTCGAGGGCGGCGCCTTCGATTCCCTCGCCCCGCTCCAATTTCCGCGCCGCGATTTCCTTAAATTCTTCGGCAGCGGCCTGCTTGTCGCCTTCGCGCCTTCAGCCGCCTCCAGTCAGGAATCCGGCGGCCGCTTCATCTTTCGTGGACACGAGCTGCCCAAAAACATCAGCGCCTGGTTGCACATTGCCGTCGACAACAGCATCACCGTCTTCACCGGCAAAGTTGAAGTCGGCCAGAACATTCGCACTTCGCTCGCCCAGCAAGTCGCCGAAGAGCTTCGCGCGCCCTTTGCTTCCATCAGCATGGTCATGGGCGACACCGCCCTCACTCCCTGGGATATGGGGACCTTCGGCAGCCGCACCACGCCGACCATGGGCCCCGAGCTCCGCACCATGGCCGCCGCCGCGCGCCAACTGCTCATCGCCACCGCCGCCCGGCGCTGGCATATCGACGCGGCCACCCTGCAGGCCGTCAACGGCGTTATCACCAGCGCCGCCGGCTCGCGCTCCGCAACCTACGGCGAAATCACCCAGGGCAATGACCTCGTTCAGGTCGTCTCCGGCGATCCCGCGCTCACTCCCGCCACCAACTGGCAGATCGCGGGTACGCCCGTCCCCAAGGCCGACATCCGAAAGTTCGTGACCGGCCGCCACATCTACCCCTCCGACGTGGCCCGCCCCGGCATGATGCACGGCGCCGTCGTCCGGCCTTCCGGCTATAACGCTACCCTGGAGTCTCTCGACACCTCGGCCGCCGAAAAAATCTCCGGCGTGCAAGTGGTTCACGACGGCGACTTCATCGGCATCGTCGCGCCAGACTACTCGACCGCCCGCTCCGCAGCCAGTGCCGTTAAATCCAATTGGAACGTGCCGGTCCAGCCCGCCAACGCCGACCTCTTCGCCATCCTCAAAAAAGGCAGCGGCGAGGCGCCTTCGCGCGGCCCCGACAAGCAGACCGGCGACGTGGCGCAGGCCCTGGCCCGCGCGCCAATCAAGCACGACCAGGAATACACCGTGCAATACATTCAGCACGCGCCGCTCGAACCCCGCGCCGCCGTAGCCGAGTGGCAGGGCGGCAATCTTACCGTATGGACTGGCACGCAGCGCCCTTTCGGCGTCAAAGATCAGCTCGTCGAAGCCTTCAGCCTCAACCCCGAGCAGGTCCACGTCATCCAGCCTGACATGGGCTCTGGATACGGCGGGAAGCACACCGGGGAAGCCGCCATCGAGGCCGCGCGGCTCGCCAAAGCCGCGGGGAGGCCCGTCAAGCTGATCTGGACCCGCGAGGAAGAATTCACCTGGGCCTACTTTCGCCCCGCCGGCGTCATCCAAATCCGCGCCGGGGCCGAAGCGGATGGCAAGCTCACCGCGTGGGAGCACCACAACTACAACTCCGGCGGCGCCGCTTTGGGCACGCCCTACGATGTAGCCAACCAGCTCATCCAATACCACCCTGCCGACTCGCCGCTACGTCAGGGCTCCTACCGTTCGCTGGCGGCCGCGGCTAACAATTTCGCCCGCGAATCGCATATGGACTCACTCGCCCACGCGGCGAATCTGGATCCGCTGGAATTCCGGCTGCGCAATCTGAGCAATCCGCGCATGCGCGCCGTCCTCCAGGCGGCCGCCGAAAAAATCCGCTGGTCTGCCGCCAAATCCACCAGCGAGCGCGGCTGCGGCATCGCCTGCGGGACGGATAAGGGCGGGTATGTAGCCACCGGCGCGGAAATTGCTGTGGATCATGCAACCAAGAAGTTGCATGTTGTCCAGGTAATTCAGGCCTGGGAATCCGGCGCCGTTATCAACCCTGACGGTTTGCGCAACCAGCAGATGGGCGCTGTCGTGCAAGCCATCGGTGGCGCATTGTTCGAGCAGATCCTCTTCGCCAAGGGCAAAATTCTCAATCCCTTCTTCGCCGAGTACCGCGTTCCCCGCTTCAAAGACGCTCCGCAAATCGAGGTAGTCCTTCTCGACCGCAAAGACATTGCTCCTGCCGGCGCCGGCGAGATCGGCCTGATAGGTCTTGCTCCCGCAGTGGCCAATGCCTACTACGCTGCCACCGGAACGCGCATAAATCGAATGCCCATGGCGCCTGCATAGAGCCAGGTGGTCAAAAACCGAAATTCAGGCCGCAAAACTGTTCTCGCTCTTGCCGCGAAGCTTTTCTGGCAGCCCGGCGGCACTCAGGACGCATCCAACGGGGTGGCCAAATAAAACGTTGACGCGCGCAAAATATCGCCATGCGGCACGTTCTTGGCTCGTAATCCTGTGCGAGCTGCGCTGGCACGAAATCTTTTGGGGGCGATCACTGCGAATGAGCAAGAATCAACGCGGGCTCCTTTCCACCGGCATTTCAGGACTTGATGACATTCTTCACGGCGGCCTGGCATCAGGCTTCATTTATTTGATCGAAGGCAATCCCGGCGCCGGAAAGACCACCCTCGCACTTCAGTTCCTCATGGACGGTGCGAAGCGGGGCGAAAAGGGACTTTATGTCTCGCTTGCGGAAAGCGAAGCCGAGCTTCAGCTCGTCGCCGACTCGCACGGCTTCAGCCTCGACAACATTACCGTCGCCAAGCTCTCCCCGCCGGAGATTGCAGGCGCGGAATCCCGCCATTACACCGTCTTTCAGCCGGCGGAAGTGGAGCTCGCCGACATTCTCGAGACCATCCTGGCCAAGGTGCGCGATGTCGCTCCCTCCCGCGTGGTTATCGACTCCATGTCGGAACTGCGCATGCTGGCGCGCGATTCCCTTCGCTACCGCCGCCAGGTGCTCACCCTCAAGCAGTTCTTCGAAACCCGCGACTGCACCACACTTCTGCTCGACGAGCGCTTGCGCGACGATCAGCAGAGCCAGGTGCAGACCATCGCTCACGGCGTTATCTGCCTCGAGGTGTTACCCCGCAATTACGGCATCACCCGTCGCCGCCTCGAAATCAGAAAGATTCGCGCTGCGGAATTCCGGGAAGGCTACCACGACTACCTTATCGTCCGCGGTGGCCTGCGGGTCTTCCCCCGCCTGGTCTCTGGCGAACACCGCCACAAAAAAATGCCCAGCGAAGTCCTGCCCAGCGGCCTCAACGAGCTGGACGCGCTTTTCAACGGCGGAGTGCAGCGTGGAACCAGCACACTTATCGCAGGGCCCACCGGCTGCGGAAAATCCACGCTGTGCACGCAATTCGTGGTTTCGGCGGCAAAACGGGACGAAAAAGGCGCTATCTTCACCTTCGATGAGACGTGCCAGTCTTTCCTGGAACGAAGCCGGGGCCTGGGCCTCAAAATAGATCCCTATCTCGATAAGAAAATCGTCCACCTGGAACAGGTCGATCCCGCCGAGCTATCTCCGGGGGAATTCGTCGACCGCATTCGCCGCGGCGTAGAAGAACAGGGTTGGCGCGTCGTGGTCATCGACAGCCTCAACGGCCTGATGAATTCCATGAGCGAAGAACTTGCGCTTACCGTACAGCTCCACGAGGTGCTCGCCTATCTGAGCCAGATGGGCGTGGCCAGCTTTCTGGTGCTGGCTCAGTACGGTCTCCTCGGCCACGCCATGACCTCGCCGACGGATATCAGCTACCTTGCCGACAACGTTCTGCTGCTTCGCTATTTTGAAGTTACAGGCGAAGTTCGGCAGGCGCTATCCGTGGTCAAGCGCCGCTCCGGGCCGCATGAACGCTCCATCCGCGAGTTATCTATAAAAGGCCGGAAGCTCGTGATCGGTCAGCCCCTCACCAACTTTGCAGGGGTGCTTACAGGAACACCAATATATCAAGGAGGACAACCCCTGCTGTGACGCTCCAGGTTGGCCGCTTTCTGATTGTTGCCCCGATCGGTCGGGATGGAAATCTGATTTGCTCGCTCCTCCACGCCTGTGGATACGGTGTCGAGTCGCTGCCCGCGATCAAAGCCATCGATCTTACTGAATCCTCGCTGGTCAGCGGATTGATTCTCACGGACGAAGCTTTGAGCAGGGAGGGATTCAGCGCTTTGCGTTCGATCATTCACGGTCAGCCTGAATGGTCCGATCTTCCCATCATCCTGTTGACAAACGGGCCCATCGATCATCGCTTCGCGCCCTTCGCCAGCCGCATCCGGCTCGAATTTCGCAGCGTCTTCCTGCTCGACCGGCCGGTGCGCAAAGAAATGTTGATCAGCGCGGTGCAGGTGGCATATAACTCGCGCCTTCGCCAACTCGAAGTCCGCGATGCCGCCGACCGTCAGTTCCGCAGCGACGAGACCCTACGCAATACTGAGAAACTCGCCACCGCCGGGAAGCTGGCCGCTACCCTGGCGCATGAAATCAACAACCCTCTGGAAGCCCTCCACAACCTGCTTTTCCTGGTTGAGAACAGCTCTGCGCTTGATGAAGCAAAATCTTTCAGCAAGATGGCCGTTCAGGAACTGGAGAGGATTCAGGAGATTGTCGACCTCACCCTGCGTCTGCATCGCGCGCCTTCCAGTCCCAGCCTGAACGACGTGTCTGAGATCGCCGATTCGGCCCTCACGCTCTTTCGCATCCGGCTTCGCGCCCGGCAGATTGTGGAAAGCGCGGATCTGAATCGGACCATGGCTTATTGCTCTGCGGGAGAAATGAGGCAAGCCCTGGTCAACCTCATCGGCAACGCCATCGATGCCATGCCTGACGGAGGGACGCTCCGCTTGCGCGCCTCGACGGTTTCGTTCGATGGGCGCTCCTACGCCCGCATCACCATCGCCGATACCGGCAGCGGCATACCGCTTGAGATTCGCCCCAACCTCTTCAGCCAGTTCTTCACCACCAAGGGCAGCCGCGGAACCGGCCTTGGCCTTTGGCTTACCCAGGATATCGTGCAGCGAAACCACGGCCGCCTGCATTTCCGATCCCGGGCAGTTCCGCCCAGCGGCACGGTCTTTGCAATATACCTCCCCTCGCGACCTCCGGCAGAACCCTCTGCGCGAGGCGATCTCGATGCGAAACAACCGCAGGTCAAGTTTCAGGCTGCCTGATCTCGCACCGCAACCGAGAGCTCCGCAGATTCATTCGGGGGATTCAATTTGCTGCAGGAAGGCATAGCGGCTGCAGGTGCGCTTTCAAATCAAGTCGCTCAAGATCGGATGGAATGTCCTTATCGGGTGCATACCGGGCACGATCCTCAACACACGGCGGAGGCGTGCAATGGTGAAGTTAAGCGGCTGGGCTAAACCAGCCGCGTCCCGGCCATTGCTTCCAATATCTTCAGCGGCGCGGACTCGGGCAGGACCATGGCCTTCGCGTCCACAAGAAATGTCTGTTCCAGCGCGAATTTCCCCGCCAGCACCGCGTGGGGAACAGTCTCCGTATAGACCATCCAGCTCGAGCCCGGCGCGAACTGCACTTTTTCCCGCGCGCACCCCAACTGAAACTCGGAGTCTTCTTTCATGGCGTTATGCATTTGCATCATGAACTCGTCGTAAGGCGTGCGCTTGAGCTGCGGCATCAGCATGCCCAGCCCGATCGCCCGGGCCGCGAGTTTGCCGGCGCCTTTCACCACGCCGTCGGGCCGCGGAATGGGAAGTTTGTTGGGCGCAAATCTGCCCACGACGCGCCCAAATGGTTCGCCAACCACCCAGTCGCGCGTGCGTGTGGGGTGAATGTTGTGAAAGAAGCGCAGGATCCTCCGGCCCCGCGTGGGTCGCGTGGGAAAGGCGTCGGTATGCAGCAGGTCGTTGCGCCGGCGTAGCGGCAGATTGCGGCCTTCCTCTTCGATGGGGCGAAAACTGGCATAATCGAGCTGCCAGCGCCGCGCATACGGCTCCAGAAACCGCCCCAGGAATGCATCCACAGCAGCCGAATAGCGCCGCATCGTGCCATGCATCTGCTTCAGTTCCGCCGTACCGGCTGATCCGCGATCAGCGCCGCTAAGCAAATCGCGATCGGGCTTGTAGGCGATGTTCTTGTGCATCCTGCTGCCGCTTTGCTGTACGCTCAACAGGAATCCCAGGTCCTGGTGAGGAATCGGCACCGGGGTTTCAGGAAAGTAAAGAATGCCCCCACGCTCAAGCTCTTTGCACCATTCGTGAATGCGTTCGCTCCCCTCGGACGCGGTTTTTAGCGCCTCACCGAGTTCCGCGAGCGAAATGGTATGGACAGGCATACTCGCGGGCTTCAACCGCGCAGTCTCTTGATTTTTGCTCTCAGCCAGAGAGTAACGAAAAGCGGTAGAGCCAAGGTCAGCATTCCCAGCCCGGCCGGCAATCCGACATAGCGGTAGGTATCCGCATAATTCACGTTGTGGCCGAAGATTTCATTCCAGACCAGCAGAGACATAATGGCCAGGAACGTGGCGGCAAAGAAGGTGAAGAAGGCCGACGCAAAGGCGAGAAGCATGCTGGTGAAAAAGCCGAAGCCTTCCAGCGGAAAACCGAGAAATCTCGCGCCCTGGTGATGCACGGCTGGTTGCGAATACATGGTCTTCGGGCCTCCTTGGTCTAGAATACAGATTCATGGCCGGTACCGCACAGAGCGAATTGTGGCACGCGGAGAAAGTCGCCACTCAGGTGAAGGTTCTTCGTGCACCGAATGGCATCCATTACGCCAGTTGGGGCGAAACCCGCATATCCGAAGTCGACTTGGAGCGACTGGTGGGCGCTGTACCAGCCGCGCTTTCCGACGCCTTGAACCAGCGCGCTTACTACTTTGTTCCTCTGGCTATCGCCGACACCGGCGAAATTATGGTGGCCCCAGCCTACACCGTCGAGCTCGGCGATCGCGCTGTCTGTCATCGCAATGCCAATTTCGGGGCTACGCAGGCGGTGTTTCTTTCCACGCGTATGGTCGAGGACCGCTTCGGACTGGCCTTCGAGTTTTTCATCAATATCGCCCACAACTTCGTTGAGGCTGCCGGTGTTCCGGAAAGTTTCTCTTCCCTCGTCTGGTCACAGGCTGAAGCCCAGGTCCGCGGCGAAACCAGCCAGGATGCCTGGGAATCGCGGCGGCGGGCCGAAGAAAATCGCAACGGCCAGAAAATCATCGACGAGCGAGCCCGCAACAGTTATTTCGAATCGACATTTTCCGATGCCCTGGCTGTCTACATGCTCTCCCTGGCCGTCGACTTCGACTATCACGATCTGCGCGAGCGCGAATATCCGCTGCTGGGAGCCCAGGCTCTTGCGGAACGCCTGCGGCACGTCGCTGGGCTTTTTCCGGCGAATGAAGGGTATGAATTCCAGATTCATTACCGCCGCAAAGGCTGATGCACCTATCGCAGCAGGACAAAATTCCCGCCCCCGGTGCAGAAGATCACCAAGTTCATGGCGATGAAGAGCAGATCGTAGTGCCAGCCGGACGACTTTTCGCCCCAGAAGCCAGTTTTCCACTTCCAGGCCTTCATCCAGACGGCGCCGAGCATGATTGCAATTAAGCCCAGCGCCGCGTATCGAATAAGGACCCCGAATGCTATTCCGAGAGAGCCGGCAAGCTCGGCCAGACCCAGAAACACCGTGAAGGCGACATTCAGCCCCAGGCTTTGAGCTCGCCGGCGGGGCGACTTCAGATGATTGAAACCGCTGGTGCCTATGACCAGCGCCACCATCAGGCGCATCATCAGCAGGCTCCAACTGGTGGCCTGGGCAGCTTCTGATATGGAATGCATCGCGGCCTCCTTGCTCACATGAGTTTTGATCCCCGCAACTGGTTGCCGAATGTTCGCGACCGGCTGCCCAAACCCGGCCTGAGGTTACGCCGTGGATTCTGGCGCAACGATTCACCCCGTGCAAAGGGCCGATCTATTGATATTCTGGTAGAGGACGGCCCGTACGATGGCCTACCGCGTTTTCGGAGTGGGCTCTCCTGGAGTGCCATGGCAGTGTCGCCGCCCTGACAGGCAACGGCGATGTGCAGGATATTCAAGGGGATAAGCTCTGAAGATGCCGTAAATCTCCTTTGGAGGGTATCTTAATGGCAGAGACCGTCAAGAAAACCAAGTCGCCGGCGAAACCGCGCAAGCCCGCAGCCAAGAAAGCCGATATTTTAACCATGCCCAACGGCGTGCATACCCCGCCCGCAGCCAACCCCGTTACTCACGAGGACGTGGCGCGGCTCGCCCACAAACTCTGGGCCGAGCGTGGATGCCAGCACGGGCACGACCGGGAAGACTGGTTCCGCGCAGAACAGGAAATTCGCGCGCGCGCTTCGTAAGCGGCTGCGGGACGATCCTCCCTGGATTTCGCTATCTTTTGTATTTTCCCCCGACAGGGGTGAAAGAGCGCAGCTCGACTGCTGGTTTAGCTTTGTTCTGAATACACCACACGCCCTTCGCAGATAGTCCAGCGGACTTTGCCCTGCATCGTCCAGCCACCGAAGGGAGTGTTCCTGGATTTGGACTTTGATTCCCGGGCCTGGAAGATCCATTCGGCTCGGGGATCGAAGACGACCAGGTCGGCGAAGCTGCCCACGGCCAAAGTGCCGCGCCCTTTCAGGCCCAGAAGAGCTGCTGGCTGGGCACTGAGCAGGCTGAGAACGCGGCCGAGGGGTATCTTCCACTCTTTGTGAAGCCAGCGCAGGCAAAGCCCGAGCGCCGTCTCCAGACCCGTGATGCCATTGGGAGCATTCTCGAACTCCAGTTCCTTCTCGTGCGTCGCATGCGGGGCGTGGTCGGTGGCGATCGCATCCACCACGCCATCCAGTAGCGCCTCGATCATAGCGTCGCGGTCGGCGGCCGAGCGCAATGGCGGGTTCATTTTGGCGTTGGTGTTGTAGAACCCGACATGTTCGTCGGTGAGCAGAAAGTGATGCGGCGCCACTTCACAGGTGACGCGCAAGCCGTTGCGGCGCGCCTGGCGAACAGCCGACAGGGCCGCTGCGGTGGACGTATGGGCTACGTGCAGGTGAACCCGCGCATCGCGCAGTTCATTCACGAGCCGGATGTCACGTTCGACGATGGAGGATTCGGCTTCCGCGGGCATGCCCCTCAGCCCCAGCCGGAACGCGGCGGAGCCCTGGTTCATGCACCCGCCTTGCGTGAGGCGTGTGTCTTCAGCATGTTGAATGACGCTCAGGCCGACGCGAGCGGCAGCAGCCAAAGTTTCACGCATCATGCCGTCCTTAAGGATCGGCCGGCCATCATCGGTGACCGCTACGGCTCCCGCGGATTTGAGTGAAGCGAAATCAGTGAGCGCTTCGCCTTTGGAACCGCGGGTCGCCGCCGCGATTGGAAATACGCGAACTACCGCGCCGCGATCCGGCGCCTGCATCCAGCGCGTAATCTCAGGCGAGTCGTTAACAGGAGAGGTGTTGGGCATGGCAGCCACAGCGGTGAATCCCCCGGCGGCAGCGGCTGCGGTGCCTGTGGCGATGGTTTCCTTGTATCCCTGGCCCGGCTCACGCAAGTGCACGTGCATGTCGATCAGGCCGGGTGCAACAATCAGCCCGGTAGCATCGAGTTTCTGAGCGCCGGAGGCGCTGTTGTTCAACTTAAGCTTTCCCGGACCGGCAATGTCTGCCACACGCCCGTCCTCGAGCAGAATATCCTTGGCGGCATCGACCCCGGCCGCCGGATCGACGAGGCGGCCACCGCATAGGGCGAGAGCGGTCATGAGCGGACTCCTTGTACAGGTTTAAGTGCCCGTTCCAGGACAGCCATGCGGATCGCGACCCCATTGCGGACCTGTTCAAGAATTGCAGACTGGGGGCCGTCGGCCACGCCCGCCGTTATTTCCATGCCGCGGATGATCGGTCCTGGATGCAGCACCAGGGCTTCAGGTGCGTGGGCGCTCAAGCGTGGGCCCGTGAGTTGATAATTGGCTTTGTAGGCTTCCAGATCAAGTTGAAGGCCGGCCAACCGTTCCGCCTGAATCCGCAACATGATAACGGCCTGCGACTGCTGCAGTACGGCATCGAAATCTCGCTCGATGACGACCCCCGGACATGTCTGTGCGGCAACGTCGGGCAGCAATTCCTTGGGGCCGCATAGCAAAACCCGCGCCCCCAGCCGCGGCAACAGGAGCATGTTCGAACGAGCGACGCGGCTGTGCAGAATGTCGCCCACGATTGCCACGGTGAAGCCGGCCAGAGTCCGGGAGTTCAATGGCGTTTCTCGACCCTGAGAATGAGTCAGGATGGTGCGCAGGTCCAACAGAGCCTGGGTGGGGTGTTCGTGCATACCGTCGCCGGCGTTGAGCACGGGCAATCGGGTAGCGTCTTCAAGCAGCCAGGGCGCGCCTGAGGAATTATGGCGGAGAATGATGGCTTCGGCGCCCAGAGAGCGCAGGGTGAGGCCGGTGTCCTTCAGCGTCTCGCCCTTTTCGATGCTTGAACTTAGATTTGATACCAACGTAGTGTCGGCGCCCAGCGCTTTGGCCGCCAGTTCAAAACTGGTGCGGGTACGCGTTGACGATTCATAAAAAAGCAGCGCCACGCGGCGCTTGGCGAGAATTCGGTTACGGTCCAGGGGGTCTTCGTTCTCGAGAGCGGTGGCGCGGGCGAGCAGATGGCTCACCTCGTCGAGGCTCAGATCTCCCACGGATAGAAGCGAGCCGGGATGAAAAGGAAAAGGCGAAGCGACTACAGGCGGCGTAGCCAGCTGACGGCGGACGGGCGTTGCTGTCGGACTCATGGGCTCGTGCTCATTCAGCGTCCGCACTGGCGCTCGAGGGCGGAAATGGGAGGCCGAAGGCTTTGGTTCAACTTACTTTCTCAACGAGCAAAACCTGCTCGTCATCATCGACTTCGCGGAACTTCACTTCAACGATCTCGCGTCCGCTGGTAGGCACATTTCTGCCCACATACGTCGCCTCGATAGGCAATTCGCGATGGCCGCGGTCTATAAGCACAGCCAATTGCACCCGGCGAGGCCGGCCATGGTCGAAAAGCGCGTCAAGCGCAGCTCGCACCGTGCGCCCGGTATACAGCACGTCGTCGCAAAGAACCACATCACGGCCTTCCACGTTGAAACCGATCGCTCCGGGAGTAACCACGGGTCGCGAGCCCGCGGTGGAAAGGTCATCCCGGTAGAACTGAATGTCGAGCGTGCCGACGTCAACAGGCCGCCTCTCGATGCCTGAAATCAGCGTGCCCAGGCGCTCGGCAAGCGGAATACCACGACGCTTGATGCCAATCAGCGCCAGGTCATCGCTGCCATTGCTCTTCTCGACAATTTCATGCGCCAACCGCACCAAAGTGCGTTCAATCTCAGAGGCAGACATCAATCGTCCCTTGAGGCGCAGATTCGACTCAGTTTTCATTTCACTCATGGGTGATCTCGTCGCTTGTCTCTCGACGGATCATACGAGGCAATACCGGTAGAGAGCAAGTTGTGGAGAATTGGAGTCGGTGTCCGGAGTGTTGTGAATGCCCGAGCTGGTCCTCCAGTTTCTCTTACGTGGGCAGCCACAGGCTGACCCTAGAGCTGGGACCGGTTGGGGCGGCCAAGCAGGCGTGCGCCTAAAGCACCGCCGGCTACGGCAAAAAGCAGCAAAACCGCGGCCAGCAAGGTAATAGTGCCCACGACCCACCCCGCGCGTCCCGCCGGAGAAAGCATCCAGGAGCGAAGAATCGCCAGGGCATGGGTGTCGAAGCCCATGGAAGCGCGCTGGTTTAACTGCTGATCGACCACGCTCTGCCAGAGACCATCGAAGGTTGCGCCCTGATGAAAGTAAAACCGCATGGCAAACAGGCTCGTTCCGGTGGCGGCGACCGCTGTCCATGCTCCAAGTATCCCCGTGATCAGGCCAATGCGCGCCCCTGCCCCGATGGTGATCCAAACCGGCCGCTCTCTGCGCAGGTAAATGGCCACGACCCAGGCGGCCGTGCCGCCCATCAGGAACATCCCAAAAATGCTGACGGGGGAAAGCATGGACGACAGGATACCGGCAGGGATCGCCAGCATCAGCGCAACCCGCGTGGCCTGCCTCCAATCCACGCTCGCTGCGTCACGCACCGGCGTCTCGCCCCGCTCGGCCGGCCCCGCTTCACCAGCACCCTCGGTCGAATAAACCAGCTGCGGCATGCCGCAGTTGGGGCAGTAACAGGCCCCGGCTTCTACGGCCTGATGGCAGCGTGCGCAGATAATCTCCATACAAATATGAGCCTATAGCATTTCGGCATCGCCTGGACAGAAGAAGCCTTGTCGATGCGAAAAGCTTCGCATTAGCCAAACGCCGATTTATTCCCTGGGATATCGAACCAGATTTGCAGACGACGGAAGGAGAATTTCTACTCTTGGATTTCAGGCCTCGGGCCCGGCGTTGTTGGGCATACTCCCCATTTTCTGCGCCCTGTGCGCATTTTGCCAGATCTTGAACGCACTTGCCATTGAGATGAATTCACGATGGTGGCAATAACGGCACCGCGCCGGGTATTGAAGAATCAGGAGGCGCCCCAAATCGAAGCTGTGAAATCTTCTGGAGAGACGAAAGCTCGACCTTCCGCATTTCCGGCAGAATGCTGCCATATTGATCTCCATTCTTCATTCAGAGGACCGGAAGGAACAACCAATCTCGCGCCGTAGCAGGCATACACTGATGCAGCGTTAGCGTTGCAGCACATTCTAGCGCAAAACAGTGTGGAATCGCACCTGGTTCCTGAGTGAGTTTTTTCCATCGGAGGTGGGATGCTGCCGACGGGGTCGGCGTCTGTTCCAATACAATGAGCATGGGAGCTGGCTGAAATGGCACACATGGTATTCTGCGTGCGCAACAAGCGCGAGATGGAAGGATTGGACGAGCCGCCGTTTGACTCGGAGTTTGGTCAGAAGATTTACAAGAATGTGTCCAAGGCTGCCTGGGATGAATGGGTGAACCGGCAGAAGATGCTGCTGAATGAGTATCGTTTGCAGCCGTGGACGCCGCAGGCGCAGCAGTTCCTGGTGGAGCAGATGGAAGAGTTCTTCTTCGGGTCGGGATCGGCGCTGCCGACCGAGTATGTGCCGCCATCGCACTGAAACGCTGGCGGTGTACACTGATATGGACCCCACAGCCGGCTCGGCCTGAGCCGGCTCCATTGCGTCGGGACGTGGCTCAGCCTGGTAGAGCACTCGCTTGGGGTGCGAGGGGTCGGCAGTTCAAATCTGCCCGTCCCGACCATATTTAGTCGGTCCTGAAAAATCTCATAACATGCTTTATTGTCAATAACATAAAATGGATTAATGTGGTATAATTGCCTCAGTTTCATGGCAACTTCTGCTGATAACTGGGGAAAAACGAATGCGTCCGAAGAGCGAGCCGAAGCAGGTCGAACGTGAGTTATTCCAGTCGGAGTTGGAGCAGATCATCGACCTGAACCA
>JASHOY010000361.1 GCA_030038435.1 Acidobacteriaceae bacterium | reverse complement strand
CCACAGAGCCTGGGCTTTCGCGGGGACAAACGTTGCGTCAGGGGCAGCATGGGTCTTGTCTCTATAGCTGCTCATGATCGAGGTGGCGCCGGAATACATATCGAGTTGGCGCACCTTCTCCTCGAGAGTCATCCGCCTCAGCAAATCCTCCACACGCTTTTCAAGCGGTGCATTCGCGTCGCGATAAGCGGGCGGCTGTCGCACCACCGAATGCGACTGCGCGCCTCGAAGAGGAACGGCAGCGGATAGCGCTATACATTCCGGAAGCAGCAAAGCGGCACAGCAAAACCTGGCAAAACGGAGGCTAAATCGGCTATTTGTCGTTTCACTACCATCAGGCCAAAAGTTTTGGCGGGGCGCATCGACCTTGCTGGCTACGGTCGGGTTTGCGCAAGCTAAGCTCGCTAAGCTGTTCTTTGATTGGAACTCCCAGCGCAGAATAGGCAACGGCGATTCGCATTGATTTGTCCTGTCATCTGCGGCAATAATGAGTTCTCGCACCTTGCCAGAAATTCCCCTCCGCCACTCCCTCACATTGCACCATGCCTTATGATTCGGTTTTTCAATCTGCACAACATTAATTCGCCACACAACCAGGCCGCAACGTTAGGTCGACGTGGCAATGGATATTAAATCGCTGAAACTAAAGGGCATTATCGTTTGTAACCGGAATCTAACGGTAGATACGGTTGAGAAGGATTTGCCCATTGAGATGCTCTGCGAGCCGAACATCATTCGCTTTTTTGTTCGCACCATAGTGGTCATCATCAAGTCGTCCAATCCCGCAGTGCGGATGATATCGTTATATTGGTCCTTTGGCGTGAAGAATCTGGCAATTGGCACAATCAATTAAGACTGGATCTTCCGACAGGCAACGTCAGCGGTAAGACAGTTTGGGACAGAACAGTTGCCACTATGTTTGGCCCTATTGAGGCGGCGGTGATATTTTGATATGCAATCTCTGAACCCAATCGGCGTGCGGGAAGCGCAAATCCTAAAGATCTCCGAATCAAAGAAAGACCTCGCTGCCCTTCGGCAACATCTCAAGGAGATCGTCGAAGGGCCAGCCTTTCGAGGTAGCCATCGAAGTGCGCAGTTTCTTACCTACATCGTAGAGCAATCTATCGCCGGTCGGTTTGACTTACTGAAAGAACGCCTTATCGGCGTAGAACTTTTCCGGCGTGATCCGTCTTACGATACAGGAGAAGATGCAATCGTCAGAGTCACAGCCAGCGATGTGCGAAAACGTCTCCTGCAACATTACGGGCGCAACGGAACCTCCTGCGAGTTCAAGCTCAATCTTCCTTCAGGATCGTATATCCCCGAGATCACAGACGATCGCGACGGAGAGGGTGGTCTGGTTGGCGGAATGGAGCCGGCTCACACATCGGAGCCTCCTTTACAGAATCTTGCTCAAGAGAGGCCGGATGCCCCGACCGTTTCGGCAGAACAGGTGTCGGCGTCAGCCCCTCCTGTTGTAGATCACGGCGACGCTTCTCCGGTGCGAAAAGTTAGCGTTCGCCAATGGGTGCTTTTGGGCTGTTTGATTCTAGCGCTCGGTTTTGCATTCAGGGGAGTTCTATGGGACAAATCCTCGGCGAAAGCGGCGGCATCGAGCCCCGTTCTCCCTTGGTCAGTGCTCTTCGGTTCACCTCACGCCACCCATTTGATTACGAGCGACCCTAACATCGTTGTGGTTCAGGAAATCATTGGAAGCGAACTATCTGTATCTAATTATGCAAACCATCAATATATTCCCGATCCGAATAAACTGACGCCAGAGGAGATCCGCTTCTGCCATACTCTTTTATGGGGAGATGACTCCGCAGCCGCGGTCGATCCCCCCATTACGGCAAGTATCGCATCGCTTGCCGAGGCGAATTCACGCAGGATCGATGTACGGTCCGCTCGGGGAATTCAGCTTGCAGACCTCAAGACGGACGATAATTTCATATTTCTCGGCAGCCCGCGATCCAATCCATGGTCAGCACTCTTCAGAAATGAATTGGACTTCCGCTTTGTTTTCGATGATACGGCCAAGCAGGAGATCATCGACAACGTCCATCCTCGCCAGGGCGAAATGGCCGAGTACGTCCCCACAGCGCTAGGGTGGGCCACAGGACAGTCCTATGCGATTATTGCCTTCGTTCAAAATCTTGACCAGAATGGACAAGTTCTGCTTCTCGCAGGCGCTAACGGCGAGGGAACTGAGGCAGCAGGACGGCTCATAGCAGATCCCGTGCGGTTATCCGATGCGTTACACACATGCGGGATCTCGCCACGGGGGCCGCTCAAACATTTTGAAATGCTTCTTCACCTAAGTACCATGGCGGGTTCGCCTACCAGCGCCGAAGTTGTTGCCTGCCATATACTCTAGGTCTTTGACCGCATGAAGTTGTTCTCTTTGTAGCGGAACTTGTGGCGCGCCTTGTTGCGGGTGAACTTCCAATCGATTGTGACCCGGTAGCGGTTCAATTTCCTATTCCACGCTCCTGCTTCCCGCTGCAGGTCTGGGAGCGTTGAGATTCTGCGCTGCCCCAGGCATTGAGATAACCTACGATTTCTTTCGCACATTTTGATTGGAGATGGAGGCTGGTAGGTTGGTACAAGCCGGAGGAGCGAGACCTCTGAGGGGAGCACGATGGAGCCAACCGTGGAAGCAGGAGTTGGAGCAGGCATTGGAACGATCAAAGCCTTCACCGGAAATTCCCTGCCACTCACCCAGCCCCAAAATGACAACCTCCGCGCTCCTGGCCTTCGCGACCGCGGAAGGAATGTCCTTTCCATCGTCAAACCTAACTGTCGCCTCCGGCAGAAGATCGCCAATGCCCTGCCGCATGCTGATCTTCAGACCGTTGGCGGCGTTTTCGTAGT
>JASHOY010000360.1 GCA_030038435.1 Acidobacteriaceae bacterium | reverse complement strand
CCACAGAGCCTGGGCTTTCGCGGGGACAAACGTTGCGTCAGGGGCAGCATGGGTCTTGTCTCTATAGCTGCTCATGATCGAGGTGGCGCCGGAATACATATCGAGTTGGCGCACCTTCTCCTCGAGAGTCATCCGCCTCAGCAAATCCTCCACACGCTTTTCAAGCGGTGCATTCGCGTCGCGATAAGCGGGCGGCTTCTGCGCCACCGAATGCGACTGCCGGGCTTGGAGTGGTATCGCCGCAAACAGCGCAATAGTTGCCGGCAGCAGCAGAGCAGCTCCGCGAAATCGGAGAGATCGAAATCCTAACCGGCATTCCGCGGTTTCATTGAACCACAGAGCCGGAGAAGCTTTAGCTTGCGACACACAACCACGAAATGAGGTGCGCAGGGAAAGAAATCGAATCATTTTGGTGACAATATTCTCAAACGTTTCTAAAATCAAGAATCGGAAATCTCCCCTCACAAAGACGATGGATTGATTCTTGTTTCGGGGCTATCGTTCGAATCGGCATAGGAGCCGCATGGCTTATCGAACCGCCTTTCCGCAGTAATCCAGAGCCTCCGGTCAGGTTCCTTCATTGAGGATTCCGGTAATAGCGGTTGGGCGCGCCTGGCGTAGAAGCGGCACCTGATACCTCCTCATGATTCGCATGTTGATGGCTTAACGGTGAGGTGAGCGTGATGCCGGAACCGGCGACCTGCGCGCCGGCCGCATACCCGTGACTTAGCGGCCTTGAAACGGTGATCGTTGCTTCACGCCGGTTGATCGAGTGTATCTCCGCCGTCTCAGAATCAGCGCCGCTGCCTATGGTAATGGACTGCCCGTCATCGAATCCTCTGATGCTGGTTACATGAATAACGGTCGCGCCAGATGCTGCGGCGGCGGTCGCCGTCGCGCCGCCCGCGGTGCCGACCGTTGTAATCGTCGCATTTTCGAGATTCGAGCCCGCGCCTACCCTGATCCTCTGGCCGGGGCCGAAACCTTCGATGCTGTCAACCTTGATGTTGGTGGCGCCGGCTGCCGCGGCGGCTGACAAGGTGGTGGAGGGTGCGGTGATGAAGTCGGTGCAGTTGCTACCCGTGTCGCGGCCATCAGGGAATCGGCCCGCGCTGGTGTTCGACGCAGCGGCGGCAGGAGCAAATGGACCAAATCCACCGCCCGCACCCGGCGCCGTAACAAAGCAGCCACCCTGGCCTTGCCCTGACGCAGCCTGGTAGCCCTGGGCGGCCCATGGGTCAACGAGACCGCCGTAGTTGAGACTATCGACAACCAGACCCTCCGCGTTGCGCAGCACCATGCTGCCGGCTTTGTAATTGGCGGTGAAACGCCCGAACATCACCTCGGTGGTAGTGAACTCCGGCCCACCGAACCACTGGTTAGGAGCCGGCGGACCCTGATAGCCCGCAGTGGTAACCGCAGCGTCGCGTACAACCGTGTTGATGGCGTGATCTTTGCGCAGCGGCTTGTCGAGCGTGATCCCTGCGCCCAGCGCCTGGATGGGCTCGTTGCTGATGTGAACATAGGCCGTGGCCGGCTGGAAAGTGATTCCCGTTCCCCGGTCGCTGAAAGGAAGATTCGCCGCATGGTTGAACTTGAGTGGAGCGGCGAGGTCGAGGCCCGAGCCCGGTTCAATCACATCTTCATCGCGGATATGCGACTGCTCGAGCGCCGGTGTGAAGTCGATGCCGCTGCCCCCGGGTCCCGGCGTGCCCACGGAGGTGACGGTGACAGTTTGCCGCGTGCCGTCGCCGATGATGATCTTGTCACCCACCGCAAAACCGCGATCCCCGCGAACCTTAATGTTGGTGGCGCCGGCGGGCGCGTCAGCCGCAAGCCTGGCGCGATTGGCCTGGGTGCCCACATGCGTCACTATGACCGTCTCAATGCCGTGGCCCATGCTATCGATGTCGAGCCGGATCTTGTCACCAGCCGAAATGTCTTCGACAGAGGTCACCTTGATGTTGGTAGCGCCGGCGGGCGCATCGGCGGCGAGATAGTCCTGCGTGCCTGGCTTGCCCACGGCGGTCACGGTGGCCACTTCATACCTCTCCCTACCTTCAGGGTCGGTGGGATAAGTGGCGCCATATCCGAGCGCGATCTTCTCTCCGACCACGAAGCCGGCGGTGCTTTCGACAGGCACATTCGTCGAACCGGCAGGGATGGTGATGATGGGTCCGTCAGGCAACGGCTGCCAGAGCGTGGTGTGATTGCTGGCCGCCGTGCCCACGCTTGCGATGGTGCGTGTCTCGGCGTCAGGTCCGGCGCCGATGGTTAGGGTGTCGCCGGCCTTCATGCCGGCTGTGCTGCGGACGTAGATGGTGGCTTCGCCGTTGTGCGCCACTGCCGCCAATCCGGAGTTGGAGAGGCCGAGCAGGTAGAAGCCGTGAGAGGCAAGCCTGGTCCGAGCCGGAATCTTCACCGAGGAGAAGATGGCCTGCTGCGTCGGGCGCTCGGTGAGCGTCCAGTTGGAAATGTCGACGCTGTGGGCGCCAGCATTGTATAGCTCGATGAAGGAATCGGTGGAATTGGCGGGAGGACCGGAGCTGATGCGGAATTCGTTGATCCTGACCGGGCTGACGTTGCGCACTTTTTCCGTAGTTTCCTCGGAGTGCATTCTGCCGTGCCGGTTCGTCCACGAAGCGTGTCCGACCAAGTCGCCGTTGAAGGCGGCGGGAGCTGAGGTCACCGTATACGTGGCGCTCACACTGGCGCCGGGAGCAACCGGGCCGGCGAAAGTTTTCGACGTCTCATGAGTGCCGACAATGACGGAACTCCACTGCCGGTCGGGCGCGGAAATGCTCAGTTTCACATTCGATGCGGGGGCATCGGTAGTATTGGTGAAGGTGAGCGTGGTTTCCTGCGAGGAACGCGGCGCGAAGACCTGGATCCCGGGCGGAGCAGCCGTAGCGGATGCCGGCGCCAGACTGAGCGGGAACACGCCATAACGGGCGGCCACAATATTTGCCTGCACCTGTTGGTCAGTGGCGTCCGACGGGTAGGTGCCCGCGGCCGTCATTGCACCTTCATAAAAAGTGCCCTGCGAGCCGTTGCTGTTGTCCCCGCCGTTACCGAGAAGGATCGCTCCCTGCTTTCGCATGGGGTCATAGGTCGCATTCACGCGGGGTCCGCTGAACATGACGGAAAGGTCGCCCTGCTGCGCGTTGCCGCCCAGTGTGCTCCAGTGGTGCGGTTCGCCTTTGGCAATGGCGGTCACGAATCGCCAGTCGATGCTGGGCAAATCCGCGCAGAATTTCGAGCCATCCGGATTGACGCAGCCAACGAGATTGTTCTCCTGGTCGGTCATAATCCAAGGGCCGGGCTCACGGCCGTGGTACCAGGGATTGGCGTCGCCATAATACGTGGCTTCCATGGTGCCGTTGTCGTCATCGTGGCTGTCGATCTCGGCGTTGCCGTAGTCGAAGCAGCAGCCCGAGTTGAAGTGCAGCCCATTGATGACCCAGTACTGCCCCTCCGCCTGATCGTCGACCGCCGTGCCTTTGGGGTCATCGTCGCGAAGGCCCATACCCGGCTCGATGAAGACGCCATAGACTTTGTGGCCCATGACGGTAACCGGCGCCATGTCGGCGATGGGAAGATTGTCAAAGCCGCCCAGCGCAGGGCCGCTGAAACCGCCCCGGGGCGGCTGGGTCAGGTCATTGTGGTGACCCGATTGGTCGTAGATTCGGGTGATCCAGCAGTAGGTGTCGGCGCAGAATGCATCCTGCGCGGCGGCATCGGCATACCCGCCTGGATCAGGGAGCGGCGATGCAGATGGTTCCACGACCCCGATGTCCAGAGTTTTGCCGTCGGACTGCCGTCGGACCTGGTAGAGCGGGCCATCATAGGAGGCATAGAGAGCGCGCGTAGTGCTGTGGGCAGCGACGCAGGGGTCGCCGGCGGCAGCATAGATGTCGCACGGGCCTTTGGGCCTGGCTGGAGCGCCGTTGGATTGCGCCGCCGCGGGTCGCGCCATGGTCAACGCAGCGCCAAGCATCGCGAACACCATTGCGAAGGTAAGTGCAAAACTGATCCGTTTTTTCATGCCTGCCCTTTTTGCCTTGCCGAAGCGATTCCGGCAATCTGGAGTTCTCGCCATTTGGGGGATGCAACGCGCCTGAATGAAAGCGCAAAGCAATAGTAACTCCGCGATCCAGCCTTGACGCGCCAAGCTTTGCCGCGAGTAAATCGGAAAAGTATGAGTTACGGGCAGGCAGCCGGTTTATTGATCCAGTCTGGGGTTTTCCAGCGCGTAGCGGACCAGTTGGCTGCGCGTCCTCACCCCGGTCTTGCGGAACAGTTCCTGGATGACGGCCTTAATCGACGATTCCGAAACCTCCAGCTTGGTGGCGATCTCTTTGTTTGTCAGGCCGTCGAGAATTCCGCCCAGCACCTCCCGTTGCCGGTCGGTGATGGCACGGCGACTGGATGTCCGATTCGATTCCAGGCCGGCGTCGACGGCCGCCGGTTGAATGACTCTGCGATCCAGGAAGATGCCCCCGGCGGCGACGCGATGAATGGCTTCCAGAAGCTGCCCAGGCGCAACGTGCTTGAGCATGATTCCCGAAATTCCGCATTCCAGCAGCCTGACTGCAATGTCCTGCCGCATGCCTGCCGTAACAAACAGGACCTTGGCAACCTGACCGCGAGCCTCCAGATCGCGCAGCAGGTCGAGAGCGGAGTCGTCACCCAGATCGTAGTCGAGGAGAATGACGTCGATTTCGGCGTCGGCAAGCATCTGTTGCGCTTCGCTGACGGTCGCGCAGTGGCCCACGACGCTCAAATCCGGCTCCGCATCCAGCAGCCTGGCCAGGCTCTCACGGAAAAGCGCGTGGTCATCCACAATGAGGATTCGGATCGCCAAATTCATTTCGTGTCTTCCTTGTGACTTGCGGCCGCCAGTTCGATTTCGAAACACGCACCGCCAGGGACTGCTTTGTAACGCAGATCCCCGCCAAATGAACGTATAAAAGCGCGGGAGAGATACAAGCCCAGGCCGGTGGCTTGCGCGCCCGATTGAAATGGATGGAAGAGAATTTCCGGATGCTCCACGCCGCCGCCATTGTCGACAAATTCCACCATCACCCGCGGGCCATTGCGGCGGGCGGCAATCGAAAGCCTCGGGGCTTCGCGCTGAAACAGCGCGCGAATGCCGTTGGTGGCAAGGTTGACGAAAACCTGCATGAGTGTAGAAGCGTCCGCCCAGACCAGCGGCAATTCCGGCTCGATGGACCAGTTCTCGCCGATGGCCTCTTCCCGCAGTGATGCAGAAATGACGATGCGCAAATCGTCCAGCACGGCGCCTAGATCCACTTCTGTTGCGGAGTCGGTGGCCTGCCGCAAATCCAGATCCGCAATGCGCTCCAGCACGGTAACCAGGTTGCCCAGGGTTTCAAAATCCTTGTTGCCGTTGAGAAGAGCACTGCGCGAAAGGTTCTGATGGACCACAGTAATGGCGCCGGAGATGTTGCGGATTTCGTGCGCCGCCGCCGCAACCGCCAGCCGCGATCCCGCCAGCATCTGCTGCAGGCTGGCTTCCTCGCGGGTGCGGAGTTCCTCAGAAGAATCGAGAATTACCGCAGTGAGCCGCGTCCCCGCGCTGGTGGTGTAGGTAGAAAACGAGATCTCGGCAAGGAACGCCTCACCATCCTCGCGGCGCCCACGCGCCTCCATCACCGCCCGCCATGGCTGCTGCCCGCTTCCCCGTCGCCATACGTTGGCCAGGGACGGAAAATAAGTGTAGATGGAACTGCCGGCCAGCTTTCCTGCATCGACGCCCACCAGGCGGTGCGCGGCCTGGTTGGCCATCAGCACCGAGCCGCCGGAATCGGAAGTAATAATGGCTGCGGGACTGCTTTCAATCAGCACCCGGAGCTGCACCTCCGCCTCTTGCCGTGCATCTCTCTGCTTCTCCACTTCGCGCAGATGGCGTACCACTGCCCGCCGGTTGCGGTTGAATTCCCATACGTACAGGCCCACGAGAAAAAATGCCGCGAAGTAGAGAATGTCTCTGGGAACGCCGCTGCGCATATTCCACACATACGCGTCGAGAACTTCGGTAAGGAATGTGCACAGCGCGGCGACCGCGGCGAGCCACCAGGGGTTGAGCACGCGGCCAACCATGAGCATGGGAAGCAGGTAGAGGAAGCCGAGCGGAATCTCGTTGACTGAGACCCAGTTCAACAGCGCAATCAACAGGATCAACAGCGCCGCGCGGAGAAGAACGGTTTGCCTTTTGCCGCGGAAAAGCGGAGCAAACATCGTCAACCTGGGCATTTCATCGGAGCCGCTCACAGCCACGTGTCCTGTTCCATTTCCCTATACACGATACGCGAGCAATATCCAATATGCTATGCGGTGGCGCGCAATCGGCTGCCATGGCCGAAAGATAGCCGACGGTGGCCGATAGATAGCCCGCCCTGGTGACTTCAAAGCCATAGGCTGGAAACGGAAGCGCTTCAGCTCAAATCCAAAATACCCGCCACGCCAACAGGACCGGAATGATCGACGCGCCTGCGCAGCCGGGCGATAAAGCGTGCGCGAGACGCGAACTTGGTCAACCATTCATGAAATGCCGGCTACAGCACCCCCGAGGATTTTCGTTATTCTTCCTTTTCGCCGCGGCCTGCGTATTTGCGGCCGCGCCTCTTTGCGCACAGCAAGCCCTTGACTGGGACCAGGTGAAGGCGCGGTTCGAGGCCAACAATCCCGCCCTCAAAGCCGATGCCGACAACGTAGATGAGGCGCGAGCCGAAGAGGTCACCGCGTATCTGCGGCCTAATCCGCAGTTCTCCACCACCGTGGACGGCACCGAGATTGCGCCCAACGACGGACATTGGATTCCGCTTGCAGGGACGTTTGTCGAGCCCGGCATCAGCTACCTGCACGAGCGCGATCACAAACGCGAACTGCGCCTTAAGAGCGCGCAGGAGGGCACGCAAATCACCGAATCGCAGCACGAGGACCTGAAGCGCAATCTCGAATTCGCCTTGCGCTCGGCGTTTGTGCAAACGCTTGAAGCCAAGGATGTGCTCAAGATGGCGCAGGACGATATTGCCTACTACGATCACATCATCGCCATCAGCCAGGACCGCTTCAAAGCCGGTGATATCGCATCCATCGATCTGGACCGCATCGAGCTGCAGCGTGTGCAGTACGAAGCCGAATTGCAGACCGCGATCGTGAACCTGCGCACGGCGAAGATTCAGCTCGAGCAGCTCATGAACGATCGCACGCCGGTGGCGCAGTTCGATGTGACCGGGCCGTTCGATTTCAGCGGCACACTTCAGCCGCTGGCATACTTCCGCCAGGAGGCTCTGGCCAACCGCCCCGATCTGCAGGCTGCCATGCAGACCATTCAGCAGTCGCAGACCAATCACAAACTGGCTATCGCCAACGGCTCGACCGACCCGACCTTCGGCGCCTGGTGGACGTGGAACTCTGCGGTCAACAACCCCTATCCGATTGACATGTCGACGGTGGGATTCAGCATAAGCGTTCCGCTGCGCATTTTTGATCGCAATCAGGGTGAAAAGGCGCGCACCCAGATCGACATCAACCGTGCCCAGGAGGCAAGCGAAGCGGTGCGCGCGCAGGTCTTCTCTGACGTGGATACCGCTTACGCTCAGGTGCAGAGCGACATTGCCTTGCTCAAGCCTTACCAGGACCAGTACAACGCCCAGGCGCTCCGCGTGCGCGACACGGTCACCTATTCCTACCAGCACGGTGGCGCTTCGCTGATGGATTTTCTCAATGCGCAGAGCGACTATCGTCAGGTGCAACTGGCCTATGCGCAACTGATTGGCGATTATCTGACGGCCGCCGCGCAACTCAATCTTGCCGTTGGACGCGAGGTGATCCAATGATGAACCGCCCCATGTGCCTGATCGCCGGCGGCCTGATCGCGTGCTTCTCTCTGACCTCCTGCGGCAACAAATTCAATCCCGCTTCGGTCGCGGCGTCGCACCCGCAAGTGATCAATGTCGGTAACGCCAACGTGGTCACCATCGAACATCCTGAGAACTATCCTCTCGTCGCCGCCGGCCAGATTCGTGCCGCACACAAGCTGAGCGTAACCGGCTCCGTCTTTCCCGACATTAATCGTGAGATCCCGGTAATCTCATTGGCCAGCGGCCGCGTGGTGGATGTTGATGTGACTCTCGATCAGGACGTGAAAAAGGGTCAGCTCATGATGAAAGTGCAGAGCCCTGACGTCAGCAGCGCCTTCGACACTTATTTAAAGGCCGTAAACGACGAGCAACTGGCCGACAAGGAGTATCTTCGCGCCCGAGACCTCTACGCCCACGGCGCCATTGCGCAGGAGATGCTGGAACAGGCCCAGGACACGGAAGATGATGCCAAGGCCGATCTGAACGCCGCCAACCAGCAATTGAAAACGCTGGGCGTCGACAAGAACCACCCCTCGCAGTTCGTCAATGTCTACGCTCCGATTTCCGGCGTCATCGTGGCTCAGAATGTTACCAATGCGGCTGCCACCGGCGTCACCTATTCGGGGTCGGCGACCGCATTCACCATCGCCGATCTCTCCCGCGTCTGGGTGATCTGCGACGTCTACCAAAACGATCTCCCCCAGGTTCATCTGGGACAGGAAGCCCGGATCAACATCACAGGATATCCCGGCAAAATGCTCACCGGTCGGGTGAGCGACATCGGTCCGGTGCTCGATCCCACCATTCGCGCCGCCAAAGTGCGCATTGATGTGCCCAATTCCGGCATTTTGCGGCTGGGCATGTTCGTGACCGCAACGTTGATCGGAAACACAAATGAGATTCACGCCACGGTTCCGGCCGACGCCATCCTCCATCTGCACGATCAGGATTGGGTCTACGTTCCTGCCGGCGAGGATCACTTCCGACGCGTCGCGGTTCAGGCCGGCGACACCCTCCCCGGCAATCAGCAGGAGATCCTTTCCGGAATTGCTCCCGGGCAGCAGGTGGTCAAGAGCGTGCTCCAGTTGGAAGCCACGCTGGAGGCGCAATGATCCGGAGGCTTGTCGACTTCGCCCTTCAGAACAAGCTTCTGGTGCTGGCGTTCGGGATTCTGCTCTTTGCCTGGGGCATCGTCTCGTTCCACCGGCTTCCCGTCGAGGCCTATCCCGACGTAGCCAACAATTATGTCGACGTCATCGCCCAGTGGCCAGGCATCTCCGCCGAGCAGATCGAGCAGCAGGTGACCATTCCGCTCGAAACCATACTCGACGGCGTTCCCGGCGTCGCGCACGTCCGTTCCTGGTCGCTTTTCGGCCTGTCGACTGTGGAGCTGGTCTTCGGCGACGAGACTACCGACTTCCAGAATCGCGAGCGTGTTCTGGAGAGACTCTCTCAAGTCTCTTTGCCGCCCGGCGTTGTGCCGCAGATGGGCACCGACTGGAGCCCGGTGGGCCAGATCTACTTCTATATTCTGCGCAGCACCAACCCTCAATACGATGTCATGAACCTGAAGTCGCTGGACACCTGGGTGGTGCAGAAATATCTGAAATCGGTTCCCGGAGTTGTCGACACCAACCCTTTCGGCGGTCCCACGCGCGAATACCAGGTGCGCCTCGATCCTGACAAACTCATCATGTACGGCCTGAGCCTTCCCCAGGTCGAACAGGCCATTACCAACAACAATGTCAACGGCGGCGGCAGCTTTATTCAGGAGGGCGAGCAGGAAGTCAACGTCCGCGAAGTGGGCCTGGTCCGAGATATCCAGGATATCGGCAACACGGTTGTCACTTCCCAGGGAGGAACGCCGATCCGCATCAAGGATCTAGGCGTTGTCGAGCAGGGGCCGATGATCCGCCTGGGCCAGTTTGGCGACACCTACCGCCGCAAAGATGGAAAGCTAATCAACAACGACGATGTGGTCTCCGGCATCCTTTGCCTGCAAAAGGGAGCCGACGCCCAGCCGGTGCTGGACGGCGTGCACAAGATGGTGCAGGAGCTGAATACGCAGATTCTGCCCAAGGGCGTCACCATTCATCCCTTCATCGACCGCAGCGATCTGCTTCACCTCACCACACATACGGTGCTGCACAACCTGAGCGCCGGCATCATCCTGGTAATCGTCATTTTGCTTCTGCTTTTGGGCAATGTGCGGGGCGCGCTGATCGTAGCGCTCACCATTCCCTTCTCGCTGCTCTTCGCGGCCATTTGTCTTGACCTTAGAGGCATCCCCGCTAACCTGCTTTCCCTTGGTGCCCTGGACTTCGGCATGGTAGTGGACGGCGCCGTGGTCATGGTGGAAAACATCGTTCGGCATCTGGCGCGGAAGGAAGATAACGGACGCCCCGTGCAGATGCGCATCACCGAGGCTGCGCATGAAGTGCAAAGGCCCGTCTTTTACGCCATTGCCATCATCATCACCGCCTATTTGCCGATCTTCACGCTGCAATCCGTAGAAGGCCGCATCTTTCACCCCATGGCGTGGACCGTCGCCTTTGCGCTGCTGGGCGCGCTCTCGTTCTCTATCATCCTCGCGCCGGTTCTATCCAGCTTTGCCTTCAACAAGGGCGCAAAAGAATGGAAGAACCCGGTGATGGAATCTCTCCGCGAGCATTACCGGCGCGGCGTCCGCTGGACGATTCATCATCACCGGCTCACCCTCGGAGTCGGCGTCGTAAGCCTGATTCTCGGCGTCTTTCTTGCCACCAGCGGCCTCATTGGCTCGGAATTCCTGCCTCATCTCGATGAAGGCGCGCTATGGGTGCGCGGAGATATGGACCAAAGCGTGGGCCCAGCCGAGAGCATCGCGGTAGCCAATCAGGCGAGGCTCATTCTCTGCTCGTTTCCGGAAACCACGGAGTGCACCAGCCAGGCCGGACGCCCCGACGACGGCACCGACCACACCGGCTTCTTCAACATCGAATATTTCGTCGGCCTGAAACCAGTCAGTGAATGGCGGCCCATTTTTCACGGCAGCAAAGAAAATCTGATTGCGGCCATGAATTACCAGTTGAGGAAGACGTTTCCCACCATCATCTGGGGATTCTCGCAGCCCATCGAAGACAACATGGAGGAAGCGGTCAGCGGCGTGAAAGGCGAGCTGGCCACCAAGATATACGGCGACGATCTCCACACCCTTGAAGATACCGCCGATCAGGTGGAAGCGATTATGAGCCGCGTGCCGGGCATTAAGGACCTGGGCGTGCTTCAGGTGACCGGCCAGCCTGACCTCGATATTCAAGTGGACCGGCAAAAGGCAGCGCGCTGGGGCATCAGTGTCGCCGACGTGCAGGACGCCGTACAGACCGCAATCGGAGGGACCGCATTCACTCAAGTGCTGAGGGGCGAGCAGTCTTATAACCTCACCCTGCGCTATCTGCCCAGGTATCGCGATACGCGCGAGGCCATTGAAAATATCCGTTTGCTTGCGCCCACCGGCGAGCGCGTCTCGCTGGCTCAACTCTGCGATATTCGCGAAGCGGACGAAGGCTCGGAAATCTACCGGGAAAACAATCAGCGCTATGTCGCCATCAAGTACAGCGTGCGCGGGCGCCCCTTGGGCGATACCGTCCGCCAGGCGATCCATGATGTAGATACGCAGATCAAGCTGCCGCGCGGATATCACATCAGTTGGGAGGGCGAATACCAGAGCGAGGTGCGCGCCGAAAAGCGCATGGCTATTATTGTGCCCATCACCGTGCTGCTGATTTTCATCATCCTTTATTCGATGTATAAGTCGTTCAAGTGGGCGCTCCTCATTCTTGCCACGGTGGCGATGGCCAGCATTGGCGGAATTCTGGTCCTGCTCATCACCCACACCAATTTCAGCGTTTCATCGGAAGTAGGGTTCCTGGCGCTTTTCGGCGTCTCGGTGCAAACCGGCGTCATCATGCTGGAGTACATCAATCAGCGGCGCGCCCGGGGCGACTCTATCGAGGATGCCGCAGTGGAAGGTTCGGTGCTGCGGCTGCGGCCTATCATGATGACCATGCTGGTGGCGACGCTCGGCCTGCTGCCGGCTGCGATGTCGCATGGCATCGGTTCGGATACGCAGCGGCCTTTCGCCATCGTCATTGTCGGCGGCCTGATCGCTAATCTGCTGATGAGTATTTTCCTGCTTCCTACCCTCTACGTATGGGTGGCGCGGCCAACCGACATCCTTCCCGAAGCCAACGGTGCCGCGCACGGGGAAGGCCACACGGCATAAGTCGCGGCGAGGGTAAACGGAGGCATCTCTCCGGGTGATCTCTCGAATCTCCGGGAAAGCTGCTTCCCTGTCTTGCGCTGGTTACAGGTGTGTGTTCGGAGTTGCCTCAATTGCATCGAGCGGCCGCTCGCGTATGCTAAAATCGTCCAACGTTACGCCATTTTATGACCCTCCCCGAGGCCAACGCGCCGGCCATAACGTCAGAAAACGGCTCTACCAGCGATGCAGCCGCTGCAACCAATGCGGCAAAAGCAGCCCCTTGTACGCTGGCTGTCGTCATCCCTTGCCACAACGAAGAACAAGTGTTGCCGGAGACTACGCAGCGTCTTAACAACGTGCTGGATGCCCTGCTCGCAAAACACATCATCGTTGCAGCGAAGATTTACTTTGTCGATGATGGTTCAACCGATCACACCTGGCGCACCATCGAGGACCTGGCAGCGCAGCATGATGGACGCGTTCATGGCTTGAAATTATCCAGGAATTTTGGCCAGCAAAATGCAATTCTGGCAGGATTGCTGACCGCCCCCGGCGATGTGGTGATCAGCATAGACGCCGACCTGCAAGACAATGTGGAGGCGATAGAAGAGATGGTGCGCGCGTATTCGGCGGGCGCGGAGGTGGTCTACGGCATCCGCCGCGATCGCACCACGGATGCGTTTTTCAAGCGCGCCACAGCGGAATGGTATTACCGCCTGCTGCAGGCCATGGGCGTAAAGCTGGTGTTCAACCACGCCGATTTTCGCCTCATGAGCAGGCGGGTAATCGAGGAATTGCGGAACTGCAACGAATCGAATCTGTTGCTCAGAGGACTGATTCCGCAACTCGGCTTTCGCTCCGCCAGCGTCTACTACGACCGGCAGCCTCGTTTTGCGGGAGAAACCAAGTATTCCATCTCCAAGATGGTTTCGCTGGCCATCACCGGCGTAACTTCGTTCACCGAAATCCCCCTCAAGGTGATCACTCTGCTGGGCATGTGCGTCTCGGTGATCAGCTTCGGCCTGGGCCTCTGGGCTCTGTTTGCAAAGATCTTTTTATCGACGGTGGTTCCGGGCTGGGCCTCGATCGTGATCCCTCTATACATGCTGGGAGGAATTCAGCTTCTTTCTCTGGGCGTAATCGGACAATACCTGGCAAAAATCTACTTTGAGACCAAGGGAAGGCCTCGATTCATCATTGAGAAAACTCTGTCGCCCATAAAAACGGAGCAGGTGAAAGGGTGAGTTTTCTTAAGGCTTCTATGGTGAATCAGCTTCAAGGGCGGAGATGACTATTGCGCCGAATGAACGGCGTGATCGGAAGCTTCAGCAAACAACGCATATTGGCCGCCGAGAGGCAGGCCGGAAAAGAGCTCTTCCAGCTTGCGGAGCCGCTGAAATGCACCCTCGGGGAGATACAGGAAATACTCCAGGTGTGCGCATCGCAAGCCTGACGCTCGAAGAAGCCTTCCCATCGCGCCAGCCGACTGCAGCTCCGCATCGACATCGACCGGACATCTCTTGACGATTCGCTGCGTCACCGGGTTCCAGGGATTGTGCTCAACAATGCAGCACAAACCGCCGGGACGCAGCACCCGCCTTATCTCTCCGGCAAGAAGCTGCCGGTTCCTTCCGTGCACATGATGCAGGACGCAAACAGCGGTCAGGAAATCAACGGAGCCGTCTGCAAAAGGCAGTTCCGTTTGCGATGGCTGCTCGTACACTTCAAACGAGGAATTCGAAGGCAGCATCCCGCCGGACGGATCGCAGCCAATGGCACGGCTGAAGCTGCGCCCGGCCAGTTCGAGCAATTCCCCGCGTCCGCACCCGACATCCAGCCAGGTAAGCCGCTCGGGCGGAGTTCCATGTTTCCTCAGATATCTTTCGATAACGATCCATTTGCGCCAATAAAAGTGGCGAGGGTCCTGCGTGAAGCGATTTCTGACCGGGTCATCGAGCAGCTCGGAGTACGACGGGGCGTACTTTTCGAACTCCGCAACTTCGTGCTCTGCGACTGGTGACATCATCGCCCCTTCCAGCTTCCGCTCACTGCTTCCAATAAGGCGATTCCCAACTCAGGGGATTGCGATTACGGGGGGAAATTGGAATCTCACAATCCGCCCTGAGCGCAGATACAGGCGGCGTTATGAAGTTATCAGCCAATCTTACCCTGCTTCATCAAGGAACGCAGCAATTCTAGCTTAGAAATATAAGGAGGAACAACAGAAAATCGTATTCCACAAAAGGGGCAGCCGCCGGCAAAAGCCTTAGCTTTGAGTCATCGTCTTAGGGCCGATTTTCCGCTGCATCCCGTTCGAAGACTACAGAGTTACTGTCCGAATAGACCTTTTTCCAATCCGGCAGCAGGGCAAGTACCTGAACCATCGGCGAATCTTGGGTCAGAAGGCAAAAATTGACACCGTATTTTTGGAGCAGGACTCTGGGATCCTGTCCAAGGCTCATCCACCTTACATACTGGTCGAAAAAGCCCGACCACTCGTAGACGTCGGCGCGACCATCGATCATTACGGGGTACTGTGGGGCCGCCCAGATGAGATAGCCCCCATATAAGTAGTCATTCAACATGGGCCCGCGAAGATGATGGTTCAGGATGTAAGCCACGGCTTTGACCGGGCTCTTTGCCTGCGCCTGGGTTTCGAGGTTGTGCGCGCTGGGGAAAAGGCTGATCGCGACCAGCAGGGCGCCAGCGATGAAGACGGCGTTCATCCATGGCACCTCCTTCTCCGGCTCGTAGTTATCCCAAAGGGCCGCGAGCTGGCGGCAGAGAATCGGGGCAGCCAGAATCCCGAAGGCAAACAAGGTTCGCTGGTGGCTCAGCCCTAGCCACGTCGCTGCACACAGGGTGAGCAGTTCATCGAAAAACAATTGGGAACGGCGAAGAATCACCAACAGAAAACTGGCCAGCAGGATCAACAGGAGAGCTTTGGCGCGCGCATCGGTCAACGGCGTCGCCTGCCACTCCTGGGACAAGGCGAGAGCTAGCCCTTGAGTGGAAAACGCTTTTACCGGATACAGGATCTGATGAATGCCATCGGGATTCAGGAACAAGGCCGGCAGGGAAAGCGCCAGCCCGATGGCCAGCATTTTTCGCCGCGCCGGCTCCCAGCGCTCTGCGATCAATGACCCCATCTCGAAATGAAAAAGCGAACTGAACAGGTACATCGCGGCAATGGCAATGCCCAGGATGAACGATCCATGACAGTTGATCCAGAGCGCGAAGAGGATGGGCAGGCATAAGAACCATCGTGGACTACGCGTCCGGCCCAGATAGATGACAGCGAGTTCGACGATCAAAAGCAGGTAGCCGATCATCTGCGGCCGGATCGAAAGTCCGACCGTAGAAAAAAGCCAGACGATCAATCCTCCCAGGAAGCCGACCTTCAAATTTCCGGAATAAAACGAACTAAGCCAATAGGCGCCGACGAGGATGGCGGCTGCGAACAGGCACAACCAGGCCATCATTCCCGAATAGCCGGCCAGCTTATACGCAAGGTAGATGGAGACCTCGCCCAGCCACTCCTGGGGCACGGACGCGTGGTGGTTGGTGGTGTAAGAAAAAATGTCGTGCAGCGGTATGGTGTGGGTCGTCCAGATCACCTGGCCCATCTTCAGGTGCCACCACATATCCGGATCGTCAAAGCGTGATCGCACCGTGCACACGGCCAGCGCCGCGAGCAGAAAGGCAATCGCCACCGGGAAGGAAAAGATGCGTCGCAAAAAATGCGGGAATGCGTTCATGGCAGCGGGCGGGTCTGCGACCGCTATGGAACTGTCGGGGGCATGCTGCAAGGATTCATCTCCGCATTGGGAACGTCGGGTAACCCCAACAGTTTATGCGATTGTGATTCCCGGCTGATGACAAATTCAGCTCGCTCCGGTAACACCTTCGGGGGTATGCAGGGGCACTGCGCCGGATCCAATTCCAGAACTTCGTTCCCCGTCGAGCGACGGGTTAATCTTGAAAGCAGAGTGATCCGAAACGAATCTGAACCCGCAACCATCCGGCGCGTGGCCGAGGACACGGTTCCGGCGGTTCTTCCAGTGGCAAAGGGCGACGAGGCGGAGGCCTTTGTCCTCTCCTCGCCGAATGCCGAGAAAGGCTCTGCGGAGCTGACACCTTTTATGCGCCAGTGGGCGGCGGCCAAGCGCGAGAATCCCGATGCCCTGCTCTTCTTCAGAATGGGCGATTTCTACGAGCTTTTTTACGACGATGCCGCGGTCGCCAGCCGCGAGCTGCAACTCACACTCACGGCGCGCGATAAAGAACGCCAGGTGCCGATGTGCGGAGTTCCCTATCACGCCGTGGAAAGCTACCTGGCGCGGCTGCTGCGCAAGGGCTACCGCATCGCCCTCTGCGACCAGATGGAGGACCCCAAGCTGGCCAAGAAAATCGTCCGCCGCGAGGTGACCCGCGTGCTGACGCCGGGAACGGCTCTTGACGCCAGCCTCGGCCAGGAAGAGAACAATTATCTGGCGGCCGTGTATCAAGGCGCGGCGGGGAAACAAGGTGCGGTGGCGGTGGCATTGCTTGACGTTTCCACGGGCGAATTCCGCACCGCTGAGTTTGCCGGTGCGCAAGCAGACCGGCAGGCCGTCGATCACCTGCTGATGGCCGGCCCCAGCGAGATGCTCATCGCCGTCAGCGCCGAGATGCCGCCCGGGCTGGAGCGGATTCCGGCGCGCACCCGCGTCGAAGACTGGGTCTGGACGCGGGATTATGCCTTCCCCTTGCTGGAGCGGCAGTTGAATGTGCGTTCCCTTGACGGCTTCGGGCTGGAAGGTCACAGCGCCGCCGCCATCGCCGCCGGAGCGGTGCTGCACTACGTTCGCACCACGCAAAAGAACGATGCCCTGCACATCGATTCCCTGCGCTTCGAGGAACACGCCACGACGATGGAGCTTGACCAGGTGACGGTGCGCAACCTGGAGCTGGTTGAGCCGCTCTTCAGCGGCCAGGATGACGGCGTAACACTCTTCCGCACCCTCGACGCCTGCAGGACGCCCATGGGCAAGCGATTGCTGCGGGCGACAATCCTGAAGCCTCTGATCGAAGCCGCAGCCATCGAGGTGCGCTATGAAGCGGTTGCCGAGGCACATGGCGATCTGGTGCGGCGCGAAGAGATCCGCCGCGCTTTCGGGGGCATTCTCGATCTGGAGCGTCTGCTGGCCCGGCTGTCGCTGGATTCGGCAGGCCCTCGCGATGTGCGCGCCCTGGCGGCGAGCCTGGCGCACCTGCCCGCGCTGAAGACCGCGCTAGAGGCCATGCGCGCGCCACTGTGGCTTCAAATCGCAACCCAGCTCGACCCGCTGGACGACGTAACCGCGCGCATTGCCGCTACGCTGGTACCGGAGCCGCCATTGACGCTTGCCGATGGCGGGGTGATTGCCCCCGGACTCGACGCCGAACTCGATGAGCTGCGCTCTGTTTCGACGACGGGGCGCCAGGCGATCGCCGCCATTGAAGACCGGGAACGGCGCCGGACCGGCATAGCCTCGTTGAAAGTCCGTTATAACTCGGTGTTCGGCTATTACATCGAGATCACCAAGGCGAATCTGGCCCTGGCCCCCGCCGATTATGAGCGCAAGCAGACCTTGGTCAATGCGGAACGTTTCACGACGCCGGAGCTAAAAGAGTACGAGAGAAAGATTCTCACCGCGCACGACCGCTGCGTGGAAATCGAGAGACGAATCTTTGCCGAGTTACGGAGCTACGTTCTGCAATCGGCGGGACGCATACGGCGCTCGTCGGCAGCGGTGGCGGAGGCCGACCTGCTTTGCAGCTTCGCGTATCTTGCCGCGCAGAGGAACTATGTCCGGCCGCAACTCTCCGCGGAGCCGGTCATTGAAGCCGTCTCCGCGCGCCATCCCGTCATCGAGCAATGGATGGAAGAAAGGCGCGAAGGGCGCTTCATTGCCAACGATATTTATCTAGATGCGGGCAACGACGGTCCGAGCCTGCTGCTGATCACCGGTCCCAACATGGGCGGCAAAAGCACCTATCTGCGGCAAACGGCGATGTTAGTCTTGATGGGCCAGATGGGATGCTTTGTTCCCGCGCAGAGCCTGCGTTTCGGCCTGGTTGACCGTATCTATACCCGCATAGGAGCCAGCGATAATCTGGCCCGCGGCCGGTCTACGTTCATGGTGGAGATGACTGAAACGGCGACCATTCTCAACACGGCGAGCAACCGGTCGCTGATTTTGCTCGATGAGATGGGCCGCGGCACGGCCACATTCGATGGGCTCTCGCTGGCCTGGGCCACGGTCGAGTATCTTCATGGCGAAACCTGCGCGCGCACGCTTTTCGCCACCCATTATCACGAGCTGACCATGCTGGCCGAAAAGCTGAAACGGGTGCGCAACCTTCGCGTCGGAGTCAAAGAAGCCGCAGGTGGAATCGTCTTTCTTCACAGCATCGAGCCCGGTGCGGCCAGCAAGAGCTATGGCCTCGACGTGGCCAAACTCGCCGGGCTTCCGCCGGTGGTGATCGAGCGCGCCCGCCATGTGCTTCGCCAGCATGAAAAGCAGGAGCGGCAGAGCGTGCAGGTGGAAACATCCGCAGAACCCATGCAGTTGACGATCTTCACGCCGCTTTCGCAGAGGATCGTGGACAGGATCGAAGCCGTGGACTTGAACGCGCTGACACCGCTGCAGGCATTGAACCTGCTCGAGGAGTTACAGCAGGAACTCAAGGACAAGAACTCGGGTGGTTAGGAATTGAATAACTGAAAGAGATAGATATCGATCCGGGCAAAACCCAGCCGGATCTGACGAGCGAGGAAATCATGGAGCTGCGACAGGCAGCGGGAAATTTGCTGGTGGTCGGGCTAGCCGGAAAAGAGCTGTCCGCAATGGAGCGCGCGTGGCTTAAGCTGATCCGCCCGGCGGGAATCATTCTTTATAAGCGCAACATTGCGGACACCAGGCAAACGCGGGCGCTGCTGAAAGACGCAGCGGCCTTTTGCACGCCGCACAGCGTACGCTGCGTTGACGTGGAAGGCGGGACGGTCAATCGGCTCAACGAAGCGCTGGCGCCGATTCCGTCGGCGCAGGCGGTGGCCTCGGCTATGCCGCAGGAACCTTCAGCGGCACGGGAGCACGGCGAGCTGATCGCCCGCGCCGTGGCGGCATTCGGATTCAACACCTCGCTGGCGCCGATGATCGATCTGGGCCTGCCGGAATCGGCTGAGGTGCTGGGCACGCGCTGTGCGGCGCGGGAGCCGGCGGAGGTGATTGCCTATGCGCGGGAATTCCTCAACGGGCTTGGCTCGCGCGGCATCGTCGGCTGCGGGAAGCACTTTCCCGGACTGGGCGGGGGCACGCGCGATTCGCACCTGGAGACGCCGGCGATCAACCGCGATGGCGCGGCGATTTGGCGCGATGACCTGGAACCCTACCGCGCGCTGTGCAAGGCGCTGCCCATGGTGATGATCAATCACGCGGCCTACCCCAAGACGCCGGGGCGGCAGCGGCCGGCAAGCGTTTCGAGTTACTGGATACAGAGCGTGCTGCGCGAACGCATCGGATACCGGGGCATGGTGCTCTCCGACGATCTGGAGATGGGGGGGATCCTGAAATTCATGCCTATCGAAGAGGCCGCGATCGAAGCCATCCGGACGGGATCGGACCTGATCGAGATCTGCCACCACGCCGAACCGATCCTGCAGGCTTTCGAGGCACTTATCGGCGAAGGCGAGCGCTCAGCCGCGTTTCGCAAGCTGCTTCTGGTGCGGGCACAGGCGACGGAGCGCAAACGGGCGCGGGTGTTTTCAGATAAAGTTTCGCCACCTCTTGGGGAGCGGCAGATGCAGTCTCTGCGGGCGCGGATTCTGCGCTTCAGCGAGTCGATAACGGCAGCGCAGCCTTCCGGGGCCGGCAGCCTATGAACTCCCGGGCCATGATCGTGGCCGGAGTGATGAGCGGAACCTCAGCCGACGGCGTCGATGTGGCCGTGGTGAAGATTCAGCCGGGGCGGTTACGTCCCAAACTTGAGCTTATTGCTCATGAAGGCCGGGCGTATCCTCGAGCACTGCGCCGGGCAGTATTGGCGGCCATGAATGCCTCCGCTACCTCGACTGCCGAGCTGGCGCGGCTCAACTGGCGGCTGGGCCTGGAGTATGCCGATGCGGTGAGCATCACCGCTGCTCACCACCATCTCACGCTCGACCTGGTCGGCTGTCACGGGCAGACGCTTTACCATCAGCCGGGGGCGGCCGCTTATGCGGGGCAAAGATTTGCCTGCACCTGGCAGGCAGGGGAAGCGCAGGCTATCTCTGCGCGGCTACACGTTCCCGTGGTTTCGAATTTTCGCCCCGCAGATATGCTCGCCGGGGGCCAGGGCGCGCCGCTTGTTCCCTTGTTCGACTACGTCCTGTTCGCGAATGCGCGGCGTGGCCGGGTACTGCAGAATATAGGCGGAATCGCCAATCTGACCGCCATTGCACCCGGCGCGCCCGCAGACCGCGTGATGGCCTTCGACACCGGACCGGGAAACATGGTCATCGACGCACTCGCCCAGGTGCTTTTCCAAAGACCGATTGACCGAGGCGGCCGGCTTGCCGCCCGTGGCGCCGTGATCGCTTCGGCGCTCAAGTGGGCGCTGGGCAATCCTTATTTCGCATTGAAGCCGCCGCGCACCGCGGGCCGCGAGCAGTTCGGCCGCGAATATGCAGCAGCATTTCTTCGCTTTTGCCGAAAACATTCGTCCAGGCCCGAGGATGCATTGGCGACGGCTACAGCGCTGACCGCCGAAAGCATCGCCGCAGGCTACCGGCGCTTTGTCGCCCGCACCATGCACGATCACGCCGTAGACTTCATCGTCTCCGGCGGGGGCGCGCGTAACGCGGCTCTCATGGCGCTGCTCGCCCGGCGTGTTGAGCCCCTGGGGTGCGAATTGGCGGCCAGCGAAGAGTTCGGCTTCCCTGCTCAAGCCAAGGAGGCCGCGGCCTTCGCCCTGCTGGCGTGGCAAACCTGGCATCATTTGCCGGGCAATGTGCCTTCGGCCACCGGTGCGTCCCGGCCTGCGATTCTGGGGCAGGTCACCTATGTGTAAAGCCGCCCTGCTCGCGGCACTGTTGCTGCTGGTGGGCTGCCGCGTCGCCCATCGCGACCCGCGAACCCTGGTGTTCATGATCCAGAGCAGTCCGGCCAACCTCGATCCCCGCATCGGCACCGACGAAGCTTCCGAGCACATCGACGAGCTGCTCTTCGACGGCCTGGTTGACCGCAACGCGCACTATCAATTTACGCCGGCGCTGGCCACCCGGTGGGAGCAGCCCAACCCCCTCACGCTTATCTTTCATCTGCGCCCCGGCGTGCGCTTCAGCGACGGGCAGGCGCTGACCGCGCGCGACGTGGTCTGGTCGATCGATTCCATACGCAACGGAGCGGTCATCTCGCCCAAGGCGGCGGCCTACAAGTCCATTGCCAGCGTGGAAGCCGCCGGCCCGCTGACCGTGGTCTTTCACCTCAATCATCCCGACAATTTTTTGCTCACCAATCTTGCCACCGGAGCCTTCGGGGTGGTGCCTTACGGAGCGGGCAGCAACTTCTGGCGCGACCCCGTAGGCACAGGGCCATTCCGGTTTGTGAGCCAGCGCATAGACCAGGATGTGCTGATTGCCCGCAACCCTCTGAGTTGGTCGGAGAAACCGAGAATCGCGCGGATCCGTTTCGCCGTGGTGCCGGATGCCATCACCATGGCGCTCGAACTGGAAAAGGGTTCAGCGGACGTGGAGATGAATTCCCTTCCCATGGACGTACTGCCCATGCTTGCGCGCCGTCCCAATCTGCGTGTAACAGACGCGCCGGGGACCGACATCCAGTACCTGGCCTTTAACACCCGCGACCCCATCTTGAAGCACGTCAGAGTGCGGCAGGCGATCGCCTGCGCCATCGATCGTCCCTTGATTATCCGCACTTTGTGGGGCGGGCGAGCCGAGCCGGCCGTGAGCCTGCTGCCGGCCAATCACTGGGCGTGGACAGGTAATGTCGCACGCTACGACTACGATCCCGCGCGCGCTGACCGGCTCCTCGACGAAGCCGGGTTCAGGCGCGGCCCGGACGGAGTGCGCTTTCATCTCACCATGAAGATCAGCCACGACGAGCAGACACGCCTTCTAGCCGTGGTGCTTCAGCAGGAACTGGCGAAGATCGGCATCGCGCTGGAGCTGCGCAGCTATGAATTTGCGACGTTTTATTCCGACGTCACTCGGGGCGCATTTCAGATGTATTCGCTTAAATGGGTGGGTGGGAATCAGCAGCCCGATATCTACAGCTACGTGTTTTCCACGGCCAGCTTTCCGCCCGACGGCGCCAACCGCGGCCGCTACTCGAATCCTAAACTCGATGCGCTTTTGAAGGATGCGGCGGAAAATCCGAACCTGGCGAGGCGGCGGAGCGATTACATAGAAGTGCAGCAGATTCTGGCCCGCGATCTGCCCTCTGTAAATCTCTGGTATCTCGATACGGTGATTGTGCACAACCGGAGGTTAACGGATGTGGTTCCGTCGCCCTCAGGCAGTTACCGGTTTCTGGAAAGTGCAGCCATCGCCGGCCGCTAACCCCGGCTGGAGCCGGGACAGCCTGCCGCCATTTACCCCGGAAAACCTGCGGTTCAGGCGCCCGGAGCGCAAGATCTCCGTTTCTTTGCGGCTCCGGAGCTTCTTGACTCTCAAAGCCTTAAGCGCGGCTTAAGGTGCATTGAAACGAGCATTAAAGCTTCAACCTTTTGGCGCAGTGACTCGTCTACTCGAATAGGAACAATTTCTGGGCTTCTGGTGTGAAAGGGATTGAGGGAGTGGAGAACCGATTTATGGACACGCGGTTGGTGCTGACTCGGCGATGGATGGCACTTTGGACAATTGCAGGCGTGCTACTGACGGCGGTCCCGGCCATTGTCGCCCAAACTCCCACGCGATATCTGGGTTCCATCGCCGCCATCCAAGGCAACGATGTCACCATCAAGACCGCCGCAGGGGATGAACACCAGTTCGAGGTTCCCTCTTCGACGACCATCCGGCGCATCGAACCGGGCCAGACCAGTTTGAGCAATGCGGTGGCCATGCCGTTCAGCGATCTGGCGGTGGGCGACCGGTTGCTGGTCCTGCTGAGCAGCAGCTCCACCGGAGCCACGCCGCAGGCCGCCGAGATTATCGCCATCAAGCATGAAGATGTGGTCAAGCGGCAGGAGCAGGAGGCGCAGGCCTGGGACGAGGGTGTCGGCGGTCTGGTGAAGAGCGTGGATGCCTCGACGGGCACGATCGTGGTGTCTGCGGGTGCCGGCCTCACGACTAAGACGGTCACCGTGAATACCACTCCGTCAACGGTGCTGAAGCGTTACGCGCCCGCCAGTGTCAGCTATGCGGAGGCCAAACCGGCGCCGATTGCGGACATTCACCCCGGCGACCAATTAATGGCCCGGGGAACGAAGAACGCGGATGGCACGGAATTGACGGCGCAGGAAGTTGTGTCGGGCAGCTTTCGCAACGTGTCGGGGCTGGTCACGTCGGTGGATGGGGGCAACCAGACGATCGTCGTCAAAGACCTGCTGACCAAGAAGCCGGTGACCATCCACATCACTCCGGAAGCACAGATGCGGGACCTGCCTGAGCGGATGGCGCAGTTTATTGCCATGCGGCTCAAAGGCGAGGCGCCGGGCGGGATGCGCGGCGGGCGCGGCGAAAATGGCCGTCCTGAAAGCGGAGGCGGAGGCGGAATGTCCCGCGGCGGCCCGGGCATGGGGGAAGGCGGACGCGGGGAGATGAATCCGCAGCAGATACTGAGCCGCGCGCCGGCGATCCAATTTTCTGACCTGAAAAAGGGCGAAGCCGTCATGCTTGTGGCCACCCAAGGCACATCCGACGTCACCGCCATCACGCTCATCGCCGGTGTCGAACCGCTGCTCGAAGCACCGGCAAGTCAGGATCTGCTCAGCAGTTGGAGCATGAACAATGGCAGCGGCGCCGCTGAGAGTGAAGGAGGGGGCGGCGCGGGCGCCCAGTAGTGATATCCGAATTTTTCTAACCAATAACCAGTGAGGGTGACGTGTATCCGAAATTGTATCGCTTCTTATATCTTGTTGTGGCCTTGGCGCTCGCCGCAGTCGGGGCAAATGCGCAAGCTCCCGCGAGTCAGCCGCCCGCGGCCTCCATTCGCGGCCATGTGGCTGATCCTACCGGCGCGCGCATCCCTGGCGCGCTGGTGACAGTCACCAATGCCATGGGGGTGCCGGTTAAATCGGTCACGGCAAACGGCACCGGCGATTATTCCATCACTGGCCTGGCTTCAGGCAGCTACATTGTTGAGGCTTCCAGGTCGGGGTTCGCGCTCTACACTTCGCCGACTTTCAAACTGGAAGCCGGACAGGCGAAGGTCTTCGACGTAAAAATGGAGCTGCCCATCGCCCAGCAGCAGGTGCAGGTATCCAGCGACAGTCAGGACCAGGTGAGCACGGAGGCCGGGGCCAACACCAATGCAATCATTCTCAAGGGCAAGGATCTCGACGCGCTTTCTGACGATCCCGACGAGCTTTCCAACGAACTCCAGGCGCTGGCTGGGCCCGCCGCCGGTCCCAACGGCGGACAGATTTATATTGACGGTTTCACCGGCGGCCAGCTTCCGCCGAAATCGGCAATTCGCCAGATCATCATCAACCAGAATCCGTTTTCCGCAGAATTTGACCGCCTGGGGTACGGTCGCATCGAGATTCTGACCAAGCCGGGAACCGATACGCTGCACGGGCGGGTCTTTGCCATGGGCAACGACAACGTTTTCAACACCGGCGACCCGTTCCTCAGCCCGCTGCCCTCCTACTACAGCTACATGTTCAACGGCACGGTGAGCGGCCCGCTGTCGAAATGGGCATCCTATTTCTTCACCTTTCAAAGACGCAGCTTCCAGAACGCCAGCGTGTACACGATTCCTGGCGGCCCGATCCTGGACCCCACAACCAACCTGTATTCTCTGGCCCCCTCGGGTAGCCGCGTGTCAGGCAGTGTCATCAGCCCTTCCACACATCTTTTGATTTCACCGCGCATCGACATGCAACTGGGGCAGAAGAACACCCTCACCTTGCGCTACCAGTACTTCAGCTACGATCAATCCAATCTCCTGGGAGGAACGCAGTCCTTTCCGTCGCAGGCGAGCTCATCGAATTCCAATGAGAACACCGTTCAGCTTGACGACACGCAGATCGTCAACGATCACCTGGTGAACGAGACGCGCGTGGAATACCGGCGCGGCATCACTTTGGGAGTACCTGTGGCCACCACTCCCTCCATTTCCGCCCAAGGTGAGTTCAGTTTGGGCGGCAGCTCCAGCCAATATAGCAATGACCATTCGCTGCATCTGGAGCTCCAAAACTTCACTACGCTGACCGCGGGCAAGCATGCCATCAAGTTCGGGATCTGGGCGCGGGACAACCGTGAGGCGAACTCTTCGAATGGCGGCTTCAACGGCAGCTTCATCTTTTCCAACCCCACCGCCTTCGTGGACACGTGGAATGGCGTTCAACAAGGCCAGACCATCGCGCAGATTGCGGCAGCCTGCCCCTCAGGACAGACCTGCACGCCCATCCGGCTGAATTATACGACCGGCCCAACGGACTTCTCCGCCAATGTCTTCGATAACGCCCTCTTCTACCAGGACGATTGGAAGGTGAACCCCTTCCTGACCATCTCGCTGGGCATGCGCTGGGAGTCGCAAAACCACGTGGCAGACCACTCGGACTGGGCGCCGCGTTTTGCCTTTGCCTACGCGCTCGACGGGCACAAGAAGGGCACGGTGCAAAAGACGGTGATCCGCGGCGGTTTTGGATTCTTTTATGACCGTTTTCAGGATGACAGCCTGATGGATCTGGAACAGTTCAACGGCGGGGCTCGCAGCCAGACGCAAACGGTGATCAACAATCCGACCTGTTTCACTTCGACCAGTCTCAGTTCGGTTCCGGGCGGCGTGTCCTCTTGCGGCGCGGGGACGGAGTCGGCGCCGCAGATCGATGTGCTCGACCCCACCTACCACTCGCCGTACGATGAGATGCTCGGCCTCAGCCTGGAGCGGCAACTGACCAAGACCTCGACGCTGACGTTCACCTATCTGCACTCGCTGGGTCTGCATCAGATGGCGACCATCAACGCCAACGCATATCTTCCGGGAACCTTTGAGTACGGAAGCTCAACGCTTACCGGCGTCCGGCCCAACCCGAACCTCCCGGGCCTTATTGATGAATTTTTTCCCGAGGCAGTCTACAAGGAAAACCAGCTCATTGTGAACATCCATGCGCAGGTTACGCGCAAGTTCAACCTGATGGGCTTCTATAACGCCAGCTGGGCCAACGCCAACACCGGCGATGCGGAGAACTCCTATAATTTGCGCGACAGTTACGGGCGCGCCCACTGGGTCAGTCCGCAGTGGCTGTTCCTCATGGGCAGTTACACCGGCCCGCTGGGAATCAGCTACAGCCCCTTCATGATTGCCCGAGGGGGCAATCCCTACAACCTCACCACTCCCTTCGACCTTACCGGCGATAACTTCTTCAACGACCGGCCTGGAGTTGTGGACTCATCCGATTGCACGGCGGGATCGAGCCAGTATTTTGATACTTCCTTCGGGTGCCTGGACATTACACCAACATCCGGCGAGGCGCTGGTTCCATTTGATCCCGGCAACAGCCCCTCATCGGTGGCTGTAAACTTCCGCCTGAGCCGCTCCTTCGGCATCGGGCCGGAGATTGAAGGACCAGGCGGCCCGCAGCGGGGCGGGGGCTTCCATGGGCGCGGCGGCAGATTCGGCGGACCGTTCGGCGGCGGAGGAGGAGGGCCATTCGGCGGTCCGGCAGGTACGGGACGCAAATACTCGCTCGAATTCAGCGTTCAGGCATTGAATCTCTTCAACAACGTCAACTATGGAACGCCGGAGGGAACGGTCTCGGAAACGAGCTTCGGCAAATCCACAAGCCTTGCCGGAGGGATTTTCTCCACCGGCTCGGCGTCGCGGCGCATCTTTTTCCAGACATCGTTCCAGTTCTGACAAGTTGCTGGTTGCTTGAGTGGGCCGGGGTTTTGCTAACCCCGGCCTTTCTTTTTGTCCCGTCACGCCTGCGTCCTTCGACGCTTCACCGGCAATCCGGGCTTCACAGGCTGCGGAAAAACTCAATGGAAGAGGCTTTGTAGCCAGGGCACGCTTGCGTCGGGGGCATGTGTCGCAAAGGGAGCGGGGCTTTAGCCCCTGCCAAACTCGCCTCCGCCACCTATGCCTTCTATTCGAACCTTTTCCAAAGCCAGTTCAGCCTCTGATACGTTCTTCTAAACCGCCTTAGCCTGAGACGAAGTGACAGCTATCGCCTGCTTGCGCGCCGCGATTGCAGCAAAAATTGTATCCAGAGCAAACCATCCGGCGCCAAAAATCAGAATCAGCAGCGCCGCAAACCAGTAGGTATAGGGGGTTGCATTGTAAAAATCGCTGGGGTTGGACAGTATGTGCGAGAAGTTGACGCGGTCGTCGGGCGCGGCAAGGTAGGCGACGGTCATATTCACAAAAAGCACCAGCGATGTGAGCCGCGAAACCAAGCCGAGAGCCAGAAAAATCCCGCCGATAAGCTCCACCATCGAGATCAGCAGCGCCGTCGCGTAAGGCACAGGCAGATGAAGAGTGCCGAAATAGTCCGCAACTCGCGCCAGGTGCGTAAACTTGCCCCAGCCATCCTGCGCAAACTGCCATCCCCAGTAAAGCCGGATGGCCAGCAGCAGAGGATCCCGCAGCCTGTTGAAGACAGCAGAACAAGCGCTATTGAAGTTGTTCAGAAGACGTAAGAACCCTTTCATCGATTCCCTTCCCAGGAAGCTGGCATCGAACCCTGCAGCGCACCAATTTCCCCGACCACGAACCTAATAGCCGGAAGCCTCTGGCGTTTCTAGATTGCAATGGATTCGTCCAGTTCCGGCGCGCAAATCCAGCCCAGTTCGGCCCAATCCGCAAACCAATCCCTCACCTGCGCCGCGCGCCGGCCCTCCGTACTGCGCGATTCGGCGAATCCCGCAGCAACGGCTTCCGACAACGGCAATCCCTCGCGAATGGCACTTAAGGTAAGATACTCCTCCGGCCGCAGTCGCTTATAGTAAACCGAAAAATCAATCCGGTGAGCCGCGAGCCATGTCGTCCGCCGCCGCAACCGCGACAGCTCCGCGGGCGGCTCTTCATCCTCTTCGAGCTCCACACCAGCTTCGCTGGTCTGCCGCTTCTCCCGCATGTGCAACGCCAGCACCAGTTCATCTGCCGGATATTCGAGCATCAGCAGGCGCAAATGCGGCTGCAGAGCCAGTCGGGAGTTCCCGTCCAGCGTCGCAATCTGCTCTAAGGTCAGCGGCGGGCGCTCGGCCGAGTCAAACGCCTCCACAAAAGCCCATTCAATCCGCGCCACATCCACAGCCAGCCGGTGACGCCGCCCCGCATACTGCGGATTTGCAGCCAGCCACAGCGGCAGTTTCGATCCCAGGTTGCGCAGCGTAAAAGAGCGGCTGGGATGCGCGGTCAGGTAAGCAATCGCCAGCGCATCGTAGCGCCGGCTGCCCAGAACGGCGCGCAGCCCGGGGAAATCCTCCGCCAAGGCGCTCAGCACGCGAAACCAGTACTGACGGTTGTAAATCTCCAGCCGCTCGAATGCGGTCAGCCGGCTGTTGGGAGCGATAAAAGTTTCGGCGACGGCAGCCATCGAGCGCCCATCTGCCGCCTGCTGCTGCATCTGCTCATCTGCGGTCAACGGCCTCATCACGGCCATCGCCATCTCCCGCTGCAGCGCTGCCAGGTCCATGCTTTCCGCGCTCATTTGGCCGCCTCCGCAAGCTGGACGGGTTTCGCATTCAGCCAGCGCTCCGCCTTCTTCGCCTCGGCGTGAACCTCCTCGAAACTGGGTATGTGGTCATCCCATTCGAGCAGCGTTGGCGTTGGCCCGCAGCGTTCAATGGCCCGCGCATAGAGCCGCCAGACGGGGTCAATCACTGCATGGTCATGCGTGTCGAGAATGTACTTCTCATACTTGGAATGTCCGGCTATGTGAATCTGCGCGACGCGTTCGGCGGGTATCGCATTCACATAATCCATGGGCTCGAACTCGTGGTTCATTGCCGACACATAGATGTTGTTCACATCCAGCAAAATCCCGCAGTCGGCGCGTTCCACCACTTCATTGAGAAATTCCCATTCCGTCATCTGCGAGCCGGTAAATGCCGCGTAGCTGGAAACGTTCTCGACGGCCACCGGAATTTCCAGAAAGTCCTGCACCATGCGCACCCGCTCGGCGGTGCGCTCCACTGCTTCCCAGGTGTAGGGCAGGGGCAGCAGATCGTGCGTGTATGTGCCATCCACGCTGCCCCAGCACAGATGGTCGCTGAGCCATGGTGTGCCGGTGCGCCGCACCAGCTGCTTGAGCCGCCGCAGATGCTCCGGATCGGGAGCCGTAACCGATCCGAAATACATCGAGACGCCGTGCTGCACCACCCGGTACTGCTCCAGGATGCGTTCGAGCATCGCCAGCGGCCGTCCGGCGTCAATCATGAAATTTTCAGAGATAATCTCGAACCAGTCGACCACCGGCTTATGCGCAAAAATATGCGCGTAGTGCGGAATCCGCAAGCCGATCCCCACGCCGTAGTCCCGATAAGCATTGAAGCGATTACCCATAAAAACAGTTCTCAGTTCACAGCTTGTGGTTCGCAGCTTGCAGCTCACCGTTCGTAATTCACAGTCCTCATGCGCGGCTCGCGATCGACCCTGCACAACCCAAGCCGTTGATCAGGGATCCATGACCTCTGATCCCTGATCATTGGTGGCTGTTCGCTATCTGCTGCGAACTGTAAACAGCAAGCTGCGAACTGTTTGCTACTATCCAGGCATCTTCGAGCCATCGGTTGCGCAGCCGCCCTTGCCCTTGCAGCTGTTCTTGCCTTTGCAACCGTTGTCGCCAGACTTGCACCCGCCCTGGCCTTTGCAGTCGTTTTTGCCTTTACAGGAGTGCTTGCTCTTTTTGGCGTTCAGGCCGTCGAAACGCAATCCCGCCTTTGCCAGAACCGGTGTGTTGTTCGACGATGGTCCCGGCGCCGCCGCATGCGCTGCAATCGCGGTTCCGCCCATCAGGCCGGAGAGCGCCGCCGTCAATAACATTGCGTTCAATTGGTTTTTCATCTCTTGTCACCTCGGTGGGTTGGGGCGGTTCAAGTCCGCCGGTGGTGCCGTGCAGGAGCGGCAATTGCCTTTCCCGCAGGGTGTGGGACTGGAGCACAGCAAGACCAAATCGAATGCGATTTTTCTGGGTGCGGCTGTGCTTTCTGCTGCTCAACCGGCGCCAAAGGAAGTATCTGATTCATTCGGGGAATTTCGCCGGTTCGCCTCTTAGGAGTAGCAGCTTGTCGAAAAGGTTACAGGGAAACACCTGCCCGTGAACATAAAAATCTCATCATCGCGTCGCCGCAGCCGGGTAAACATTTGCATCTTTGAAACTGCCCGGCGCTTGCAAAGGCGCATCATCGTGAGGCTGACGCTCCGCAAAACATCGATGGCTTCTGAGCCCATCTTTCGCGCCGGCGCATTGGCTCCCCCGCCGCTGGTGCGCTAAGCTGTCTTTGTTCGCGCCGCACGGTCAACGGCATTTGGAGATTACATGGATAAACCCAGAGCAATGGGAATTCTCTCCGGCACAACCTTCCTGTTTGCCCTGGCGCAGAGCCTGTGTACGGCTGTGTTTACCATCAGCGCCCTGCGGGTGGCGATTGGCGTAACCGCGCTGGCCGCAAGCATCGTTGTCAAGCCTCTCGTACCGCTTCATCGAGACGCCATTCGCATTCCCATGCTGATCGCCGCTACCGCCGGCGCCGTCGTTAATCTTCTCGTGCTGGCCTGGATCTGGCGCATGCGCCGCCTGCCCTCGGCGCAATGGCGCAGGCGCGAGATCAGCAAAAGGGAAAAGCGCTCCGAGCGCCTGCAGGTCGTTCTGGCCGTAGCCACGCTGATCCTTGTCGCCCTCGAAGCCTGGATCCATCCCATTCTCAACCACGGCCGATCCGCGTTCTAAATTTCTGAGTCCCCGGTCCGGTCAACCCTCAGCCTGCAATTCATCAGGCAATATCTAAGTCGGCTCCTCCCGTTCCAGCTCCCGATCCAGCCTCTCATGCAGCCGCTCACTGAAACCGGCAGGCAGTTCGAAAACGCGATCGTCCGCCACCAGGACCACCACGTTCCGCGTCGAATCCAGCACCGCCGAGCAGATCTCGCAGGTCTCTAAATGACGGTCGATTTCGGCGCGCAGGGCTGCCTCCACCTGGCCATCAATGTAGGCCGAGATGTGTTCCCAAACGTGCCTGCAGTCGATCCTCATGAGCCCCACCCAAACAGCCTTGCGCGGCGGGGCGCAAAGCCTTTCAATTTCGGCGCCAATTCCCGTTGCAGCATGGCTCGCGCGCGGTGCAATCGAACTTTTACGGCACCCTCCGAAATACCCAGCACGGCTGCGGACTCGCGCACATCCATTTCTTCGACGTCGCGAAGCATCACCACGTTACGGTAAATCTCCGGCAGCCCTTCGATTGCCCTGCGCAATACCTCTCCTAACTCCTTCTTTTCCAGGGCGTCTGAGGGTATCTCGCGCCAGTTGGTCAGAATCGCCGGTGTGTAGTCCCCGGCCTCGCCATCGCTTAGCGCATCCAGCGAGTCTTCACGCCGGGTCTCTCTTTTTCGCAACCGTCCCAGTCCCTCGTTGCGTGCGATCGAGAGCACCCAGGTACGAAACTGCGCGTCGCCGCGATAAAGGTGCAAGTTACGGTATACCTTGATGACCGTCTCCTGCGCTGCGTCTTCCGCTTCAGCCTCATTTCGCAATAGCGACAGCAGGAAAAGATAGATCGCCCGTTCGCAGGGGCGAATAAGATTGTGAAACACGTGCTTCTCGCCGGAAAGGACGCGTTGGATGCAGTCCTTTTCAAACTCCGGATTCGACCTTGAAGTCATAACCCCGCCGGCCCCGCATACCGATAGCCCGGGCAGGATGCCGCGCCGGTTTTTGCCAAGCAAGCTAGGGGCATGCTTAGAAGAACTATATCGCGCAACCTCGAGCCGCGGCCAACCCTTGTTCCAGGCCACATATTTAATGAACTTAGGTCTCCGACTAACTTTGTTTATTTCTTGCGAATTGTTGCGTGAAAAAGATGCTTTGGGCTGTACAATCACACCACGAGGATTCCCATGGCGGGAGATATTCAACTTCAGTGCAGCGACTGCGGGCGCGATTTTACCTTCACCGCTGCCGATCAAGCGTTCTTTCAGGAACGCGGTTATTCGACCCCGAAACGTTGCAAAACATGCAGGCAGGCCAGGAAAAGCGACCAGGGGGGCTCCGGCTACCGTTCCAGTTCGACACAGGGTACTCCTGTGATTTGTTCGGGTTGCGGGCAGCCCACAACCGTGCCTTTTGAACCGCGTGGCGACCGGCCAGTCTTTTGCCGGGACTGCTACCAGGCACGCAAGGGAAGTGGCGGATCGCGAGCAAGGGATCGCGCTTGAACTTGGATCTGGCGCAATAGCACATGCTGGATGCGCGGGTTCTGTCAGGCGGCGTCAAGTCGAGAGCAGAAAACAACCGCAATTCGCGGTCGTTGTTCTGTGTGGATCTAAGTGGTCTACACTCGACTTTCCTGTCGGTGGTTATTCCCCGTTCCTTTCATCCGAACGAAGTTGCCAACGCCAGTTCAGGAACTGGGCGCTTCATGTTGTGCGCCCGGTTCTGCTGTGGCCTTCGCGGCGCTCCTGCAGGTGTTTGCCAAGGGTTGTGATTCAGCTTTTCAGCAAACCACGCTGAGTTTGACGGAAACGGCAAGCTTGGGGCGAGTCATGCCTCGCGCATGCGCTAATCTCCTACCGACCGGGAGCTGCGGGAGAGCGCGTGCTGTTGCCCCCTTGCGTTCTCGCTCCTTCCCTGAAATTCTGGCCTGTAGGCGTTCAGCCAGGCATTGAACATGGACATCTATCTCTGCATCGCCGCTGCCGGCTCCGCTTTGCTCCTGGCGGCCTTTCTATACCAGACGGTTGCGGGTTGGTCACACAGGCGCCGATACGCAACCGCCGGTATCATGATCGAGCTATGGAGTCGGCAGCGGCTCTTTGTGCGTCAGGAAGGTTCAGGAACCGCAACCGTGGTTTTTGAAGCCGGCATTGGTGCCTCCAGCCTCAACTGGCGCCATGTTCAAAAGGCCGTTGCTGCATTCTCCGGCGCCATCTCCTATGATCGTGCCGGCCTCGGCTGGAGCGGGCCGCGCCGCACTGCGCGTACCCCCGCCATCGTCGCCGCTGAGTTGCATGAACTGCTGCGGCGGGCTGGCGTTACTCCGCCCTTGGTGCTCGTGGGCCACTCTTTTGGCGGATTGGTGATGCGCCGCTACGCGCTGCTTTATCCAGATGACGTGGCCGCCATGGTGCTCGTCGACCCTATGCGCTGTGAAGATTGGCCGCCCTTCAACCCCGGCATGCAGGCGAATCTCAAGCTCGGCGTCCGCCTGTGTACCGTTGCCATCCCCATCGCTCGCTTCGGACTCGCTCGCCTCGGACTCAGCTCGCTCATCTGCGGCTCGGGCCGGGTCGCCCAGAAGCTCTCCAGCATCGCCGGCGAAAACTGCCGCTACGTGTTGCGCCGCATCAAGGACGAGGTGCAGAAATTGCCGCCTGAAGCGCGCCCCGAGCTGGTCGCGCTATGGTCGCGCTCGGCATTTTATGCCGAAATGCGCGCCTATCTCGAAGCCATCCCCGCCATGGTCACGGAAATGCGCTCTGCTCCGCCTATCCAAGGCATTCCGGTGCTGGTGCTCACGCCCGGCAGCGCCGCGCCCCTTTCCGGCGAAGCGCTGCACAGAATCGGCGATCACGCAAGCCAGATCATCGCGCACAAAAGTCGGCACTGGATCCAATTTGATGAGCCGGAGCTGGTGATTAAAACCATCCGCGATATGGTGAATGCGGCGAGCGCGGAAAAAATTCCTGCGGGCCTCTGAACTCCGCCCGTACTCTCTCCGCCACAGCCAAAAGTCAACGGATCAAATATGATCGCCGTTGGTTTCACATCTATACCTGTCGCGAAGTAGTGTTTTGCATCGAGGGTGGCGCCTTTCGAGGTTGCTGTCAGCAAGCATTCCGCGCAGGATTCTCTTTGGGCTGAGCCGTCTTTGACGTGCCCCCTCAAGGCCAGCTATAAATGTTCATGTCATAGAAACCGATTCCATGACACCAACGGCTGCTCCCTCGCGGAGCAGTTCACAACAGCAATCGCCAGGATGCTCGGGAAGGCGGTGAAAATCCGCCACTGCCCCGCAACTGTGAGCGCTCCTGCCTTGCCGCCCGTCACAAGGGTGGGCTTAGGGCGGGAAACGGCCAGGCTCCTCCGCATGCGGAGGACAAATCCACTGGAAGTGAATCGCGTCGATTCGCGTCCGGGAAGGTGGCCGCAAAGGCGCAAGTCAGGAGACCGGTCCGAGGCGTTCAACCGCTTTCCGTTCCGAGGGGAACGAAGGAGCTACCGATGCCCGTTTCCGCGAGCTGCACGCACCGTCCCTGGCGCCATTTCACCTCCGTCTTCGGCCGCGCTTTCATCTTCATCTGCGCTGCCCTCGCGCTTCTGTACAGCCCCGTCCTCTGCTCCGCGGCTGAGGTTCACGGCGTGGTCACCGACTCTACCGGCGCCAAAGTCCCGGGCGCGAATGTCGTTCTCATCAGCAAGGGGAAAGTCGTCGGTTCTTCGGTTTCTCACAGCGACGGCAGTTTTGAAATCCTCACCGGAACCAGTGGCCGTTTCTTCTTGCTGATCTCGGCCAAGACCTTTCGCCAGTTGCAGACCCCCGATTTCTACGCCGGCCGCTTCCAGTCCGTCGAACGCAGCATCGTCCTCGAGCCGGCATGGGTGCATCAATCCATCGTCGTCGCAGCTACCGGCACGCCCACGCCGCAGCCGCAAACCAGCTCCGCCACCACCGTGCTAGGGCCGATTGACCTTGCCCAGCGCATCAGCCTCGTAAATTCACTGCGCTTCATGCCCGGCACCTTCATCACCCAGACCGGCCAGCGCGGCGCTCAGACCTCTGTCTTCGTCCGCGGCGGCGACTCCGACGACAACATGGTCCTCCTCGACGGCGTGGATATCGGCGACCTCGGCAATCAGTTCGATTTCGGGCCCTTCTCCACCACCGGAATCGAGAGGGCCGAGATTTACCGCGGTCCCGATTCGAACCTCTACGGCGCCGGCGCCATGACCAGCGTGGTCAGCATGACTACCCCTCGCGGCACCACCAGCTTCCCTTCTCTACTCTTTCAGGGCAGCGGCGGCAACTTCAACACCTCGCGCGAAGACCTTGAGCTGGCAGGCGCCCGCGGCAGGCTCGACTATCTCGGCAACTACAGTTGGCTGCAAACTTCCAACGCTCTGCCCAACGACCAGTACCACCTGGGCTCCGCCGTCGCCAACCTCGGCTGGCAGCCCAGCGCCAGCACGCAAATTCGCGGCGTCGCCCACTACCTCGTGGATGGCACGGGCGACCCCAATGCCTGGGCCTTTTACCATGTTGCCGACGACGCCACGCAGAAAGACCAGAACATTTACTTCAGCGGCTCCATCGCCAACCAGACCACGTCCAGCTTCCACAACACGGTCCATTACGGCCTGGTCCGCAAGCGCGAGCAATACTATCTCTGGAAGCAAAGTGGCAGCGGCGACTTCGACGCTTACGGCGACTCGCTCGGCTATCCTGTCACCATCACTGGGGCCAACGGCTATTCCGCCTCCGGCCAGGCGGTTCTCGACTACGCCCAGACCTACCCGTATCAGTATCAGCTCGATTCCAATCGCGACGAGCTTCTCTACAACGGCGATCTCACCTTCACGCCGCATCTCGCCGGCCTGATCGGCTTTGAATATGAAGATGAGCGCGGCCTGCAATACGTGCCCACCTACTCGACCTACGAGACCACGGAGCGCACCAACTACAACTATCTCGCCTCCGTGCACGGCGATTTCAAAACCCGCTTTTTCTACACGCTTGGCGGCAGCCTTGAACACTATTCGCTTTTCGGCACCCAGACCACTCCGCGCGCAGGCGTCTCCTTCTACGCCTTAAAGCCCCGCTCCGGCGTCTTCAGCGGCACACAGATTCTCTTCAATTACGGCGACGCCGTCCGCGAGCCCACGCTCACTGACGAATTCGGCTCGCTGTATCACTTTCTCGTGGCCAACGGCTATTCCTCCGTTGTCTCTCAACTGCAGATCGGCCCGCTATCCGCGCCTCAGGTGCGCATGTACGAAGGCGGTTTTGCGCAGAGCTTCCTCAGCGACCACATCAGCTTCCGCGCCACTTATTTTCACAATCAGTTCGGCCGGGAAATCGAATACGTCGGCGGACACATTCTGCCCAGCATCCTTCCGGGACTTACCGCCGCCGAGCAGCAGCAACTGGAAGCGGCGCTTGGTTACTACTACAGCGACGACTATGGCCTCGCAGTGAATAGCGAGGCGTTTCGCGCCCAGGGCGTCGAGGCCAGCGTGGAAAGCGGCATTGGCCGCAACATCTTCCTGCGCGGCGGATACACTTATCTGGACGCCGTAGTCCAGCGCTCCTTCGACAGCGACAATGAAGCTCTCCTCGGCGGCTCCGAACCCACTTACAACGGCATTCCCATCGGGGCCATCTCCCCGCTGGTCGGCGCCCGTCCCTTCCGCCGCGCACCCAACTCCGGCTACTTCTCAGCCACCTATGCCGGCAAGCGTCTCACCGGCATCTTCAATTCATCCTTCGTCAGCCGCAGCGACGATTCCACTTATCTCGAATACGCCGACCAATACGGCGGCAACAGTCTGCTGCTTCCCAACCGCAATCTCGATCATGGCTATGCCGAGCTCGACCTCGGCGGCAGCTTCCGGTTATTCTCCTGGATGGACATCTTCGCGCAAGCCAACAACCTGGCCAGCAACCAGCACATCGCGCCCATAGGCTATGTCAGCCTGCCTATGAATGTCCGCGGTGGGCTGCGGCTGCGCTGGGGCATCGGCAACCACTAGAGCGTTGTCGGTTGTGCTGCTTACTGTCGATGCGAGCGTTCGTGCTTTCCCACCCTTTGTGCAAAAGACGCACAAAGGATGGGGCACCCCCTGACTGTTTGTTGGCGATGCGGGCATTTGTGCTCTCCCACCCTGGGTGGTGTTAACGTTTAAATCGAAAATGCTTTAAGCCGGCGCTCCCTCCGAGATGAGTCAAAGTGCAACCGCGAGGTTGCTTTTCAAGATAAAAAGGTGTGTTGGCTATGCGAAGACCTGCTGCAGGGCGCGCCGCATCAGGCCCGCATCGGGTGTCTTTCCGGTCCAGTATTCGATGCCGATCACACCCTGGCCGACGAGCATTTCCAGCCCATCAATCACGCGACATCCTTTCTCACCGGCCTCGCGGACAAGCCGCGTCATTGGCGGGTTGGGAATCACATCGGCAACCATCATTTCGGCATGGACGCTTTCCATGGCCAGCGGAATGCGCGCATCGATATTCGGAAAGAGCCCGATGGAAGTAGCATTCACGACGATGTCCGCAGCTGGAGGGACGTGAAAATCGCCATGCCAGGGCACATAAGTCACAACCAGGTCGTGGCCCGTGGTCTTCACTGTCTCGCGCACTTTGCCGCGGAGCAATGCTTCAAGATCACGGCCGCGCTTCTCATCCCGATTCACAAGCATGATCTGCGAGCAGCCGGCGAGGGCCATTTCCACTGCGATGGCTCGCGCCGCGCCGCCGGCGCCCAGCAGCACGAGTGATTTCCCGCGCGGATCAGCGAGCGAACGAAAACTCGCGACAAACCCCTTGCCGTCGGTGTTCTCGCCGATGAATCGCCCCTCGCGGCTGACCACGCAATTCACCGCGCCCATCAGCGATGCCGATTCCCCGAGCCCGTCGAGATGCTCGATCACCGCAACTTTGTGGGGAATGGTGCAGTTGAATCCGCGGAAGCCGAAGGCCTTCGCCCCGGCCACAGCAGCAGCGAGGTTCTCCGGCCGGACTTCAAGCGTGAGATAACGCCAGTCCAGTCCCATGGCACGAAAAGCCGGTTCCACCATCGCCTGGGTCGGATTCTCGGCCACTGGAAATCCGAAGCAGCCCACCAGTTCCTGTTTGAAGTTGCGTTCTCTGGTCATAGCAGATTCTCAAGAATTGTAGCGGCAGAGTCGCGGAACTCCGTGGCAAGCAAGGAGAGGCGGCGGGGATGGCTCCCAAACTGAGGGTTTTCCCCAGTTCTCACCCGCCCAGTCCAGGTGAAATACTGACGTCGTAGTCACAGTCAAAACTTACTATCTACGCCTAAATGAACTTTAGATTTGGAGTACATTCCCGCGTTGTCCAATCCCTGTTTCTTTCTGCACCGCGTCAATCGAGACGGAACTTTTGACTCCGTTTGCCGAAAGTGCTTCCTCACGGTCGCCACGGCAAGGAAAGAGTCTGAACTAAACCAGCCCGAGCGCGACCATGTCTGCGATTCCCGGCTTCTTCAGCATTGGGACGATATGGCCAAGGGCAAAGAGACCGAACGGCCCCCTCCAGCATCGATGGTCTTCTGCCGGAAGCCGCCGGGGTACAGGAGAATATTTTTTAGAGGAGCATTCCATGTAGGGCAGAGCTTAAGCCTGATTGCCGCGACCTTCCCGATTACGGCGACTCAGTTGCCGAGGAACAGGATCGAGGCTTCAACTTTTGCGCGGCCCCTAATCCCAGCCGCCAGGCAGGTTGATCGCGTACTGATGCGCGTAGTCGTAAAAAACGAAATCGCGAATCTGTTTGAAGCGGCGGTTGCAAAATGCCACGAGGTCCTGGTGCGATTGCAATTCTTCGCCGCTCAGATCCTCGGTCTTTAAATCGAGGGTGACGTCAAACTCTACGTCACCGGTCTTGCCAGCGGGAATGACACCGCCGTCCCACACCACCGTGTCCACTTCCCGCGGCCCCTGCTCGATAAGGTTTTTCATCAGCGAACCCTTGGCCGGCGGAGGCATACTGTATGGCTTGCTGGTGTTATTCACAAGCACGTAGTGAAGAATGACGTGAACGTCAGTCTGCGGCTTCTCGTCGTCGGCATCCGCATTTTCGTCCTGGGGTTGTGCCGCCGTTTCCGGGCGCTGGACAACCAGGCTGGCGAATCTGGCCTGAATGGCCTGATTATTCCAGGGATCCTCGCTGCCCCCTCGAACACTGTACCAATAGCCAAGCAGACCTGCGGCGAGGATGATGCTGCCAATCAAAAGCCAACGTGCCCGCTGCGAAGACGGGCGCGATCCCGACCGAAGGCGCTCGTTCGTATCCATACCTCATTAGACGATAAGAAGCTCCGCGCCGATGTAAGTCGATCTGTGAAAAACGTCGGGCATCACCCGCGGAAGCATCGGCTCGCAAGGCGGCGTTGCCGGTTTCTCATGGCTCTTCCAGCCACATTTCTCTTTCGAAGACGTCGCTTGACACGCCCTTATCGCACTTCACCCACGCAGTCGCTCTGAAGCTATGCAGGGATCTTGAAAGAGGTCCCACGACGTGTTCCGGAGTGGGAAAGGAGACCCACACAGAGACGGTCATATGTTCTTTCGGTCGCACTCCAAAATGGCCGAACCCGCTAATCACCTGGTTTTTCTCGTCGTAAACGGCGCAATTTTCGGCGGTGCTTTCTCCATCGTTGTGAACGGTCAATCGCCCTTCCGAGATGACATAGGCGCTGTGGTTCTTGTCTGGCTGGGAATAATTCCACGCGATGATGGCCAGATGAGGCGGCTTACCCGGGTTCAAAGGGCCGCCTTCATCGGTAAGCCACCAGAGGATCAGCCCCGTGAACAGGGTCGTCAGAACGCCGGCGAGCCATGCATTGGGCTTCATCATGGTATATACGAGCCGATTATATGGCCGATTCCGGTCTTGAGCCCTCAGAAAAGCATGGGTATCTCCGGGCCTGCTCTCTGCCCAAATTGAGCCAGTGGACGGACGCATTCCCGGCTGAAGGCGCTCCTTGGCTTCCCTACACCGGCAGAGGAGAGGAAACCGCAACTGATGCCGCCGCCCTGTGAAGAACCGGCCAGCTTCTCCGCGGTCGCACCCATGCGGCGGCTGACCAGGTCGCGGGGCCTCATTGCCGTCCGGATACGGAGTTCATTCTTGGTCATCCAGCCATACACTTCGCGGGCCGGCGTGTGATAGAAATGGAGGCCTCAGTCCTGCTCAACTCTCGACGGATTTTTCCGGCTCCTGGTTCCGCAAGTCCTATAGGTTCGCCCGCCGGATTCTTCCGGCGCGAACCGGAATTGGAAGGGCAATGGCAACGCGAAGAGAAGTGTTGAAAAATGCCACACTGACGGCCGCGGCGGGCGCAACCGCAGCCTTTGCCGCCCCGCTGGTTTCTGCTTCCGTTTCCAGCACAGGACAGCGAACGCACGTTCAGAAGATCACGCTCGAAGAACACTTCCTTATTCCCGAATTCATCGGCTACTTTAGCACCACCTATCCCAACATCAGCCCGCAAATCGCCAGAACCGGCCTTGCCGCGCTGCTCGACGTCGGCGATCGCCGCATTGCGGCCATGGACGAGAATTCCATCGACTTCCAGGTGCTCTCGATTGCCGGACCCAGCGTCCAGGTGGAAAGGGATGCTTCCCTGGCCCTCACCCGCTGCAGAATGGCCAATGACTTCCTGGCCCGGGAAATACAAAAGCGCCCCCGCCGGTACGGAGGATTTGCCCATCTGCCCATGCAAAGCCCCTCTGCCGCCGCCGGCGAACTCGAGCGCTGCGTTCGTGACCTGGGTTTCCAGGGAGCGATGATCAATGGTCAGACCAATGGCGAGTACCTCGACCTCGACAAGTACTCGGTCTTCTGGGAGCGGGTGCAGGCGCTTGAGGCGCCGATTTATCTTCACCCCGGAAATCCCGTCGACCACCCCGCCATGTTCGGCGACCACCCCGAGCTTTGGGGACCGGTGTGCAGTTGGGCATTCGAAACCGGCGCGCACGCCCTGCGGCTGGTGTTTTCCGGCGTCTTTGAACGCTATTCCGGAGTGACCGTGGTGCTTGGCCACATGGGCGAAACTCTGCCGCTCAACCTATGGCGCTTCGACAGCCGCTGGCCAATTTCCCATCGCGGCTCGATGAGCCTCGCGCAGCCGCCATCCTTCTATATCCGGCGCAATATCGCCATTACCACCTCCGAAGTTTGTTCCGATATCTCCCTGCGCTGCGCCCTCGATGCCATGGACAGCGACAAGGTCATGTTCTCGGCCGACTATCCTTTTGAAAAACTCCAGGTCGCCTCCCGCTTTATGGAGCAAGCCCGCATAAGTGAGAGCGAACGCAGCAAGGTGGCCTCAGAAAATGCCCGGCGCCTGATGCGCATCGATCGCGCCATGGGGACAGGGGTGATGGGGAAGACTTGATGGCCGGCAGAAGCCCTGAACCTCATTCCTTGCACGCGGTTCGTGCCGGGAAGGCAGCAATGCCGGAGGCTGGGGAAGGGGATGATTCCCGCCCGGGGGTAAGTGGCGATGTAGCGGATTACAAATCCCCAGGTGGCGCGTCTACTCCAATACAAACAGTACCCTACGGCAGTTTGGGGTTTTGACAGGGTAGCTGGCTGGGGACTTACAGGTTTGGATCGGCCAGACGGTTGGGCCAGATTCATTGCAGTGAGAGCAGCATCATACGGTCCGGTTCTTGCGCGAAGCGGAGCGTCTCCGAACGGAGAGTTGATGGAAGCCGACGCGTTAACCTGCCCGGTTTTGCGGGTCGAGGCCGCAAATGCCGTATTGTGGCCTGCCGTACGGCAGGTACAATCGTCCGTAGGCATGAGAGCAACCACGGCAACGGGCGGCGCCGGGCGGGATGGAGCGCGGCGGCAGGGCGCAAGCCGGACTGCGGAGCGGGTGCAGGCGAAGGCGGGTTCCTCTTTGGGGGAGATGGACCTGATCCGCGAGGCGCAGGCCGGATCGCGGGCGGCGTTCGACGCGCTGGTGCGGCAGTACGAGCACCAAGTGCTAAGACTGGCATTGCATCTTACCGGATCAGAGCACGATGCCGAAGATATCTACCAGGAGGCATTTCTCAAGGCCTACCGGTATATTGGCAATTTCCGGTTCGAGTGCTCATTTTACACCTGGATCTACCGCATCGTAACCAACCTGTGCCTGGACCAATTGCGTCGGCGAAAGACGCGGCGCGAGGACCGGGCGGTGCTGGTCGATCACCAGGGGGAAGAGATTGATCTGCTGGCGACGGTTTCCGATGACCGTTCGTATTCGAACCCGGGCAAGGAGCTGGACCGGAAGGTTCTGGCGGAAAAAATTCAGGCGGCGCTGGGCAAACTGACGCCGCGCGAACGGATGGTTTTTGAACTGAAGCATTACCAGGGTCTCCGCCTTCGCACCATTGGCGAGATGCTCAAGACCACGGAAGAGACGGCCAAGAATACGCTTTTCAGGGCGACAAAGAAGTTACGCACACACTTGGCGGATTTGCGCTGAACGCCCCAGCTCGGAGCAGACTTTTATTCCTGCGGAGGGCGGGGATTACTTGAGGCTGGAAGGACTTTGCGATGAATTGCGAAGTGGCGCACGAAAAAATTGTCACAGCGGCATACGGGGAGTTACCGGACGAAGAGAGCCATGAGCTGGAACGGCACGTGGCGGGATGCCTGGAGTGTGTGGCAGAACGGGAACAGGTGCTGGCGCTGAAAGTGCTGGCGGGCGCTTATCCGGTTGTGGAACCGCCCGCAAATCTGGTTGCGCGGTCCCGGCTGCGGCTGGAAGAAGCGCTGGACGCGCTGCCGCCGATGCGGTGGTATGAACGCCTGGCGCAGCGAACCATGAATAACTTCGCCAGCCTGCAGGCTGCGCCTGTGGCCGCGCTTCTGCTGCTTATCGCCGGAGGCGGCATAGGCATTCTTGCCGGTTATGAGTTCGCGCTGAATCGCTCCGTACAGCAGGACACATCTTCGCGCGCAGCGACAGTGGAAACCAGCTCTCAATTTGTGACACAGCCCGCAGTGCAGGCGGACCGCGCAATTGAAAGCGGGCTGCCGCAAGCCGCAGTGGTTTCCAACGTTGCCAACGTGATCAGCATCGTGCGCCAGCCCAACAGCCAGATGGTCGAGGTACGTTACAGCCGGCTGGTTCCAGAGCGTGTGCTGGGACCGCTTGATGATCCGGCAATTCGCCAGTTGCTGATGGTGGCATCTGAGGATGCCGCTTCACCCGGGGTGCGGGACAATTCGATTGCGCTGATGGCGGATGCCTGCCGTGCGGAGCGCGACTGCCAGCCCTCGGGAATTCGCGATGCCCTGATGGTGGCGCTGCTCTATGACGAGAGTCCGAGCGTGCGGATGACAGCTTTGCAGGGCCTCGATCCTTATGTGGCCAGCGACCTGCGGGTTCGCGACGCGGTCCTGGAGGCATTGCTGAACGACGCCGATCCTGCGATCCGCTCTATGGCAATCAACGAGCTGGAACCGGTGGAAGCAGACACCAGCGTGCGCCAGGTTTTGAGTGCGGTGGCCAACTCGGATTCAAATCCCCAGATCAGGACCGTTTCACGCGAGGTGTTGAGCCGGGCTCCAGTTATTCAATGAGTGAGTGCGATCGCGCCGGACCTGCGCCGCTCATCAAGAGCGCGGCCGGAGCGGGGATCAAACGGGAGAAATGGTATGAATTACTTTTCGAGGCGATGCAAAAGCACATTTAGGATTATCGGAACGGTTGCCGTGGGGGCCCTGGCATTTGCCGGGGCTGGGATGGCTTGCGCGCAGATGGGAGATATTGCACAGGTTGTCGGACAGACCAATCCCATGCTTCACGCCGCAGCCAAGGTCTACCTTGGCGTGGAGCTTGAAGACGTAAATGCGGACAAGGTGCAGACGTTGAAGCTGAAGGAAGTGCGCGGCGCGGTGGTGACGCTGATCGATCACGACGCGCCTGCGGCGCAGGCGGGCATCGAGGTCAACGATGTCATTCTATCGCTCAACGGCCAGAAGGTGGACAACGTCAACCAGTTCTGGCAGATGTTATATGAATATCCGGCGGGCCGCAAAGTCAGCATCGAGATCAGCCGCAACGGCGACCTGCGAACGCTGGCGGTAACGCTGGCGGACAAGCGTGCGGTGGAGCACGAAGTTTGGGACCGGATCGGCAATGGCGGAGATGTTTTTCCGTCCGCGCCGGCCATGGGAATGTTTTCAGGCGGGAACAATTCACCCGTGTCGGGAGGCTTTCATCTGCCGTTTTTCGGCAGCACTCTCAACGTCGGCGCGCTGGTTGAACCGCTGACCTCGCAGATGGCGGAATACCTGGGCGTAGCCAGCGGATTGATGGTTAGACAGGTGGCCCGTAAGAGCGAAGCGGCCTTGGCCGGGCTGAAGAGTTTCGACGTCATTTTGAAGGTCGGCACCGAGAAGGTGACCAACGTGGCGGCATGGGACCGCGAGCTGCGCGCCAACAAGGGGAAGCCGATCCAGGTGACGATTCTGCGCGACCGCAAACAGCAGGTGCTGACTCTGCAGGTCGATTCGAAACATCCGGACGGGAAAGTCAACTTGAAACCCGCCGTTGCTGATGGCCAGGGCTTCTGACGGCTGCGCCAGGGCAGAAGTTGGCGAATCGGTCATTTGGGACAGGCTCAGCGACGGGGCGGAGACAAAATGTTTCCCGCGGCCCTCAGCGCCTGCCCCAATTCGTATCTCCAGCTATTTACTTACCCACCGAGGTTCAGCGCCGCACTAGATTAGGAACAATGCATGAGCGGGCAGTGATTCAGAGGATTTCACTCGGTTCTGCCGGCAAAGGTTAGTAATTTTCGATTATTTTCAGCAAGTTCCTATTCTTCCTTGACAATCCACAGGTTTGGAAAATACAGTTCTGTGCCGGCGCCATTGGTCATACCATTGCACGCCGAACGCAAATCTCCCCTTACGAGGCCCACATGCACAGATCACACCTCCTCCTGAGTCTCCTAGTGTCTCTATTGATGGGCGCCTGGACCCTGAGCGCATATGCGCAGGCGGGATCGGGTACCATCGTCGGGACGATTACCGATCCGAGCGGCGCAGTCATTCCTTTGGCAACTGTGAAAGTGGTCGATGCGAATACTGGCGCCACTCGCGAAGTGAAGGCAAATGGCCAGGGCTATTACGTGGCGCCCTCGCTTCCACCTTCGGTGTACAACATAACCGTAAGCAGCGGAGGGTTCGCCCGGTTCCTGCGACAGGACGTGACACTGCTGGCGGACCAGCACTTGACCGTTGATGTGAAACTCAAGCTGAGCGGCTCAAGCCAGACGATATCGGTGAGCGCTATTCCGCCGGTGCAGGTTGACACAACCACCTCGACGCTCTCCAATGTCGTCGAACAAAAACGAATCGTCGACCTGCCGCTGGATGGACGCAACCCCGTGCAGTTGGCGCTGCTGGTGCCGGGCACCACGCAGGGACCTGCCGATGGTTCAGACCAGGGACAGTACAAGACGCTTCCCGTGGCCATCACCATTTCAACCAACGGCTCTCGCTCCAATGAAACCGCCTTCAATCTGGACGGGTCTTCCAACAATGACGTTTACACCAATGTGAATCAGCCGTTTCCCTTCCCTGACGCATTGCAGGAGTTCAGCGTGCAGACCAGCGACTACTCGTCGCGTTACGGAGGCAACTCCGGGGCGGTGGTGAACGCCATTACCAAGAGCGGGACCAATCATTTCCATGGCGACGTATTTGAATTTGTACGCAATGCCGTATTCAACGCCGCGAACTATTTTGCCTATAACCCAGCAACTAACACCAAGCCCGTCGATCAATTAAAGCGCAACCAGTTTGGAGGCGTTCTGGGAGGTCCGATAAGGCACAACAGGATTTTCTTCTTCGGCGGCTATCAGCAGACGCAGATTCGCGATATTCAGAACGGAGAGACAGCTTTTGTTCCTACTGCCGCGGAGCTGACCGGGAATTTCTCGGCCATCAGCTCGCCTCTCTTCAATCCCACCACGGGAGCGCCGTACGCCGGCAATCAGATTGACCCCAAGACATTCGATCCGGCGGCGGTGAAGTTTGTCACCAACTACCTGCCGCAATCGAGTTCTTCCAGCGGCGAGGTGACCTATGCCCTGCCGTTGTCGCAGTCGTTTAACGAGTACCTGATCCGCGGCGATGAGACGCTCTCAGAGAAGGACCAGCTCTTCGAGCGCTACTATCTGGATAAGTACAATGACAATCCCTTTCTGGACCCGTCGAATTACCTGTCGTTGGTGAGTTACTCGCAGATCTACTCGCACAATGCGATTATCGGGGAGACGCACACGTTTACGCCGAATCTGCTGAACGATATCCGGTTGTCGTTCTCGCGGGTGACCACCAATGCGGGCCCGCCAAACAATTCCATCAGCGTGGCCGACCTTGGCGTCCAGGTCACCCAGCCGGCGCATTTTGCGAAGGCGCTGGACGGCATCAGTGTGAGCGGATATTTCAACGCCAACGGCACTTTCCCGCCGTCGATCATGGACCGCGACAACTATCTGCTGGCCGACGATGTAAGCTGGATTCACGGCAAACATAACATCGCTTTTGGCGGAGTGATCGCGCGCGGCCAGACTCTTCTGCGAGATGCTTATCTTGCCGGAGGCACGTTTGCATTTACCGCGGATAACACCTCCTCACCGACCCTTGGCGGAGGCAATGCGATGGCCTCATTTCTGCTGGGCAGCATTCGCACCTTCCAACAGGGCAACGGCGAATTCAAGGATGACCGTGACTGGGTGGCGGCGCTGTATGCCCAGGACGACTATCACGCCACGCAGAAGCTGACCGTGAATCTAGGCCTTCGCTGGGCTCCGTACATTCCCTGGTATGAAGTGGATGGACGCGTGGAGCAGTTCCGCATGGCTAACTATTATGCGGGGATCAAGTCGACGGAGTTTCCCAATGCCCCGGCGGGCCTGCTGTTTCCCGGGGATGCGGGAATGCCCAAGTATGGGGTGACCGACACCAAGTTCGATTTTTCTCCGCGGGTGGGATTTGCCTTCGATCCCACAGGCAAGGGCACAACCAGCATCCGCGGCGGCTTCGGCGTGTTTTACGATTCGCAGCAGGTGGGAATTGATAACAATCGCTTCGTCGACGTGTCGCCATTCAGTACTCAGGTGGATGTAACTACGCCGCAGGGCACCTTCTCCAATCCCTATCTGGGCATGACCAATCCATTCCCGGCGCCAGCCGTGCCTTCGAAGGATTCTGTCTTTCCTGCGCCCGTGTTGGCGGTCACTTATGATCCCTCACATAACTCGCGGATGCTACCACCGGTCACCTATAACTACAATCTGACGGTGGAACACCAGTTCCCAGATCAGCTTCTGTTTACCGTGTCCTATGTGGGGTCACAGTCGCGGCACCAGGCCGAAACCATCGAACTGAATCCGGCTGTTTACACCCCGGGCTCTACTCTTTCTACCGATCAGCGGCGCATTTTCCAGGGCTATAGCTCCATTGGACAGGGCACCGATGATCTGATTTCCAATTACAACGGCTTGCAGTTTGACGTCCAGAGACGGATGAAGACGGTTACGCTGATGGCCAACTACACTTATGCCAAGGCCCTGGACGATGTACCGGCCGGACAGGGAAACGCGGGCATCGCTTCGCAGAATGATTCCACGCTGCCGTGGACGAATCCGCTGCGGCACGAGTTCGACTACGGACGTTCGGACTTCGACCATCGGCAAATCTTCAACGCCTCCTATGTGTGGGCGCTTCCGGCGCTGCAATCGCACAATGTTGGCGAGCGGCTGGCGGCGGGCGGCTGGACGATGACGGGAATTATCAACTACCAGTCCGGCTACGGCCTCACTGCTCTGGCTGGAGAGGACCGCTCGCAGACAGACCTGGGGGAGGACCGGGCGGAGCAGATTGCGCCGAATGTGTACGGCGGCGATGGTTGCGGGTCGCACGTGCCCTGCGTGAATTATGTGAACCCTTCATCGTTTGTGACCAGCTACACTGCAACCAACTACCCGCTTGGGACTTATGGGAACGTCGGCAAGGGCGCGATCGACGGGCCGGGATATGTGACTTGGGATGCGGGACTGATGAAGAACTTCGCGGTGAAGGAGCGGGCATATTTTCAGTTCCACGCTGAATTCTTCAACGTGCTCAACCACACCAACCTGGGCAATCCAAACTTGACCGCGAATTCGCCGACGTTTGGGGCGATCCAGTCAATCAATGGCGAGCCGCGCATCGGTCAACTGGCGCTGAAGTTTATCTTTTGAGTCGGGCTTTGCGGAAACCGGAACGCGTGGGGCAGGCGGTGGACGCCTGCCCTTTTTCGTTGGCGCGGATACGCGCCAGGGCGGAATGCGCAGGAGATGCGGAGCATGAGGATGGCGCGTCGAATGGCAACGCCGGGATCCGTGCAGAGGGGATCGCGCCGAACTGGATTGCAAAGAAAATCGGGGATGGCGGAAATCAAGTCCATCCAAGAAGAACGTTATGGCCCCGGCGTGCGAGAATCGACGTCATGCGGAATGAAGGCTCTTCTCGAGTGAAAGCCACGGTTACGGACAGTCATTTTCTGATTCCCCTGGGAGTGTTTTTTGTTGGGCTGGTACTGCTGATCATACTGCATTGAGGTTGGCGTTACCCCACCCTAGCGACAAAAATCCGCCGCGGCGGGCGGCGAGGGTGGAGCACCCGGTTTTTCTAATGCCAGGCGGGGATTGAAGACTACTTGAGAGCCTGGAGTGTGGAGGTATCCCGGATCCCAAAAGCGGGACACGGGGCACCCGAGCGATGTGGAAACTGAGGGGCTGGGGAGTATGAGGAGCGGAACGGAGGAATGAGTACGGGAAGTCCAACGAAGACAAGCGGCGGCGCGAAGACGAGCCTTGGGGCGGCGCATGGGGCCGGGCATGGGCTGGGGGTGCTGTGCGGGCTGGCCGCGGGCGTCTGGCTGGGCGCGGCCGAGGCTCCAACCAAGCTGGTGAATTCGGGCGTCTCCCCATATGCCATTTCGCTGTGCATGGTGACGGGCGTATTTGTGGCGCGGTGGACGGTGCCGACCATGATCAAAGGGACGCGCTCAGTGTTTGCCGATCTGAGAGAGAACAAGCACCTGTTGAGCAGCGCGATCCTGGCGGGGATGCTGTGGGCGGTGGCGAATACGCTGACGGTATTTGCCATTCGCGATGTAGGGCTGACGATTGCGTTTCCGCTGTGGAATACAAATTCGCTGGTGGGGATCTTCTGGGGTTGGCTGCTCTTTGGCGAGCTGAAAGGCGCGCACGGCAAGAATGTGGCAAAGGTGCTGCTGGGCGCATTAGCGATTGCGGGCGCAGCGGTGATGCTGGGGTTCAGCACCATTCATGGGCAGGGCGAGCATGCGCATAAGGCGGTGAGCGGGGTGCTGGCGGCGGCGGGGGCGAGCTTGCTCTGGGGAACGATGTATATCCCTTACCGGAAGGCTTACATCAGCGGGATGAATCCGCTCTCGTTTGTGACGGTGTTTACGGTGGGCGAGCTGGGGACAGTGCTGGCGCTGGCGGTGGGGCTTGATCCGCGGACGCGTATCGCGTTGCTGCATGAACATGCTCCGGCAGCAAAGCCGGTCCTGTTCTGGCTTTTCCTGGGCGGATTTGTGTGGGTCGTAGGGGACCTGTTTCAGCAATTTGCGACCAAGTACCTAGGCATCGGGCGCGCGATTCCGCTCTCGAATACCAACCAGTTGTGGGGGTTGGCGTGGGGGGCGCTGGTGTTTGGCGAACTGGCGCATGCCAGTCCCGGGCAGCGGGTGCTGGTAATAGCAGGATCGGTGGTGATGATTTGCGGCGCGCTGGCGGTGAGCACGGCAGTGGCGTCGGAGCGGGAGCATGCGTCGACAGATGCGGCGCTGAATCGAGAATGCCGGCGGTACGGGCTGGATTATACGCGGGTGCTGCAGGCCTACCTTGGCCACGGGCTGGGTAGCGAAGAACGCCGGGGATGGGTGGACTACGCGATTATTGCCGCGGCGATTGGGGTCTTCGTGACCCTGGCAGCCGAGGCGCGCAAACCAGCGCTGGAGATGAATTATGGCTGGACATGGACGCTGGGGGTGGTGCTGGTGGTCTCGGCGGTTGTGTGCTGCTGGGGAATGGCGAGGAGCCGAGGCTGAGGAACTGAGAGATTAAGAACCAAGGGAACTGAGTAGCTGGGGGCTAGGGAAAATTTTACATAGAGGGTAAACTGGAGACACTACGGATCCCCTCAATGGAAAATCCTGTAAAGGTTTTAATTGTCGAAGATGAGCCGCACGCGTTGACCGGGCTGGCAGAGTTGATTTCCGCCTGGGGATACCGCACGGAAACCGCGCGCGACGGGCTCGAGGGCCTGGAAAAAGCACGTGTCTTCGATCCAGCGATTGTGGTGACGGATTTGAAGATGCCGCGGCTGGACGGGATTGGGCTCCTGGGGCGGCTGGCCGAGCCGGGTGCGGGCGTTAGCGCGAATATCGCGGTTATTGTCCTGACCGCGATGGGCTCCATCGAGCTGGCCGTGGACGCGATGAAGATGGGAGCTTATGACTTTCTGCAAAAGCCTGTGGACTCGACGCGGCTGAGGACGATTCTGGCCAATGCGGTGCGGCAGCGAGAGACGACGATCGAGCTGGAAGTGGCGCGGCGGCGGCTGCGCGAGAGCGGCGTGCTAGGGTCGATGGTGGGCAGCTCCAGGGCGATGCGGGAAATATTCGGGCTGATCGAGCAGATCGGGCCATCGAATGTGAGCGTGTTGATTACCGGGGAGAGCGGAACGGGCAAGGAGCTGGTGGCGCGCACTCTGCACGAGCTGAGTCCGCGGAAGCAGCGGCCGTTTGTCGCCGTGAACTGCGCGGCAATTCCAGAAACGCTGATCGAAAGCGAGATCTTCGGGCACGAGAAGGGCGCGTTCACCGGAGCTGCGGAACGACGGCCGGGATGCTTCGAACTGGCCTCGGGAGGAACGCTGCTTTTGGATGAAGTGGGCGAGATGCCAGTTGGAACGCAAGCCAAACTGCTGCGCGTGCTGGAAGAGCGGAAATTGCGGCGATTAGGCGCGCGAACTGAGCAGGACGTAGATGTACGGGTGCTCGCGGCGACCAACCGCGACCCGCAGCTTGCCGTGTCGGAAGGGCATCTGCGCGCGGATTTGTTTTATCGTCTCAATGTTTTCAACATCCACATGCTGCCTTTGCGGGAGCACCTGGAGGATCTGCCGGCGATGGCCGAACACATGATCGACGAGATGAACCGCAAACACGGGCGCAGGGTTTCGGGGCTATCGGCTTCGATGTTGGAGCAGATGATGGGCTACGACTGGCCGGGAAATGCGCGCGAGTTGCGCAACAGCATCGAGCGGGCGGTGATTTTGTGTCCTGACGGAGCACCTTTGGAGGCAAGCCATCTGCCGCCGGGATTCGGAAAGCGGCAGGCGGCTGCGGAGGAGGTGTCAGGAGCAAATGTGGTAGCGGTGCGGGTGGGAACGACGGTGGAAGAGGCGGAGCGGAAACTGATTCTGCGCACGCTGGAGACAACGGGGCAGAACAAGACGCGCGCGGCGGAGATATTGGGCATCAGCCTGAAGACACTGCACAACAAGCTGAAGGAGTATGGCCGGGCAAAAGCAATGGCTACGCCCTGACGCATGACCCTGAAGACCAAACTCGTGCTTGCTATTACCGGACTGGTGTTCGTGATTGCGGGCGCAGTGTCGTTTGTTTATCTGAGCGAACTGCTGCAAGTGGCCGTGCAGCAGCCTTACGACACCGACCTGATGGGCGCCGAGCAGATCCTCATGGCGGTTCGAAACGCGTTGGAAACGGGGCTGCAGGGGGTGACCGTGAATCGCAACGACCCGGCGGCGTTGCGGGCGCTGGTGGCTTCCGCGCTGCGCAACAGTGTGGAACTGCAGGCCGTGATCAACTCCGTAAACAGCCACTCGGTTACGGTTTACGACATTAATATCGGCGATAGCCAGGGAAATACGCTGCTGAGCACGAACCCGGGAATGGAAGATAAGCCCATTCAGGTACGGCCCGACTATGCCCAGCTTTTGAGTGCCGGCACCTTGAAGCAGATGGAAGTGATCTTCGGGCCGCCGCAGGTTTTCGACATCATCATGCCGCTGGACAACAACGGCAAGCGGTTCATCACGGTGAATGTGGGGGTTCACACCACGCTGGTGCGGGCGGTCTATCTTCCGCTGGTGAAAAAGGCGCTGACGCTGATGGGGCTGGCGCTGCTGACAGCGCTGGTGGTGGCATTTCTGCTGACCAACATTGCGCTGCGGCCGATGGAGCGAATCAGCCGGCAGCTCGATTACTGGACTGCGACAAGCCGTCTGAGCGGCGGGCAGACGGAGCAGGAAGCAGCGTCACAAAAGGGTGCGGAGGCCAAAAAAGAGCTGGCGGAGCGGGTTTCGACGAAGATTGAAATGATTGGACAGCGCATGCGGAGTGTGGAAGAGGTATTCTCTGCGCTGAAAGACAATCTGGATCAGATTCTTGGGGACCTGCGGGACGGGATTGTGCTGTTCACCGGCGACGGGCGTGCGGTGCTGGTTTCAGAAGCGGCGGCACGGTATCTGCAGGTGGACCGGAATCTGATGATGAGCAAGAGCGCGCGAGAAATTTTCGACCGAGGGACGGTGTTGGGGCAGACGCTGCGACAGGCGTTCGACGCCGGCGTTGCGCTTATCCAGGAAGAAGTAAAAACGGAGACGGGACGGCGATTGCAGGTATCGGTCGATTTCATCCACGATGACAACACGCAGCAGGGGCTGGGAGCGTTGGTGACGCTGCACGATCTGGAGTCGGTGGAGGAGATCGAATCGGAGCTGGAGATATCGCGGCGGCTGGCGGCGATCGGGAGGCTGACCTCGGGCGTGGGCCACGAGGTAAAGAACCCGATCAACGCCATCGTGGTGCACTTGGAGCTGCTCAGAAGCAAGCTGGGCGAAGCGGGAGCGCCGGCAGCACGGCACCTGGACGTAATCGACGCGGAGATTCGGCGTCTGGACCGGGTGGTGCAGACGCTGGCGGATTTTTCACGCCCCGTGGAACTTCGACTGCGGGAGCAGGATCTGCGCGACGTCTTCGGGGACGTGCTGGCGCTGGCCTCAGAAGAGTTAACCACCCATCGGATAACCTTGCTAAGTCATTTGCCGTCTAAAGCGCTGATAGCCAACGTGGACGCCGATTTGCTGAAGCAAGCGGCGCTGAACGTGATCCAGAACGGCGCGCAGGCCATGCCGGA
>JASHOY010000359.1 GCA_030038435.1 Acidobacteriaceae bacterium | reverse complement strand
CATGTCTGGTGATGATTTCTTCGAGTTCGCGCAGCAGACCTACATCATGTCCGGTTTGTTCCAGTTCCTCCAGGCGGGATTGCAGGTTGGTGCCGAACTCCTGGCGAATATAGCGCTGCATGCTCTGAACAACAGATCGGAGTTCGTGAACGACGCCGCTTAATTCGTCAACCGCGTCAACTGGAACCGCGCCCGAGCCCCGCATGTAACTTGGCTTGAGTTCCTCCACTGCAATGTCGATGAACTCAAGATGGGTCAGGACCGACCGCGTGGCGGGAATTTCGGGCGATTCGGGCTTCATCTGTTGCCAGGCGAGCGTACGCAAAAGCTGTTCGCGAATGCGGCGAATGTGATCTTCCAACACACGCGCCTGGGCAGGTGTGATGTCGATAACGTGACGGGGGAAGGGGGAGGGCGAAGCGGTCTCGTTGAGTACCTGTTCCACTTCAACGAGCAGCTTGTCGATGTACGAGCAAGTGATATACAGGCGCCGCTGTTGAGCGCTATTGAGCTCGCCTTGGTTTCGTGCTTCCGTGATCTCCTGTCCAAATTCGGGCATGACTCCTCCAAGTAGTTGGCTTCGAGGAGTCATTTGCCCAAGTGAGCCGTTCCGGTGGACTCCAACACCGCGTGCAAATTCGTTACGCCTTCACCGCCTTCTTTCGGCGTTCGTAGGCATTGACTCCTGCGTAGCGCGCCTTGGATCCTAATTCGCGCTCGATTTCGAGCAACCGGTTATACTTTGCGATTCGCTCACCGCGACAGGCGGAGCCGGTCTTGATCTGGCCCATACCCGCTGCCACTGCGAGATCGGCGATACTCGTGTCATCCGTCTCTCCAGAGCGGTGAGAGATCACCGCTCCGTAGCCGTTCTCCCGCGCCATCTGAATGCAATCGAGCGTTTCGGTGACGGTTCCAATCTGGTTGAGCTTGATGAGAATCGCGTTGGCGATACTGTCCTTGATTCCCTTGCTGAAGATCTCCGGATTCGTGACAAAGTTGTCGTCTCCGACCAGTTGAATCTGGCTGCCCAACTCTTTTGTGATTGCCTGCCAGCCTGCATGGTCATCCTCGGCCATCCCGTCTTCGAGCGACCAGATCTCCGGGTATTTCTTCAGCCAGCTCTTCCAAAGAGCGATCATTTCAGATGGCGACTTTTTGCTTTTGTCTGACTTGGCGAAGACGTAATTTCCTTCGTCGAAAAACTCGCTGGCAGCCGGATCGAGCATGACGACGATGTCCTTGCCCGGCTTGTAGCCGGCCTTCTGGATCGCTTCAAGAATCAGTTCGACGGGCTCTTCATTGGACTTCAATTGCGGGGCAAACCCGCCTTCATCGCCGACCCCGGTGCTGTATCCCTTCCTTGTCAGCACTGCCTTCAGTGCATGAAACGTCTCAGCGGAGGCCCGCAGCGCCTCGCTGAAGGACGGAAGCCCAACAGGCGAAATCATGAACTCCTGGAAATCGACGTTGCTGTCCGCGTGCTTGCCGCCATTCAGCACGTTGAGGCCCGGAGCGGGCAAGAGATTAGCGGGCTTGTCCACGAGAGTTGCGTAGAGCGGCAATCCATGATCTTTGGCTGCCGCATGGGCGACCGCGAGCGACACGCCGAGAATCGCGTTGGCGCCGAGGCGGCCCTTGTTCGGCGTGCCGTCAAGCTCGCAAAGCCGCTTGTCGAGACCCTTTTGGTTATTCGCATCGAAGCCGCGGATGGCGCTTTGGATTTCACCTTCCACGTGGCCCTTTGCTTTAAGAACACCTTTGCCCCCATACCGGGACTTGTCACCATCGCGAAGCTCGACGGCTTCGCGTTTACCTGTTGAGGCGCCAGACGGCACCTTTGCGGTCGCGGCGACCCCGTTCGCCAGGGTCACCGTGACGGCTAGCGTGGGGTTGCCGCGCGAGTCCAGAATTTCAAGTGCTTGGAGTTTTGCAATTTCAGACATAATGATTCCGCTTTCCCGGCCCCCAGGGCCGATCATTGTGAAGACACTTATGCTCCGATCTGAAAATGACGAATGCCGGTGCCGCAATTGCTCGCCACTGGCAACCGCGCCGCCGACAGGGAATGATTGCCGTCGGGTAATGACTTAAAGATTCAAGCAGAAAGGCGGCGAATGGTCCGAGGATTCCTGCCAGGACGACTGGAAGTGCCCCACCCCATTCGCTCAGAAACGTAGTCCGGCGCGTGTTGAAGTGCCGGATCTGAGTGCTGAGTACGATAGGTCTGACCAGTTGTGCGACTGTGTCTGCGGGAACGTGCGCACGAAACGAGCTGAGCCCGATCGCAAGCGAAGTCGCAATCAGCGCCAATCCCACCCACAAAGCTGAGAGGGTCCATGGATTCATCATGGATCCGTACTCCTTCAGTTTTGTTCAGGGATTGCTGCCGGGACATGACTCCGCGACAGTATTCCCTGTCAGGAGTCATCATCTGTCCGGCCTATTGGAGGACAGCGGTTAAAGGCGAACTCCGTCACCTCTAAATGCAAGTCTATGATCGCACAAGGTGGAAGTCAAGTAGCGTGAACCGCGTCACAGAGGATTTGAACCTTTGCGCTGCCCGTTCGAAGGCACCAGCCGGCATTCTGCTCAATGCAGGGTTAGCGGGTAGTAGTAGGAGGCCTCATCGCTCTCATGGACCGTCACAAGAAAATACGTTCCTGGCGGCAAACTCCGAAGATCGAGAGACACTGTCAGGTCGGTATGGATTCCATCAACATTCGCAGTGGCTCGTCCCGAGGCCTCCGCTGGGCCTGCAT
>JASHOY010000358.1 GCA_030038435.1 Acidobacteriaceae bacterium | reverse complement strand
ACTTTACCACATCGGCCTCATGCAGATCATCATTCGCGGCATGGCATGGATCATGCTCAAGACCATGCGCATCTCCGGCGCGGAAAGCATGAACGTGGCGGCCAGCATCTTCATGGGCCAGACGGAAGCGCCGCTCACCATACGGCCGTTCCTGAACAACGCCACGCGCAGCGAGCTGATGACCATCATGACCAGCGGCATGGCCCATGTCTCGGGCGGCATCATGGCCATGTACATTGCGCAGGGTGTAGCGCCGCGCCATCTGCTGGCCGCGGTCATCATGACCTCTCCCGGCACCATCCTGATGGCCAAGATGCTGGTGCCCGAAACCGAAGTGCCGGCCACGGAAGGCCAGGTGGTCATTCCCCAGGACGAGATGCACAAGGACGAGAACCTGATCGGGGCCATCGCCCGCGGCACCATTGACGGAGGCAAGCTGGCTCTCAATGTGGCCATCATGCTGATCAGCTTTCTGGCGCTGGTGGCCCTGCTCGACGGGCTTTTGGGCTGGATTCACGCGCTGCACGGCATGGCCTGGTTTCCCAGCACGCTGGGACAGATTCTGGGCTGGATCGGCGCTCCCGTGGCCTGGCTCATCGGCGTGCCGTGGCGCGACTGCGGGGTGATCGGCAACCTGCTGGGAACGCGCATGGCGCTCAACGAAGTAATCGCCTATATCGGCCTGGGCGCGCACAAGGCCACGCTGCTGCCGCGCTCGTTCACCATTGCCACGTTTGCGCTCTGCGGTTTCGCCAATCTCGGCTCCATCGGCATGCAGATCGGCGGAATTGGGGCCCTGGTTCCCGAGCGGCGCAATGACCTGGCGAAACTCGGCTTCCGCGCCATGTTTGCCGGCACCATGGCAAACCTGATTTCCGCATCGATTGCGGGAATTTTTCTGGGGCACTGAAGCGGTTTGGGAGAGCCGGCCCGATGCCATCGCGGAGGTTTCGATCTGGTCCGGTTTTTGGCGCAGGGCAGGATTGTCCATCATCTTCGCAGTTTCGGCTCTTCGGGACGGGGCGATCTTTGCCATGGGGCCTACTCCGAAATGAAAATACAAGTGTTTGAAAACAGATGAGTTGCAAATCATCTCATTTCACAAGTGTTTGAAAATGCGCTACTTACATGGCAAATCTTTCACATGTGTATGAAAATAAGCATCTTATGTGAAAAATCCAGGGACAATGGCAAATGTTCCGGCGAAGCCGGCGGGAGGAATCCCCGGAGCGCGCTGTGCGGCCCGGGAAGCAGGAGATTGCGCCGGGAGCCCGGTTTGGCCACGAAATTCCGCTACATAGGGGGTGGGGTCTTTTTTTGTGGAAGAGCGAAAGCGAATCGGGACCGATTGGGCAACTTTTGTGGGCATGATGCAAGGTTAGCGGAAGCGGAGAATTAATCGGCAAAAGAGCGGCGGAAGATTGCTTCATGTTTTCAGCTATTTGCAGGATTCATTGGGCGCCAGGGGTTGACGTCGCCTGGGGGGGTGCAGTCCAGGACAATACTGCTGCGCAAAAAAAGACGCAGGGCTTCCGGCGAGGATGGAACGGGGCATCTTCCGATTTCGCGAATGCGACCGCGATGGGGCTACTGCACGGTGCCCTGGGGCCGAATCTTGCGCAGATCGAGGGCACACTCGACGGCGTTCTGAGCCCCAAACCGTAGATTGTCCGATGCCGCCCACAGCCAGAAGCGGGTTGCCGCGGTTCGCTTGGTGGTTTCCGGCTCGGCGCGCAATCGCACCAGGACATCGTTTTGCCCGGTGGCGGCCAAGTTCGATGGAGAATCGGTATCCTCGAGGACCAGATCGACATGCTCTCCGACGACGGCTTCTTCCAGCGCGGCCAACTCCATGGGCCGCTCCAGCTCCAGAGCGATGGAAAATGTATGTCCGTGAAAGACCGGCGCGTGGATGACCTGCAGGGCGAGGGGGAGCCCGCGCTTTCCGGTGAGCGCGTCGTAGTGCCGACGGACCCGCGCCGCTACCGCGTTCAGGTCCACCTTGGCGCTTTCGCCCATCCCGCAAAGCAGGTTATAAGCCGCTTGGGCGTCATAGTGGGCGCGGGGCAGGCTTTGGAAGCTGAGCAGGCTGACGGTCTGCTGATGCAATTCATCCATGGCGCCGCGGCCAAATTCGCTGGCCGGGGCGAGCAGGGTCGCGGCTGCGGTGCGCACCGGCAGGGCCAATCTCAAGCGATCGAGCAGCAGCGCTAAAACCACTGCCGCGGGATGCGCGGGAACCACGGCAGGGGTAAAGAGGTCTGCAGAAGATTCCGCAGCGCCCAGCCAGGGCGCGCGCACCAGTACGCCGGCTTCCTGGTCGAGCGCGCCGGCCAGGTCGAGCACCGAGGAGCCGGCACGCAGCGCCTGGCGCCAATAGCGCCGGGTCAGATCTTCAGAGCCGCAAAAAAAGGTGAAGTCTGCACGGTCAAAGGCCTCATCACCGATGGCCTGGATGAATGTCGCCTCGTCGCCCACCTGGTCCAGTTGTCCCTGGGTGTCTTCTTCATCAAGGAGGGAAAAACTGGCTGCCGCCAAGGGTGAATCGGTCAGGGCGTCCTTGAGTTCGCGTCCCAGCAAACTGGAAGCTCCGGCAATGGCAATTTTGAACACAGGCATCCTCTGTCAACTATCAGGTTTACAAGTGGCTCAGTGGATCGGAACCAACGCGTCTGGTTGAATTCTCGTTTTCCTCAATCGGTTCCCGGCGCCGCCGGCGCGACCAGGAATAGGCGGCCCTTGCCCAGATGCCGGAAAACATGTAAGCCAGCGCCGCGAGGAAGAGCATAACGTTGGAGTAGCGCACCACGACATAGAGCACGATGGCCAGGACAACGACGAGCTGAAACGGCTGACGGCTGGTGAGGTTGATCTCTTTGCCCGACCAGAAGCGCCAGGTACTGACCATGAGGAAGCCGGTCAGGCCGACCAGGCAGAGCCAGACGATGGAGAACCACCAGGCCTCGACGGGGATTCCCCAACTGAGGTGAATGCTCGCCGCCAGCAAACCGGCCGCCGCGGGAATGGGCATGCCCACAAAATATTTCCGGTCCGGGCGACCGGGGTTGCGGGGTTGGGGATCATGACTGATGTTGAAGCGCGCCAGCCGCGATGCCCCGCTGAGCAGGAACAGGAAGCAGACAAAGGCCCCGGCCTGCACCAGGTGCATGCGGAGTTCCGGGTTCACGGAGTCAGGTAGAAAGTGGAAGCCCCAGACAAAGGCCAGCAGACTGGGGGCGACGCCGAAGGTGATGACGTCAGCCAGCGAATCCAGCTCTCTACCGAAATCGCTGCAGGTGTTGGTCATGCGCGCAATGCGCCCGTCGAGGGCGTCAAAGGGGATGGCGAAGAGGATGGCGATGGCGGCCCAGTTCAGATGATCTGCCGCATTGCTGCTGACGCCGATGGCAGCGATGGTCTGGGTAATGGCGAAATAGCCGGCACCGATGTTGCCGGCGGTAAAGAGCGAAGGCAGCACATACATGCCGCGCCGTCGCCGCACCAGCCCGGCGCGGTTTCTCACTCCGTAGTGTCCGTTCACACCCTCACCCCGCCGGGCGCTGTGGCGCTGACCGCGCCCCCGGGAGCGGACATGGGCGCAAGTTCGGTCACTCCCATTGCTGCCAGGACGCTTGATCCGCCCTTCACCCGCTGCCCCACCTGCACGCGCAGCGCCGCCTGAGCCGGCAGCAGCACATCCACGCGGGAGCCGAACTTGATGAGCCCCACCCGCTGCCCTGCCTGCACGATATCGCCTTCCTTAAAGTTGAAGACAATCCGACGCGCCAGAAGGCCGGCAATCTGCTTGAAGGTAACCTCCATCCACTGCCCGCGCACGGTAACCGAGTTTTGCTCGTTGCGCTCGGCCGAAGCCGGGTTCATGGCGTTGAGGTATTGGCCTTTCTGGTAGGTGACGCGGCTCAGGACGCCGCCGATGGGGGCGCGGTTTACGTGCACGTCAAAAACGCTGAGGAAGATGCTGATGCGCTGCCGGGGACCATCGGGGGTATCGATGCGGGCGGTTTCGGTAACCAAACCATCGCCAGGGGAAAGGATCAGCCCGTCGCCGGCGGGGATGGCGCGTTCCGGGTCGCGGAAAAACCAGAGGAAGAACGCCGCCAGCAGCAGCGGAATAATGGCCCAGGCCCAATTTCCCGCCGCCCAGCTGATAGCTGCCGCCACAACCAGCAGGCTAACTCCGTAGATGTAACCGTCGCGCACCATGGTACCCAACGATTATACGGTGATTGATTTCGATTCTGTGGATCGCAACAGAGAGAGTGATAGAAGCCGGACACACACCCCACGCGGGGGACTAGCCGGGCCCATTCATCGGTGAAGTTCTTCTAATACAGCCTGTCGAAGTGCTTAAGCTACGGCGGGTTGCTGCCGGTGCTCCAGCGCGAAGATCAGGTCTTTCGCGTGCAGCTTCAACTTCTTCAGGCGTACCTCTTCCAGCTGTTCATCCTGGCTGAGATACGGCTTCTGGATAAGTTCCTCCAGACGCTGAGCGTAGCGGTGATGTTCGGCATGTAGACGGTCAATCTCTTCGCTCAGCGTGCGGTCCTGTATTTCATCCATCAGGCACCTCCGTTTATGAAAGAACATTTACATATAAAGCCCGACGGTGACAAATCGCAAGCCGAAAATGCAGAAAAACGGTCAAAACCGGACGAGTCTTGTGGATTTCATGAAAGTAAACTGTCCGCGGAGCAAAAAGCACAACTTCAGGGGCAGTCCCCTTGTTCGAGGCAATCACTGCTTTCCCTTGGCCGGCGCCGGTCTAAGTCCAGTGGACCGCGCTGTCGCGCTCACCTCAGCCGTAGCCCCATCAGGACCGCATCTTCTTCCGGATCAGCGTAGTACCGCGCCCGTCGGCCGATCTCGGTGAGCCCGAGCGCTGCGTAAAAACCGAGCGCCGCCCGGTTGGACGCGCGTACCTCAAGAAAAACTTCTCCCACGCCGGCGTGCAGCAGTTCTTCGGCCAAGGCGGCGACAAGCCGGCGACCCAATCCACAACGCTGGGCCGGGGCGGCGACGGCAATCGACTCCAGTTCCGCTTCGGGCTTCGCCAGTGCGGCCACGGCGAATCCCAGCGCTTCGCCGGCGTTTGGCTCCTCGGCGACCAGAGCGATCCGCCGTACCGCCGCATTTGGGTCGACAACTGCTTCCCACGCCGCCTGCGTCCAATGTGGGGCATGCTTGAGCGCCCGCTCAATTTCGATCACGCGGGGCAGATCTTCGATGCCCATGGACCGGATGCGGGCGTCGCCGGCGACGTTCATGAGCGCGGCGGCCTTTTTGCGCCGGGCTCGCCAAAGATTTCCGCGTCTGAACGCCGCAGATAGTGCCCGTCGAGCAGAGCGAGGTCGACAAACTCGCCGCGTTGCACGCGCTCGGCGCAAAGCCGCAAGGCGTCGGCTGCAGTGGGTGGGGTCTCGGCTATCAACTTCGCTGCCGGCCACGCCTCGCGCAGCAAATCCACCGCCTGGTCGCAGACGGCAACCCGCTGCGGCACGGGGCGAATGGCCGCAAGCTCATCGGCACCCGCCAGCAGTTCGCGCGGTTCCATAGTCGACCCGCCCGCCCGGAGGAATACCTCGTGCCGGTGCGCATCGAGTGCCGAGGCGCCAACCCGAGCCTTCCCCGCCAGCACCTCGAGCCGCGAAACGGCGACGACCGGGATGCGGCTCACCTCCGCCAACCCCTTCACTGCGCTGAGTCCCACACGCACGCCGGTGAAGCTGCCCGGCCCGTTGACGGCAACGATCGCGGTCAACTGGCTGAGCGGCACGCCGGCGCCGGCGAGTAGTTCTCCTACTGCAGCCACCAGTGTTGCAGAGTAGCTGCGGCCCGCCAGCTCCATTTGCCCAAGAATCTCGACGGCGCTGCCGGCCATGCACGCCAGCGCGACGGACCCGGAGGGGCCGCAGGTGTCGATCCCCAGCAACAGCTCCGGCGCCAGCGCGCGGGTGCGAAGTTCTGGTTGCGTTCGGCTCAGGTCGAAACTCACCTACCCCGCCGGCGCTGACGCACAAGTTCTGTCAGAGACATATCTGTCTCTTTGCGGACGGTCGAAAGTCTGGCGTTGCCACGCCAATCGCGCAGAAAATCGTCCCCGTACTCCCTCCGTAAGGTTCGAACGAGAGTGTCGCCTCGCTTCTCGACAATTCGCCCATCTCTGTCGCGGTGGCGGCCGTCGAGTCCCTTGCTCATTGCTTATTCTCCCCTCCCCAATCGCTTCCCTCTTTGGTTTTCATTTGCGCTTCGAATTGGCAAGTGAATCCATCAACCTCAGACCCCGTCTTTGCTTTTGGAGGCTTGCCATCCATTTGTCTGATCCATAAACGCCCTGAAGGAGACTGGGGACATAGTGGGAAACCTCAAGAAGCGGCCAGAGCAGGCCCGTCCCATCACCGACAATCTGAATTCGACTAAGTTCTCTCTCTTCCGCTTCGGCAAGCCCCTGGATTAAACGGCGAGGAACAGTAAGAACAACTCCATTCTCAAAGACGAGGCGCAATCGATCCGACACCTTCGCATACGTAGCCTTTACGACTCGTTGATCGTACTTCGCATATCTGCGCGCACGCGCTATCGCGGCATCAATCTCCGCGTCTGATACTGCAATCTTCCTCGATTCAGGCATGCGCTTCCCCCCACAACTCCGTCAGCTCATTAAATCGCTCGCCGGCAACCTTCAGAACGTGCTTGACCTGGTTCCTCTTTGCGTTCGGGGGCCGGACTGCATCCTCGCGATCAGCTAAGCGGATTTGACCGTCGGTACTCAGTTCGAGGATGACATTCAGGCCCTGGTATCTGTCATGAACGTGCGGAGGATCGTGATCCTCCGGGTAAACACGAAACGTGACTCCATCGAACCGGTACGAGCCCACGCAGCAATCATACCCCCGGACGACTTCATAGACCCGCCTACACGGCCGCCAGCGCCTGATCCAGGTCGGCGATCAGGTCTTCTTTGTCCTCGATCCCGATGGAGAGCCGGATCATGCCCTCAGTGATCCCCGCCGCCGCCCGTTCGGCATCGGTGAGTGCGGCGTGGGTGGTGGTTGCCGAATGCGAAGCCAGAGATTCCACTCCGCCCAGCGACTCGGCGTTGATGAAAATCTTCAGCGCGCCCATGAAACGCCCCGCCGCGTCGCGGTTGCCGATGTCAAAGCTCAGCATGGAACCGAAGCCCTTTTGCTGCCGGCAGGCCAGCTCGTACTGCGGATGGCTCTTCAGCCCCGGATACGCCAGGCGGCTCACCTTCTTGTGCGCGGCCAGGAACTCCGCCACCGCGCGGCCGTTTTCCTCGTGCTGCCTGATGCGCAGGGGCATGGTCTTGATGCCGCGCAGGACCAGGAAACACTCAAACGGCGACATGATTCCACCGGCGGCCTTTTGCACCAGGAGGAAGCGCTCTTTGTGCTCGGGCTTTGACCCGATCAGCGCGCCGCCGATTCCGTCCGAGTGCCCGTTGAGGTACTTGGTTGTGGAGTGCATCACGATATCCGCGCCGAGCGCCAGCGGGCTTTGCAATACCGGGGACATGAAGGTGTTGTCCACGCTCACCTCCGCTCCCTTGGCGTGGGCAATCTCGCCGATAGCCCCAATATCGCTCAGGACCATGGTGGGATTGCTGGGCGTCTCCACATGCACCAGCTTCGTCGACGGCCGCATCGCCGCCTCGACTGCCTCCGGCTTGCTGGTATCCACATACTCGATGTCTATGCCGTAGTTGCGCACGTAGGTATTGAAGAGCCGCACCGTGCCCGCATACACGTTATGCGAGCAGAGCAGGTGATCGCCTGCGTGCAGCGGCTGCACCAGGGCCATGATCGCCGCCATGCCGCTGGTAAACGCGTGGCCGCTGGAGCCGCCCTCCAGCGCCGCAAGGGCTTCCTCGAGGCGGTCGCGCGTGGGGTTGCCGGCCCGCGAGTAATCCCAGCCGCGGTCGCTGCCGATGCCGGTAAGTTCGAAGGTCGAGCTGAGATAGACGGGCACATTTACGGCGCCTGTTCGCGGGTCAGGATACTGCCCCGCATGCACGGCGAGGGTCGAGTACTTGTATGGGGACATGGTCAGATTTGGTCACTAGCTCCTGACTTCTAGCTTATCGTGAACAGGCTTCCATCCCGAAAACCGTCGTCCAGTCCCGCCCCAGCCGAGCCAGGATCTGTTAACATGGCCAAGTTGAACGGCGTTGCGCGCGAAAATCGTAGCAGACGCCTTGGCTCCGGCGGACGGGTTTTCGTCCCTGGGGCGGAGACCAGGCGAAGGACAAAGGCTGTGGCAGGCCCCACCGCCGAGTTCCCTTTGGCGCCTCAATCACCAAGAACCCTGTTCCGGTGGCCAGCGTGAGAGTCGCATATCTTCCCATCTGCAACTGAAGTCCGCGGGCGATCCATACGTATTTCAAAAGGGCGAGACAATTACAGTTTTCGCTCACGATGTGGGGCGAAAGATCTCAAAGCAAAGCCCCGCCGTATATCCAGTTGAGCCTGCCGGAATCGCAAGGACGTTGCTGGCCGCCGTTGCCAGGGGGAACATGTTGTTGTTAATTACATCCTGAATCCCCTGCGGGTTTCCATTGAACACGCCATTCAGCGCATCCAGCAGGGCAGTGTAAGCCGCACTGAAGTTCTGGCAGATTTGGAAGTCGCTTGCAGAAAGAAGAGACTGCATCGCCGCCAGGGTCGGATTGGGGAACATGGCATAGACCCCGGCCGGTGAGTCGTCGAAAGTCACGGGCGATCCGGAAAACTCATAGGTATCCCCGCTGACCACGATCAACTGGCCCATCACGATCTCGGCAAAACGGTAGAAGTGCGCAACTGTCTCGTTGGGGTCCACCGGATCGACTTCTTCCGGACCCGCCGAAGACCCTTCACCCTGATCGACGATGATATTCAGCGCGGCCACGGCTGAGGGGATATCGGTTATGGCAGCAGGCTGCGGTGGCGTGGTGTAAAAGACGTTCACCACCTGGTTCTTTTGGCTGGGTGAAGCGGGATCGGGGTTAATTGCGTTTTGAGGAAGTTTCTGGAGCTGGACGATGATCGCGCGATAGAAGTCGCCAATCGATTCGAACTGTCCGGGCGGCGGCGGCGGCGCGGGGGCAAGAGGAATCCTGTCCGGCCCTGACGGTTCGACGATCACATCCGGCTCCTCAATTCGCATGTATGTATTGAGGACTGCCGCATTCACTGAGAACGGGAGCAGCCCCACGATCAAGCCATCATCGGTATCGCCGGGAAGGGGCCCTGGATAGTGAGGAACGGTGGTTGCGGTATTCATGGCCGGCGTCCCACCCAAAGCGATCATGGTATTTGCGGCGATGCACATGTGGAGCATCTCCTCGTCAACTACAGATTGCAGGATCTCCGCGACGTTGGCGTTCACCTGTCCGGCGCCGGTTTGCTTTAACGTAAAAAGTCCGCAAAGGTAGACCGGAATGGTCGAAAGCTCAAGGCTGATGGCCAGTTGAACGGCCGGATAAAGGTCCTGGGGAGTGACGGCATTCCGGACAGCATCAACGATGCTCTTCCTGATCCTGATCATGATTCGCCCTTTCTTGTCTACCGATCATATACGCTCTCTGCGGCGCGGATGTTAAGATCCGCGCCGGCACCAGGCTCAACAGGAGTCGAGCCGCGAGGTCGCAGCACGCAGGTCCGGCGGCGTGTTTCAATCTGATTTCGGAGATCGCGCTCCGTTCTGCGCCAAACGACATCCGAACTCCGATCTCAAACATCGCTGCGCCGCGGAAAAGGCCATCGAAGCGTAGACTGCAAGGATGGCAGGCAATAATCCTGGAGCCGCAAAGCAGGGGATCAAAACGCAGCGAGAACGCTTGGCCTCGATGGACTTATCCGCCGGGGCATCCAAAGCCCGCCTTTATTGAGTGCGACGGCGACTGTTTGGGAGCCGGGGATTAACTGTCGAAAACAATGAAATTCGGAAGAGATGTGATCCACCCGGCGGATCATTAAATCACTCTGGCATTTTCGGCGAAGGATCTAAGTGGAGTAGATCAAATGACCAATGCGAACGGCCGGAACGCAACATCTTCAATCCATGATGCTGTTTCCCGCCGCCCTCTTTCTGCGTTGCTTTCTCAACTTTTGGTCGCCTTCACCGTGGAGTTTGACAATGAATTCGAGCGGCAGATGGCCGAAGCGGGCGATCCTGGGGCGCGATTGTCGCTGGTGGTCTGGGCCAATCTGCTGAGGTTTGTCAGCGAAGGCGCGCTCACCGTGCGCAAGCTGGCTGCGCTAGCCATGGCAAATGAGGACGAAATACGGGGTCAACTGGGTTGTTTGGAAAGATGGCGATTTGTTGTGCTGGAATCAGTTGAGGCTTCGGGCCGGCCGGCGCCTACTCGTTTCCACCGCATGTCCGGACGCGAACGGCGGGCGGGATGGGGCAGCGGGCGCGGAATTCACGCAGATTGGGTTGTCCATCTCACGCCGAGAGGGATGACCGCGAGCGGAATCTGGCCGCCGCTCTTCGATGTTATCGAGCAGCGGTGGGAAAAGCGATTCGGCAGGGACGAAATCGATGGCTTGCGGGATGCATTGCTCAACGTTGCCGACCGGGTGGAAGTAGAGCTACCGGCAGCCGTGCCCCCCGACGGTCTGGGCATGCATAGAAATATCGCGAAGAAGAACGAGGATTCGGCTCCCTTCTCAAGCCGGCGGGCATTACCGACTCTGCTTTCGCGCTTGTTGCTGACCTTCCGTCTGGAGTTTGATAGCGAATCGCGAGCGCCACTATCGCTGTGCGCCAATACGATCCGCGTGCTGGGGACCACACCGATCCGCCTGGCGGAGATTTCGCGCTTAACCGGTAGCTCCCCGGAGACCACCGGAATAGGCTGGCAAACTAAGCCCTATGTGATTGTGACGCCCGATCCGAAGGCAAAGCGGGGAAAAGTGGTTTCCCTCTCACCGCCAGGAATGAAAGCGCAACAAACATATCATCTTCTTACCGCCGAGATTGAGCAGCGCTGGGAGAAGAGATTTGGGAAGAAGGAGATCAATCGGCTCCGTCGAGCGTTTGAGACTTTGTTTGACCGGCACAACGAACGCGGCCCCTTGCTCTCAGAGGGCCTGGTGCCCCCTGAAGGGACGGTGCGAGCCGGCGAGGCTGCGCCAGCACTCGGCCGACGTGAACCCGGACCAGCGGCGCTGCAACGTATGCGCGATTTGATAGCACAGACCGAACTGTTTGTATCCGATCCGGCAGGTTCGTTACCGCACTACCCCTTATGGGACATGAATCGCGGATTTGGCCCCTGAAGGGTTGCTGAAGAGCCACCCGGCAGTCTTTCCGTTCTGGTTCCCGCGACCGACCTGCGTAACCAAGCGCGGCGATGCTATTCGCTGCGCAGGGCACGCATCGGTTCAATCAAAGCGGCACGCCGCGCAGGCGCGTAACATGCCACAGGCGCAGCCACTACCAGTACGAGCGTCGCGGCCGCAAAGGTGCTCGGGTCGGTCGACTTTATGCCCTAAACATAACCCGCCAAAACGCGGCTCAGACCCAGCGCGGCCGCCAGCCCAATTGCGGCACCGATGAGCGTAACCACCAGGCCCTCGCGCAATACCAGCCGCAACACTCCCGGCCGATCTGCGCCCAAAGCCATGCGGATTGCGAATTCATTCGTGCGGCGGCTCACGATGTAAGACATGACTCCAAAGATTCAAACCGCCGACAGCACCAGCGCGAGACCGGCGAAGATCCATATCAGCTTCATGGGAAAGCGAAGACCACCGTAAGTTTGCGCCACCTCGTCGGCAAGCAGCCTCACGTCGCTCAACGGCTGTTCGCTGTCGAGAGCCGGCACGGCTTTGCGAATCGAAGGCACGACCGTCCCACGCAGCACGACGGTTCGACGCCCCATGGGAAAACGCATGGCGCTTGAGGGCTACATCGGGAATACTCCAGCAGCAAACGATGTAACTGCTCGCTGATGATAAAGAGCGCCCTTGTCGACCTTAGCCACGCGCCTTTGCTTCCGCACACAGGGTCATTTCCATGCCGGCACAAAGAGCTACACCCTAAGGCTTCAAATTGGTTTTCTCGCCGGCCGCAGTTTTCGAAGGCCCGAGGGATCGAAATGCGTATGCCGTGACTTCGCGCTGCGTCTGCCCGGGACGCAATATGATATTTCCCAATTCCGGCGTATTTGCGCCATCCGGATAGCCTTCGCATTCCAGGCATAGGCCGGCATGACGGCCGTAGCGAGCTCCCGATTTTCCGATGAGCGAACCATCCAGTGCGGCGCCGGTGTATAGCTGCAAATGCGTCGCGGTTGTGGACACCGCGAGTACCCGGCCACTTTCCTGATGCTCCAGACGGGCCGCCGGCGAAAGCTCGGCCAGGGACGAATGGTCGGTATCAACGCGGAGGCGATAAAGGTCTCCGTGGTTCTGGAACAATCCGGGAATTGCGACGGCCAGTTTTCGAGGGCTCCGGAAGTCGTTCCCGCGTCCTGCAACCGGTTCTTCTCTGCCCAAAAGCGTCATGCACTCATCGGTGACCGCGAAAAGTTTGGCATGAATCTGTAACTCGTGTTCCTCAATCGAACCTGCGGACTCGCCAGCGAGGTTGAAATAGGAGTGATGCGTGAGATTGAGCGGGGTCGGCTTGTCGGTGACAGCTTCGGTTTCGATCAGGAAAACTTCATCCTCGGTGATGGTATAGGTGACGGATACCTGCACGGTGCCGGGATAGCCCTCTTCTCCGTCGGGACTGGTGTAGGAGAGCCGCAAAGACGGATTACCCCCTTCGCGAGTTACAGGAAACGCAGTCCAGACTTTCTTGTTGAATCCCTCGACACCTCCATGAAGATGGTTGGGACCATCATTTCGGGCCAGTTCGTACTGGCGCCCGTCCAGACGGAAACGAGCTCCGGTAAGGCGTCCGGCGACGCGCCCAACCGTGGCGCCAATGTAGCCGGGATTCAGGCAGTATGATTCGAGGTTGCTAAAGCCAAGGACGACATCTGCGACACATCCGTGCCGATCCGGCGCCAGCAGCCGTGTCAGGGTAGCGCCGTAAGTGATGATCTCAGCCACGAGCGCGCCGGGGCCGCACAACGTCCATGCTTCGATTGGTATACCACCAGGAAGAATGCCGAAGGTTTTTGCAGTCAGAGCAGGGGCCATAGAGTCAAATCCCGAAGGTGCAGTTTGAACGACCTGAAGTTCTATAAAGTTATGCGCAAGATAACTTCGATATTCCAGCCCGCGTTATGTTTTCTTCGCGGGCAAAGCGGGATTGACTCGCGCCAGCCTCCTCCGGGAAAGCCATACAGCATGTAAACTCACTCTCAAAGTCCTGGTCTGCGGCCAGGATTACGTGTTCGACAGGCGGCAAAACCGGCTCTTGGCTCGATAACAAAAGCATTTTCGCGCCGTGCAGCGCCGTATTACCCGCCGCATGGATAAACGCTTGGGGCGCCTCAACCAGGCCGATCCGGACGGCGCTCTCAACCCGAACATAGTTGCCAAAAGCGCCGGCCAGATAGATGCTTCTGATCTCGTCGCGGTCTGCCCCCAGCCGCTTGATCAGCAATCGAAATCCGGCCGCAATGGCCCCCTTGGCCAACTGCAGTTCACGAATGTCGGATTGGTAGAGCACCACGCGCTCTGCAACCGGCAGGATTTTTGTGCTGCCGGAAATGCGGCCGGAAGCAAGAACTTCTCCGCGGCGCAAACCCACTGCCACCGCGTCCACCAATCCGCTCCCGCAGATTCCACGCGGCTCAACGCCGCCAATTACGTCAATATGCCTGCAACCGTCACGAAACGCGACATGGGCGATTGCACCGGTGGCCGCTCGCATGCCCATGCGAATCGTGCCGGCTTCAAAGGCGGGTCCCGCCGCGGTGGACGCGCATACCACGCCATTCCGGTTGCCGATGGCGATTTCGCCATTCGTGCCCAAATCCACTAATGCCATCAGATCTTCGCCGCGAGTCATTCCCGTGGCCAGAATGCCGGCCAGAATGTCTGAGCCCACGAACCCTCCGAGACAGGGCGCGAACCTGACAATGCAGTCTTCGGGCAGCGTCCAGCCCAAATCCTGTGCTTTGAAGCTCTGCGCGCCGAGGTGAGGCGATGCAAACGGCGTTTGCGCGAGCGGTTCCACACTCAATGCAGAGAAAAGATGATGCATCACGGTGTTGCCGACAAGAATTACCCGGGTAATTTCGCCGATGCGATTTCCTGCAACCCGAAGGATGATCTCGCCTAGGGCATCGCGCACCGGCGTGGTCAGATCGGCGCCTTCGAGCACCGCGCGGATCCTGCTCATGACATCCGAACCATAGGCTGCCTGCGGATTGAGTCCGGTCTCCACAGCCAGCACATCACCGGAAGCCATGTCGAGCATCTGCGCAGCAATCGTCGTAGTCCCCAGGTCAATGGCGATTCCCAATCCGCGCCAAGGTTTCGAGCCAGGCTCGCCCGCTCCCGACAAAATGGAGGTATCGGTGAGCACGTTCATGCGCCATTGGCCACACTCCAGCACCAGCGACGCATCCGCTCGCGCCTGGCATGCCAGCCGCCATCCCTGCCCGAGTTGAGCGACGGTGAACGCGGTGCGATCTGCATCTGTCACCGGGAGAGATCCGGCCAGCATGCGCACAGCACACCCGCCGCAAATTCCCGCACCCCCGCAGGGGAACTCCACTCCACGGTCGGCAAGGATTGCAGCAAGCGAAGCGCCGCAGGGAGCCGCTATCTCCACCGAGAGTGGTTCCAGCCGGAGTTGAACGCTCTTCATGCCCATTCCGCATCCATGATCGATTCGTTCAGAGCCGCTCGCATCACTGCCCCAGGGGGCACCACCAGAAAATCCTCCGCATCCCACTCTCCGTTTACGAGCCGCTCCAGCAACGTGCAGGAGCCCTTGACGTCTTCAAATTTCCATCCCTGGCGCACTGCTTCGGCACGCGCTTTTTCGCGGAGATCGTTTTCACCGGCAACGCCGGTTGAGATGTAAGTCAGCCCCGAGTAATGACGGCGGTATGCCGTGAACTGCTCGAAAAGATACTTTCCGTTTTCTTCACCATATCGGGCAATTAACTCATCGCGCGACTGCCGTTCGCCCGGAATTCGTCTGGAGGCAGCCAGGGCCGGCTCCAACCCACGGC
>JASHOY010000357.1 GCA_030038435.1 Acidobacteriaceae bacterium | reverse complement strand
GCACGCGGCAGATCGCAAGCAAGCTCAGTATTTCCAAGAGCACGCTGTACGCCTACCTCCGGCATCGCGGCGTGGCGATTGGGTCTTACCGCCGTAGAGATGCGGCGTAATCGGCCATGCCCCGCAAAGCCCTTCCCGGTGAAGCGCTCATTGACCTCAGACGGCGCTTGAGCACGTTACCGCTGCGCAGTCCTTCGAGGAAAGTCATCATTCAGGAAATTGCGGCCCTGTATGGAATCTCAAAGGCAACTCTTTATCGTGCGCTGTCTCAGCACATGCGCCCCAAGTCCCTGCACAGAGCCGATTCCGGACAGACCCGTTGCCTTCCCACGGCGGAGATGGAGCGCTACTGCGAACTGATTGCCGCCATCAAATACCGCACCACTAACAGGCAAGGCCGCTGTCTCTCGACCGGCGAGGCGATTCGGCTTCTGGAGCAGCACGGCATAAAGACGCCGGAGGGATTCGTGAAAGTGACGCCGGGCGCGTTGAAGGTGCCTACGGTCAACCGCTACATCAAGGCATGGGGATATGACCGCCATGTTCTGGCGCGTGAGCCTGCCGCTGTGCGTTTTGAGGCAGAGCACAGCAACGATTGCTGGCAGTTCGACTTGAGTCCCTCGGATATCAAGCAAATCAATAAGCCGTCCTGGGTGCGCGAGGATGACGGGCATCCGCAGCTGATGCTGTTCAGCGTGGTCGATGACCGCAGCGGCGTTGCCTACATGGAATATCACTGCGTCTATGGCGAGGATGTGGGAGCCGCCCTGCGCTTCTTATTCAGCGCCATGTCGGCGAAAGCCCTTCCGGGCTTGGGCTTACATGGGATACCGAAGATGATTTATGCCGATAATGGTCCCATTGCCCGCAGCCATATTTTTCAGAAGGTGGTGGGCTATCTCGGCACCGAGCTTCGCACCCATATCCCGGCGGGCAAGGACGGAAGCCGCATAACTGCCCGCTCGAAGGGCAAGGTCGAGCGGCCCTTCCGCACGGTCAAGGAAATGTACGAGACGCTGTTCCACTTCCACGAACCGCAGACGGAGGAGGAAGCGAATGCAGGGCTTCAGCAGTACCTGTTGCGCTACAACGATATGGATCACCGTAGAGAACCTCACTCCAGAATGCAGGACTGGCAATCGAACCTGCCGCCTTCGGGCGTACGCGAGATGTGCAGTTGGGAGCGTTTCTGCACCTTCGCCCGCGAGCCGGAGCGCCGTACTGTCGGCGGGGATGCCCGTGTGGCGATAGACGGCGTAGGATATGAGGTCGATGCTGAACTGGCGGGCGAAACCGTTGTGCTGTGGTGGGGCCTGTTCGATAACGAGCTTTACGTCGAGTATGGTGAAAAGCGCTTCGGGCCGTATTATCCCGTCGGCGGCCCCATCCCGTTGCATCGCTACCGGAAGCACAGGAAAACCCGGCATGAGCGTCGCGCGGAACGCGTCGAGGCACTTGCGGGGAAGCTTGAACTGGCGCGCTCAGCCGTTTTTGGTGGGCCGGAGATCACATTGCTTGGGACGGAGCCGGTAACGCTCGATAACAAGCCCGTCGTCCCCTTTGCCGATCCCGATCCGTTCCAGGAACTTTCTTATCCCAATGCGGTGGCGGCGAAACGCGCCATTGCAGACTATCTCGGCATGCCTCTGGCGAAGCTATCCGCCGATCAGATCGAATCGATTGACACCCTGCTGGTAAAGACGATGAATAAACGCGAAATCATCGCCTGGGCACGGCAGCATTTACGAAACATAGCAAGCAGGTAGCGATGCGACAGGAAATCATGAGCCATTACGGCATCGTGCGAGAATTCAGCAAAGCTGGTTTCTACGAGACGGAGCGCCACCGGCAGATATTGCGAGAACTCAAGGCGGCGGTGCAGCAGGGAAAGTTCGTTACCATGTCCGGCATCGTCGGATGCGGTAAAACCACAACGCTGCATCGCCTCCAAGAGCAGCTCGAAGCCGAGGGGGAGATTCTGGTCGCCAAGTCGCTATCAGTGGACAAGGAAGGTGTTACGCTCGCCGCTCTTCTGGTCGCATTGTTCTACGACCTCTCCGTCGAGAAAGACCCTACCATCCCAACCAGGCCGGAAAAGCGTGAGCGCGCGCTGCGCGAACTGATCAAGAAGCGGAAAAAGCCGGTCGCACTGTTTATCGATGAAGCCCACGACCTGCAGCGCAAGACGCTCGTGGGCCTCAAGCGCCTGCTGGAACTGGTGCGCGACGGCGGCGGCATATTGTCCGTAGTGCTTGCCGGGCATCCAAAGCTCAATAACGAGCTGCGCAAACCCACCATGGAGGAGATCGGCAATCGCGCCACCATGTTCTCGTTTGAGAATGTTCACGGCACGAACCGCGAATATATCTACTGGCTCCTTGAGCAATGCGTAAAGTCCGGCACGGAAGCACAGTCCCTGTTCGATGATGAGGCCGTGGATCGCCTGGCCGACTGTTTGAGGACGCCGTTGCAAATCTGCCAGCATCTCACGCTGGCGCTGGAAGCCGCGTTTCAAATCGGCGGTAAGCCTGTGACCGCCGAGGTCGTGGAATCGGTGCTGGCGAAGGATATGAATGACCTTGAGCCGATGCTCATCCGGCATGGCTACGGACACAAAGCCCTCGCGGAGATTTTGAACGTGGGCCAGGGCGACATGCGGAAGTTCCTGCGCGGCCAGCTACCCCCAGGGCGAACTGCCGAGCTTCAAGCCAGTCTGCTTAGGGCGGGTGTGCCGTTGTGACCCGGAAAAACGACCGTTTATCCAGGCCGTTTTTGACGTTCTCACTTAATGTGAGCACAAGCCGATGATTGCAAGCACGTCGCAGGTAATCCGAGCACAGTCGTATTTAATGCGAGCAGGCGACCACTTCCATTCTCAGCTATTCCGAGCAGCTCATAGGGCATTATTGCGAGCACGCCCATTTATGATTGCGAGCAGCTACAGCTACTGAAAGATTGGCTCCTCAGGTAGGACTCGAATCCACGGTTCAACGTATTTTCAACGATATAGAGAGCAATGGACGGCACAATACGCAGTATTAGGCAATGAAAGGCAGTGCGAACGGCAGGTGGATGGCAGGTGATTACCATCTGCGGGCTCATGAGGCCCGCACGCAGTACGTCGTCCCCATGCAGGTGATTTCCGTGTAATCCATCGACAGGTCGCGTGCGAGCAAATCGTAATCAAGATAGGGCAAAATCGGTTCGGTCACGCCTGCCGGGTATATCCCTTCCTCCGCAAAATGCTCCGCCAGCTCCTTGATCGTCATGGCGTATACATCCACATCTTCAAGCGATCCTTCGGCGGTGGCGTCTTTCCACGTCATGCTCTGGTACTCAATGAGATAGGACAATCCTGCGAGCTGGTGTTCCTCGTATCCGGCTTCAATCGCTTCGTAATAGGCAGCCACTGAGCCCTGATGGGGTTTGCACAACTTGAAGAGTAGACATTCTTCTTCGGTTCCGTCGATGAACTGAATTTCCACTTCTTCAAACGGTGCTGCTTCCATGCGCTGTTCAAATTCCTCAACCCTATCGAAGTAGAAACCGCAGTACGTGATGTCATACGGGGTTGCATGAAGTGTCGGCATAAGCATTTCCTCTTTCAGTTGTTGAAGCGGTTTTCTGAGTCGCATTTCCTCAGCTCTTGCTGAGGATGTCGCTCATAAAACCGATGGACAGCGGTTTCTCGGCGGGTGTTGGGGTCAAGCGTCTCTGATCTTGCTTGCAAGATTTTTGGGGGGAGCCGATTTTCCGCCTACCGGGAAAATTGGGGGGGACCGAAAACCCTCGTGGCAGGGCGCTTGACGACAGAGGGGTGCAGCCCCTTAAGAAAGCGAACGCTCGCGGGAGCGGTCAGCCTATGGGCAATGAAGTGTGGGAAGGGGGACCGGGCTCGTCCGGGCAGCCGTCGAAACGCAGCTCGGTGACGTCGTCAAACAGCCGCGCGATCTCCGGGCGGTGCAGTTGCGCGAACGCCTTGCGCACCACGCTGCGCGGTCTGTACGTGACTTCAATCCGGCCGTCGCGACGCGACACAATCCGCACCAGCGGGTCATGGCCCAGCAATCGCGCGAGCGCGCATATGCCGGGCAGGGCGAGCGCCGCGGTGGCAAGAAATTCGCGCCGGTCGGTGAGTGGGAGGCCGCCTGCCATAGGCGCGATGGTAGCGCGTTCGTCTCCGCGAGGGCAAGGTATGCGGGGAGAGTCGCCGGGAAACCAATGGAAGGATGTTCAGAAATCCGATTGAGGCGAGCGGCGGGTCTTTCGATGCGTGGGCGCATCAGGCGCTTTGAGCCTTACGCCCGGTCGGTCGTCGTCGAGGAATTCCACTCCCGCCTTCTCCAGCGCCGCCTGGACGCGCATCAGCGTGCCGGTATGCGACTGTATCGCTCCGTCGAAGGATTCCATACGCCGGATGGTGCCGATGGCGACTTTCGCCGCCTTCGAGAGTTTGGGCTGGCCCCAGCCCAGGAGCGCCCGCGCGGCGCGTAACTGCCTGCTGTCGTTCAGCTTCACGCGGCGAAGCTAACATAACGGGCGCATTGCACCAAAATACTGACATTTATAATCAATATCTTGACATTTTTCGATACTTTATTGGGAGAGTCGCCGCGTGCCGTGGCAAGATGGAAGGGACGGGATTTCCCCCCAAAGTATCCCGCTCCGAGAGGGCTTTCCCGCCATGCGTTTTCCTTCCCGTGTACCCCTCTGCGTCCTGCTGGTTCTCACCCCTTTCCCTTCCGCGCGCGCCCGCGCACAAACGCAACCCGCGCCCCCGGCAGGCGGGGCCGCTCTGTCCGTGGGAACGCAGAAGCTGGCCGACCTCGCGCGGCAACTTGGCGCAACCGACGCGCTCACGACGCTTCAGGTCTGGAGTGATATGGCTGCCACACAGGGTATGTCCCCGGACGTTCTGGGAAATTTGCGGTCGCTCTTTGAGACGCAACTTACATTTGCCGTGTTGGGTAGGCACGAGGAATACCGAAAAACCCTCACCTACATCGCGGGGACTCCCGCCTCGGCGGGGGGTGCGCAGCCGGGACGCTTTGAAGGCGGGGGGAGCGGTCCGCTGAACGCCTTTCTTGATGCGGTCGGGAACGGCAACTACTCCCGGCAGCAGATAGCGGTTCTCGAACAAGGCGACAGAGACTTAGCCGGAGCCCTCGCGCTGAGCGGGCAGCGCGCGGCGCTGGTGAGTAGCGCGGGAGCGTCATTGAACAACTCGACGCCGATTTCTCAATGGGGCACGATACAAGGCGGAGATCCAATTAACGGCGGCTTTACCATCAACGAGCAAATGGTTGGGAATTATACTTCCACGCTCGTTGA
>JASHOY010000356.1 GCA_030038435.1 Acidobacteriaceae bacterium | reverse complement strand
TTGCGCGAGGTCGGGGCCGATGGCGAAATCGCTGATGCCGAGCGAGGGGCGACGGACATGGCCGTAGCGGCTGAAATCGGCGAGGACGGCTTTGGCAGTGTTGATGGGGATGGCGAAGCCGATGCCGGAGCTCTGGTCGGCGCCGTTGGAGGCGATCATGGTATTGATGCCGATGACCTGGCCGGCGGAATTGAGCAGCGGACCGCCGGAATTGCCGGGGTTGATGGCGGCGTCTGTCTGTATGGCGTTGTCGATGAGGTCGCCGTTGGCATTGCGAATGGAGCGGATGGAACTGATGATGCCCTGAGTCATGGTTCCGTTGAGGCCAAAGGGATTGCCGATGGCGAAGACGCGCTGGCCGACCTGGAGTTTGGCGGAGTCGGCGAGAGTGACGGGCTGGAGATTGGGGGCGCTGATCTTAAGCAGTGCGAGGTCGTGGGTTTTATCGACGTTGAGGACAGTGGCGGGGTAATGGGCCTTGTTGCTGAGTGTGACCTGGATGCCGCGATTGGCGCCTTCGATGACGTGATAATTGGTAAGGACGTGACCGGCTTTATCGAGGACGAATCCGGAGCCCTGGCCTTGCTGAGGCACGACGCCGTAGAAGAAGTCGAAGACCAGCGTGGTGGAGGTGATGTTGACGACCGACGGCAGCACGCGCTTGTAGATGTCGATTCCGGTTAGTTCCTGGGCATCGCAGACGGGGGCGGTTGCGGCTTCGACAAGCTGGAGGGGTTCGGTAGCGTTGGGCGGCGCGAAGAGATGACCGAGGCTGCCGTGCGGGAGATAGGATGTGACGACCCAGAATCCGCCGACAAAAAGAAGGACCAGAACAAAATGACGCAGCTTCATATTTATCGAATGACCTTCCTGGCTCGATAGGCTCTCGCACGGGCGTGGTAGAGGATGCAGAAAATGTGAAGAGCAGCGCTTCGGCCGTGATGCAAAGTTTCCGTGGGCGAGAAGGCCCGTTGATTCATCTGATCCTGTTTGCAGCGCGACGTTGGGGCTGCGAATAAAGGCTCAATGAGTATCAAGGTTCCCGAAAGCATCCTTCTGATTACCAGACAGCGTCGGGCTCCCTCGGCCGGACTGGTTGCGGCTAAACGACCACGGCGCCGGGAGAGTGAGCATCGTCTTCATTATAGGCTTTGACCATCGCCGTGACGTTGATGCCGGCGTCGAGACAATTGCAGAATAAAGCTGCTCTAATGTCCGACGGGCGGGTAGACGCTCATAGCCGGGAGTCCGGCGGTGTGAACAAATCCTGAGGACGCCGCCGGCGCGGTAGAACCGGAGTCATATTCGTCTTCGGGGATGATCAGAAGCACTTCTACCCGGGCGGCCTGGCCATTTTCCGTGGCTGGGCGGAATTCCCATTCCTTGAGTGAATTGAGTACAAACTGACTCTCGGCAAAATCGGGAGGGAAGGCGATGGATAAGGAGTCAAAGCGGCCTGTCCGATTAACATATCCATGCACCAGCAGCGCATCGGCATCGATGGAACCGGGCGCAAGATTGGGACGGACAATGCTGTATGGCCAGGGCGCTACAAGTTGAGCTACCACCCCTCCCGAATTGGCGTCGTTTGCGCGCGGGAGGGCATACTGGAGAATCCAGCTCCTGCTCATCCCCACATGGAGATACACGGTGTAGGCGAGACGTCCGTTCCATACCCCGGCGAGCTCGGGGAATTCTCCTTCGAGCGAATCTCCTACAACGACGGCCCCAAACTGACCATTTTGGGGCAAGGTGATGTGTGCGACGGTCAAGTTGCCGGTACCGGAAGCGCCGCCCTGTTCTGGAGCCGGTCCCGATTGGGCAGTCTGGCCACCGGCTTTCACCGTACCTTCACCTGACTTTGGTCCTACAGCCGGTCCACGCGTGCCCCCGGCGCCATTTCCAGTGCCTGGCGTGGCGTTGTTCTTTCTCTGTCCTGAGCCAAGTGTTCCCGGAGCCGGCGAAACTGCCGTCTCATTAACGGGCGGAAGCACGACTGTGCCATTCAACATGGAGAGATTCGAGAGCGAGACCACCGTGGCCGGCGTAGGCTTCGAGGAGCTTTGCGAAGCCGTGACAGGGGCTGGTTGAGGCAGACTTCGGCCAGCGAGGGCCAGCGGCGTGGTGGTGCTTGCCACCATGGGCAGCTTTTCGTTGGGCAGATTGCTCGGCGAAATCTCGACATCGCCGAAGATCAGCGCATCATTGGGCGGATTGAGGGATGGGGTGGCTTGCATGGCCACGGCCTGCTGGGGAAGGGGCGCCACAATTTTCTGCACTGCTACTTTCACCGGCTGCCAGATTGCCAGGTTGGGAACGGGAATAGGCTTTTTGAGTGCGAGGCGGCTATGGATATCGGGCTGCACCAGGGTCTGCGGCCCGCGCTTGACATTGGCAACCTCGCGCAGCGCCGGGGTGTCTATTTCCGGATTTCCGCCGGGAGCCGGCGGCTTGGCGGCCAGATTCGGCGCCTGGTACTCGATTGCGTCGGGGGGAGCTTGCATAGCTTCCTTTGGCGTTTCCAGGTCGAGTTGCCGGACGCGATACTGAGCCACCGGGATGGGTCTGCCGATATTGGATTGATACACTCCGATTGAAACCAGGGTGATGGTCACAACGTGCACAACAACCGACACGACGATCGAGGAAATCTGCTGCCGCTCGTCCGATGGGACTGAAAAGAGCGTGATCGTGCGCGAATAGCCCATACGCGATGAAATCCTCTCCCTGGGGCGAGCGAAGTCGCTCTTGTACTCGGGCCGGTGGAACAGAAGCAGAGCGCCTGGTTTGTTTCAAGCCGGTCAGCGATCGCGAGTAACTGACTTTAATCGGTTACCATAGCCTCCAGAATCGCTCAATTTCCACCTCCGGCTCATACCACTTTAGATACCGGGACTACCATTTTTTTTGTGTATCTGCTGATCGTAATCAGGATACTATTTACGTGCAGTCCATCCATTTGAATGGGCAGTCATCGGTTACTAAAGTTCGGCGTGGGACCAAGACCCGCTTCTGCAGCGGCAGCCGATCTGGTAACGGAAGCGAGAGTAGTGCGCGCAGCCAACTTGGTGAACCGCGAGCTTGAATATGAACAAACGAATCCTGACAACCCTGGCCATCGCATTTGTCATTGCCGCCATTTGCGGGTTGATGGTTTATCGGATGGTGGGCAGTC
>JASHOY010000355.1 GCA_030038435.1 Acidobacteriaceae bacterium | reverse complement strand
GCGCTGTTTCTTGCCTCCGGTGATTCAAGCTTCGTGAATGGGCAGGAGTTGTTCGTCGACGGCGGCATGACGGCCATCTGAAAGGTGGCGGAATCAGTATCAAAATGGATCGGAGAAGTGTTATGAGCTATGCGATTGTAGGATTCGGCAAAATAGGCCAGGCTCTCGCCCATGCCTTCGCCCGTAAGAACATCGACGTGACGGTCGCGAGCCGCCGGCCGCCCGAGGCGTGGGCGCCGCAGGCTCGCGCGATTGGACCCACAGTCATCGCCAAGTCGCTGCGAGATGCGCTCGAGGCCGACACGATCATCTTGGCGGTCCCCTTCGGAGAACATCGCGAGGTTGCGAAAGCGCTGCCGAGTTGGAAAGGCAAGACGGTCGTCGACGCGATGAACGCGTTCGTTTCACCTGAGGAGCTGGGCGGTCTGCTGTCCTCCGCCTTCGTTGCGAGGTCTTTCCCCGGCGCCAGGCTTGTGAAAGGCTTCAATCACCTGCCTGCGGCCACCCTGGCGACCGATCCGATCGTTGAATGGGGGCATCGCGTCGTCTTTCTGTCGAGCGACGACGAGGACGCGATCGCTCCCGCGGCGGATCTGGCCAAAAATCTCGGGTTCGCACCCGTAAAGCTGGGAAAGCTCAACGAGGGTGGCGCGCTGGTGCACGCACGCGACCGCATTTGGGGTCCACTCATCTTCCAGGATTTGTTCAGAAAGGAGCAGTGATCGATCGACGGCCGTGCGATTCGGTCCGATAGGTACTACTCCCCAAGGTCCGATTCGAACGGACACGCTCTGATGGAAGGGAAAAGGAGATTTCGATGAGCATCGAAAAGAATGTCCAGGTTGTAAAGGATTTTTTTGCGGCCATCGGCCGCCGCGAAAAGCAAGGTCTGCTGGCGGTGTCTGGTGACGATATTGAGTGGATCATTCCGGGCGAGGATTGGCCACTGGCCGGGACCCACCGCGGGCAGGCGGGATTGGAGAGTTTACTTCAGAAAGCGAACGAAGCGGTGGAAACTTCGTATCCGAAGCCCCCCGAGTTTATAGCGCAGGGAGACCGGGTTCTGGTCATCGGCTCCGCTACGGGGAGGATCAAAGCGACGAATAGGAGATTCGTGGATTATTGGGTGTTCGCCATTACCGTTCGAAATGGCAAAGTGACGAACATCCGGGAGTATATCGACACGCAAGCACTGGCGCGGGCCTCCGAGATGGCCGCATGAAGGCCAGCTTATGCCGGTTTCTCAACTTGTGAGTCCGGCGCGAGAAACGCTCGATTCTCTTTTGGAAAGATGAGATTCAAAGTAATTGTTGCGGTTCATTTCCCTCGTTAATCCCCGCCTCTGCGCCGCAATATCGGCAATCTGAATCGGCGGTTCCCGGTGAGTGCATCCATCGCCAAGCATTCGCAACAGTCTGAGAAGCGTTATAGGAGGATTTATGACAAACGTTAAAACGATTATTGAGCTGGCGTACGCCGCATTCAACAAGCGGGACATTGATGGCGCATTGGCACTGATGACCGAAGACGTGAGGTGGCCCAAGGCTTCAGAGGGCGGCAGGGTTATCGGAAAGGAAGAGATCCGCGCCTACTGGACTCGGCAATGGCGTGAGTTCGATGGCAACGTTAAACCCCTGGAGATCACCGAGGAGGATGGAGGCAAGGTCCGGGTCAAAGTGCACCAGCTCGTCAAGAACCTCCAAGGAGATCTTCTATCGGACAGCGAGGTTCTCCACGTCTTCACCGTGATCAACGGTCTTATTGCAGCCATGGACCTTGGCGATGACGTCGATGCAACGAGTCCGACCGCCGCCTTCACGCATCGATCCTGACTGGCTGCCGCCGTGGAGTGCACCTCGGGAGGCCCCTTCTACAATGAATTGCGGGGTGCGCGCTCTCGGTTATGCCCATACGCCAGCCAGCCCGACTAAACCCAAGGCACAAACAGCCACGAGATCTATCATTGCCACACACTGCGCGTCACATCCTGATTGTGGCCGTTCCGCCCATGAGGACCCTCGACGTGTTCGGTCCCGCGGAAGTGTTCGGCGATGCGAATTGGCTGCGTGGCGGGGATCCGGCATATAGAGTCAACATCATTTCGGCCTGCGCCGACCGAATGGTTTCGAATTATCTCGGCACGCCTGTGCACGCGGACAGCACATTCCGGGAATATGAGGGGCCGGTTGATACAATCCTCGTTGCCGGATGCATGGGCCCCCGCGAACTGCACTATGAATCGGGGTTTCTGGACTGGCTCAGATTACAGAGCGGCCGTAGTCGACGGTTCGGTTCCATCTGTACTGGCGCATTTGTCCTGGCGAAGGCCGGTCTTCTCGACGGACGGCGCGCAACCACACATTGGAATTGGGCGCGCGAACTTGCGGAAGACTACCCACGCGTGGCCGTGGATCCCAACCCCATCTATATCCAGGATGGCAGCTGCTTCACTTCTGCCGGAGTTACTGCCGGCATCGATCTCTGCCTCGCGCTGGTCGAAGAAGATCTTGGTAGACTCCTGGCCCTTCGCATTGCACAGATGATGGTCGTGTTTCTGCGCCGTCCTGGTGGACAATCACAGTTCAGCGCAACCCTCGAAGCTCAAACCCGCGACAGTCCTCCGCTGGTTGACTTGCTTGCCTGGCTTCCCGACCATCTTCGCCAGGATCTTTCGGTCAACTCGCTCGCTCGCCGTGCCGCGATGAGCACTCGCAACTTCACTCGCCTGTTTAAGCGCGAGCTTGGCAAGACTCCCGCGCAACATGTCGAGGATCTGCGCCTCGAGGCAGCGCGACGCCAGCTGGAATTAACTGCACGGAGCACGGCTGAGATTGCCAATGCGTGCGGTTTGGCCAGCGCCGAAGTCCTTCGGCGAATGTTCCAGCGGCGCTTGCGGGTCACGCCTGGCCGATATCGAGCATCATTCGGACCAGCTCGAGGACAGTAGCTGCAAGGCCCATCGTTGGCGGGAATAGTGGGATTTTTGTCCTGAATCGTCCGCTCTTATCGACGCAGTGTCTGCATCGAAAGCCTGTACGAGATTATGCCGGCGTGATTGCCACCAACATCCCTACAGGAGAATGCTCATGAATACCCTCGACCTCATGTTGAAACGCAATAAAGAATCCGCTTTCCCTATGCCATCTCTTCCACAGTCGCTGCAGACTTTGAAGGCGGTAATCATCGGCTGCGCGGATATGCGCGTGGATCCCGCTCATGTGCTTGGAATCGAACCCGGTGAGGCCGTCGTACTGAGAAACATTGGCGGTCGAGTCACGTCCGGACTGCTGGAGGAGTTCGGTCTCCTTGGACGAATCGGAGAGGTCGCTGCAGCGATTCCCGGCGGCGGCGGAGAGTTTCACTTGATCGTGCTTCATCATACGGATTGCGGCAGTACGCGTCTGGTGGGAGATCCATCCATGCTGGCGCACTACTTTCAGATACCGGAGAGCGAGGTCGCGACCAAGTCAGTCCCCGATCCACGGAAGTCAGTAGCTGTGGATGTCGCTGCACTCAGGGCGATTCCGGCATTGCCAGGAGAGTGGCTCATCTCCGGGCTTGTTTATGACGTCGCGACCGGACTTGTCGAAGTCGTCGTACCTGCAGCGCCGATTCGTACCGCCCAAGCAGCCTGATAATGGAGCTCAGGTAAGGGCGACGGCGTCGCGGCATGGGAATGACACATGGAACGCATGTTCCCGAGGAATGTTGAGGAGAGATCAGCATTATGAGTGTTCCTTTGATTGTCAGTGAGAGATCTAAACCAGAATTCTCGGTGAGACCGCTTTCGGTGGGATGCCTCATTTTTGAGCAGATGGATCAGATTGACTTCACCGGACCGTTTGAAGTTCTTTCCCGCATGCTGGACACCACGGTCCAGGTCATTGGGAAAGAACTTTTACCTGTTCGTGACGTGCAGGGACTTCGGCTTTCGCCGGATGTAAGCGTTGCGGAAGCAGGATTATTTGATGTTCTGCTCGTGCCCGGCGGCCATGGTCAGCAGGCGCTCATGCATGACGAACAAGTACTCGGGCTCATTCGCAAACATTTCGCCGCGGAAAGGCTGCTCTTTTCCGTCTGCACTGGAGCGTTGCTGTGTGGTGCGGCCGGTGTTCTCACAGGAAGACACGTAACGACTCATTGGAGCGCTCGGCATTTGATGCCGTATTACGGCGCAGTTCTGGCGGATGCAAGGGTAGCAGTAGACGGCAACATAATCAGCGCGGCTGGAGTCACGGCAGGGCTGGATGCCGCCCTTGTGCTGGTTTCTCTCTTGCAAGGAGATGCGGTTGCGCAGGAGATTCAGCTTGCCATCGAGTATGCACCGAACCCCATCTTTCACAGTGGGACCCCGGAGAGTGCGCCGGAAGAGGTGCGCGAGAGTTTTCAGAAGAAGTACCAGGCGATCGGAACCGCGAGGGAAAAGGAGGCAATACGGTATGCCTCAGGCAGCACGCGCTCGTCTTCGCGCTGATCGGCGCTGCCCGTCACTCTTACGGACACAGGCTTTTTTCTGTCAGTCCATGTTCTCGAGGCGCATTGCGCCCCCAGAGCTTACCTTTCAACGCCGAGGTGTCTAAGCGCGACCTCCGCCGTGCGCTTCAGTTCAGCTCTCGTTGAGCCATTCGCGGCCTGAATGGCCAGACCGCTGAGAAGCGAAGAGAGATATCTCGTATAGTCATCGACGTTTTCGCCTTTGGGAAATTCTCCAGCTTTTCGCGCTCTGAGGAGACGGGCTTTAATGGCGGCCTCGTTTCGCAGGCGCATCTCTCGCATCAAGAGCTTTGCAGCTTCCGTATCCGTACCGCAGGAGATGGCTCCGGTGAGCGTGAAGCAACTCGAAGGATGCTCCTTGGAACCGAGGAACTCAACCGTGTTGTCGAATGCCGCAATAATGAAGTCCCGGAAGGTAGGCTGATCGAGCGCCCTCACCATGTATTGCGCCGGTACGTCTGCGTACCGTTTGGCGGCAAGCGCGAAGAGCTCCTGCTCGTCGCCGAATGCAGCGTAGATGCTCGACGGATGAATACCCATGGCATGAGACAGATCTGCCATGGATGTTCCTTCATAGCCGCGCTCCCAAAAGAGCCGCATCGCCGCATCTAGAGCCGCCTCTTTGTCGAACTCAGCCGGCCTTCCGAGTTTCACCTGGGTCTTCATCGCATTTCTTTGATTTTAGATTGTGAAATCGTGAATCCGATGCACTCGGCGGCACATCTGTAACGACTGTTCGACATTATGTAGCGATTGTTCGATAAATGCGCGCGGCAGGAATGTTACTGTCATGCTGGCTCACGAAAAGGAGAATTTCATGGGTACACTCGAAGGAAAGGTGGCAGTTGTCACCGGCGGCAACAGCGGAATTGGTTTCGCCACGGCGAAGCGGTTTGTCGACGAAGGCGCGTATGTCTTTATCACCGCGCGCCGGCAAGCAGAACTGGATCGGGCAGCGGCTGCGATCGGCAGGAACGTAGCGACCATAGCAGGAGATCTTTCGAAACTTGAGGATATCGATCGCATCGTCACGGCGGTGAAAGCGGAGAAAGGCGTCGTGGACATCATTGTCTCCAACGCTGGTTTCACTGAGCAGGCTTCACTCGATACCCTCACACCTGAGCATTTCGATAAGACTTTTGATCTCATGGCGCGCGCTCCGGTGTTCCTGGTGCAGAAGCTGTTGCCGCTGATGAGCCGTGGAGGATCGATCATCCTGGTCAGCTCCGCCATGCATCTGATGGGCATTGCGAATCACACAGCCTACGCGGCAACCAAGGCAGCAACACGTTCCTACGCCCGCACTTGGGCTGCCGAGTTCAGAACCCGCGGCATTCGTGTCAACACGCTCAGCCCGGGCGTAACTGACACTCCGATTCTCGACTCTCAGTCGGAAACCAAAGGGCGGGACGAGGTGGTGAAGATGTACCTGAACATGATCCCCATCGGTCGTCTCGCACAGGCCGTGGAAATTGCGAATGCGGCCGTTTTTCTTGGATCTGATCAGAGTTCTTATATGACCGGCGCGGATCTAATGGCAGACGGCGGTGTCGGCCAGGTGTGAGGTTTGGCGGGCCTGGGATCTTCGGATTATGTTCGAGGGTTTCGTCGAACCGGGATTGAGCAACACCGAGGACCAGGCGGCGCGCTTTGCTGCCTTGCTTGGGCGCCAGCCGAGAACACACAGCAGCTTCGCTGAAGAGTTAACAAAGGAGTGGGCTGCAGCCTGAGCCGCAACCTGCAATAGCCACGAGCCAAATGGAGGTTCGCGAATGGATTTCCTTGTACGTATGGATACGACCGCTGTTCATCAGATCCCCGATCGAGAACGAAAAGAATTAATTGAGCGAGAATCGATGCGAGGCCGGGAGTTTCAGGCTGGCGGTATCCTCCGGAAAGCTTGGCGTCTGCCTGGCAAGAAAGCGAACATAGGTATCTGGTCGGCACGCGACGCCGATCAGCTTACTGAAGTATTGGAAAGCCTACCGATCTGGCCGCTGATTACGCTTGACATAACCCCGCTGGCGACTCATCCGCTCTTTGCCGAGCCGGCTCGCGAAGGACAAGAATAAAGCTGGCTCTTACAGCGCTGCGTTTGGCATGTTTTCTTGGGCCGGCTGTGGCAGTTAGCCTTGGCACACCCCATCACGACTATCGAGAGAATGATTATCAGCCAGGTGATCGTTACGAGTTTTGATCTGAATTGATTCGATAGTAGTCCAGCAGCCGAGCGCAACGAAACATCCACGAAGCTTGACCTCATTCGCAACCCCTCCGAACAGGCGTGCGGATTGCATCTCGAGGAGATTGATTATGCCGTCCCTGTTTGATCCCCTGCCCATCGGCGACCTGACGCTGCCCAACCGCGTAGTCATGGCGCCCCTTAGCCGCCTTCGCGCCGGAACAAGCAAGATCCCCACCCCCCTGATGGCCGAATACTATGCGCAGCGCGCATCCGCCGGTTTGATCATTTCGGAAGGCGTGCAGATTTCCCCGCAGGGCGTGGGCTACGAGACCGGTCCGGGCGTCTGGTCAAAGGACCAGGTCGGGGGCTGGAAGCAGGTCACCAGGGCGGTGAGACACGCTGGCGGCCGCATCTTCATGCAAATCTTCCATGCGGGCCGTGTTTCCGACCCGTTCCTGCTGGACGGTGAATTGCCGGTGGCGCCAAGCGCGATTGCACCGACGGGCCATGTCAAACTATTGCAGCCGCAGCGGCCATTTGTGACGCCACGCGCGCTTAGCGCCAGCGAGATTCCGGAAATCATCGAACGTTTCCGCCAGGGTGCGCAGCACGCCGAGGCCGCCGGCTTCGACGGCGTCGAGGTGATGGCGGCTAACGGATATTTGCTCGATCAATTCCTGCAGGATCATTCCAACAGCCGCCGCGATGAATATGGCGGTTCGGTCGAGAATCGTGCACGCCTGCTGCTTGAGGCCACCGATGCGGCGGCATCGGTATGGGGGCCAACGCGTGTCGGCGTGCATCTGGCGCCGCGCGGCGACGCCAACTCGATGGGAGACAGCAATCCGGCGGCAACGTTCGGGTACGTAACGCGCGAACTGGGGCGACGAAATATCGGCTTCATTTGCGTCCGCGAAAAGATTGGGCCGGACAGTCTCGGCCCCCGCATGAAGGCCGAATTCGGCGGAGCTTACATCGCCAATGAAGGCTTCACCCGGCAGAGCGCCCAGGCCGCCCTTGACGCCGGTTGGGCAGACGCAGTCGCCTTCGGTAAGGCGTTCCTTGCCAACCCTGACTTGCCCTGCCGGATGCACGCGGACGCGCCCTTGAACACACCAGCCCCCGACACCTTTTACGCCGGAGGCGCTGAAGGGTACGTGGACTATCCGGCTCTTGAACAGGTCTGCGGTGCTCGCAGCTGAGCATTTAAAGCGATTGGACAACACTTGGCCGAAATCAGAATGCGCTCATCTTCAACGATCATTCGGAATGCCGGCGATTCGAGACGAGACTGGATCGTCTGGATAATTCAAAACACAATAGCAGAACAGTGCGGCACGGACAGCGTACACAGAGGAGAACTCAAATGCCAACATCTCTTGCAGAACAGTACTTCACCCAACTGGGCCCAACCGTGTTCCATCCCGTCAGCATGGCCGACAAGACCGCAATGGTAGGCCTGCGTGCCATCGTCGAACCTCACAAAGGAAACTTGCGAGGAATTGCGGCGCGCGCGCCTTTCGATGCCATCATGGAGCGCGTCGCTGTTCGGCATGGCGTGGCTTTTGAAGCCGGAACCGTGGGCGGTGTTCCAGGGTGGTGGTCGAAGCCAAAGGACGCTCAGCCTGAT